>JBDREF010000403.1:0-21530 GCA_043820045.1 Planctomycetota bacterium | reverse complement strand
TTGCCGAGGGCCGCAGCCTCAATCATGTCGGAGCCGCCCATCGGAACCAGCGAGCGTCCAACGAAGATAACGCTTGCGAGACAATAGAATTTTCGCAGATCGCCCATCGTGTCGCCGAGTATCACAGGTACCCTTTCCGGGCACTCGCCGTCGGCATTCTTGATCCGACTGTAGCGGACAAACTCGAAACCCGCCTCGGTTATTGCCTGGGCGACTTCATCGAACCTTTCGGGTTTCCTCGGGACGATTACAAGCCGCAGGTCCTCAAATTGACCCGGTTGTATTAACTGCTTGAACACATCGAGCAAGATATCTTCTTCTCCCGGACCGGTAGCACCCGCTACCCACAGCCTTTCATCGTGGATACCCAGTTTAGCCGCTAGAACATCGGTACCTTCAACCTTACCGGTGATTTGTGCTGTATCATACTTCAATGAACCGGTGACGACTACGTTTTCACTGTTAGTACCAATTTCCCTGAAACGCTGAGCGTATTCGTCTGTTTGGGCAAGAACAAGACTAACCTTTTGGAAGACTCCCTTAACGAAGGGCCTTATCCTTTTGTATCCGGAAAAGCTCTTAGGGCTTATCCTGCCGTTGACCACAACAACGGGAATGTTTCGCCGATGCGCTGCGCTGATGAAATTGGGCCATACTTCCAGTTCCATAAGCAGGCAGAGCGCCGGGCGAATATTGCTAAACGCACGGCGCATGACCAAAGAAAAATCAAACGGGAAATAAAATACCTCGTGCTTTTTCCTGAAAAGACCGGTCGCGCGGGCAAAGCCGGTATCGGTCGTCGTGCTGATTACAATCTCGAAATCACCGAACCGCTTCTCAAGCTCTTCGACAACGGTCTTGGCCGCATTCACCTCTCCCACGCTTACGGCGTGAAGCCAGATACATTTCTTTGCGGAACTTCGGCGCCGTATCCTGCCGAACCGCTGGCCCCAACCGCTACGATAGCGGTTATGTTTGACGGCTCGATATACGACAACCGGGCTATAGGCCGCGGCGGCCAACAAGTAAAGCAGGTCCAGAACGAATCCCATTCGGCTATCCTGAAAAGCAGTAAACGAATCAGAAGCTTATGAATGATATTCACAAAACGAAATGATGTCAAACAGTTGCCTTGCCCGAGGAGCAAGGAATTGATATGACAACATGCAGCCCGGCCAAGTTTGTTACAGTTAAGGCGCCGTCTCGGCAAGCCAGAATTCCGTGAATACCGCAAGGTCGAGGAAATCAACTATACCGTCGGGACTTGCTTGCGGCGCCATGTCGGCTTTCGGATTCCAATTGGCAGCGTCCGGGGTGGAGTGCCAGGCCGCGGCAAACGCGGCGAAGTCCAGATAGTCAACGACTCCGTCGCCGCCGTCCGGCGCGATATCGGCAATAAGGCCGGCCGCAATCCGCTCGAACCCCAGGGACGGAGGATCCTGGCCAAACAACCCGCCACCGCGCAGAACCAGGTTGAATTCCGTAAACAGGTTCGTACCGATTATGCCTTCAAGCGTGCCGCCTTCCGGCGAGGCAACGTCGAGAAGTATCACAGGAACGTTTGTAAACTGCAGCCAATCGCCGAGCCCCGGTATTTCGAGTGAATCGAGATAAAAGCCGGGCTTGATTGTGATTTCTCCGGTTGCATCCTCGATTTCAACCTCAAAATCCGCCTTGGCCGGGTTCAGGCCGAGTCGAGAGCCGATAGCTGAGCTGATTACGGTGATTTGCGCGCCGGTGTCCAGCATAAGACGATTCTTGTCGATTGCACTATGGCCCTCGTCATACAGGTCCACACTTTCCACAAAAAACAGGCTCTGAGCCGAGTTTCCGACGATTATGGACGGCTGGCCCGGCTGGAAAGTAAAGTCCATGATAGCGTCGAGGTCGGGAATGTATTGGACGTTGAACGCGCCGGCAGGAATCAGGCTCAGAGGCACCCGGTTCGAGAATTCAGGTATCCTGATATCGTCGTGACTGTAAAAACGTATGTCCGGCGACGTATAGTCATCGCCGTCATAGGTAACGGTCATCTGCCGGTCGTTGTTGATAACAGTCACGAAGTTAACACTCATGGGCGAGCCTATGGCGGTCGGCAAATCAGGCTGATCCGGCGCCGGCTCTTCGCCTACAACGATGGAGACGTTGCTCTGGCCAACCATGTTTGAGGCATCCAGAGTCATCCCGTTCGGGTCAACCGCTCCGAGTCCATCAATAAATACGGCCAACGGCTGGCTCACCCTGGCCAGGGCCGAGTTCGTCGCACCGATGATCTCGACGATGTTCGGTGTAAGCAGATCGGCGGCGTAAATGCCCGTTCTGGTCGCAGCAGCATAACCCATCAGGTGAAAACCGGCGCCTGTGTCGAACAGACCGACTAAGAAATTCGTTTCCGGGCTGGCAGTCAGATATCTGCCGACAACGGATGTATGCGCTTCGGCCACCCAGTCAATATCATCTGAACGCTCGTCCGTGACGGTAACGGCAATATAAGGTATGAACCCGGCTATCGGAGGCGAGTCAATCACGTTCGCCATCACCTCCGGAACCGACAGCAAACCGAAGGACGTGTAAGCAGAACGCAAAGACTCCGGCACGATCAGCTTGCGCACAACTTCCGTGCGGCTTGCCGTCTCTTCGTTGAACAAGGTTGGTTGCTCCGTCTCCGGGTACCGGACAGCTCTCACGCGGTCGCCGCCGGTCATACGCCAATCTACGTCCTGCCGCTGCCAGTCGGACTGCCCCGCCCCAACGACCGACGTCACAGACATAACCGCGACAAACAGCCGAGCACACCACACCCGGTTCAAATTGTGTAAGCTGGTTCTTCTCATCTTCCATACCATCTCTATATTATTGTACCATATAAGGGCAAAATTATCACGCAGAAAAGGCGTGACAGTTGATTATATTGGTGAAATGACCCGGTGGACGGCCGGCCGAAAAGACCGATAACAAGCAACGCAAAGGTTATATGCAGCGGACGGAGAACATCTACTCGAAAAGCCTTCTTATGTCTTCGTCCGTTATCCTTTCATCGGGCCTGATAGGCTCTCCCCTTCGCCTCCTCTGGTGGTCGAAGAATTCCTTAACATTCTCAGGAGCCGACTTGATCGCCAGTCCCATCGAATACCTCATCAACGAAACATCCGCCCCATTGAGGACACCTTTTATCAGACCTGTTTCCATGTCCTCCCTGCTATCCATTTCACTACTCAGTCTGTCCAGTACGTTCTGAAGGCTGCCGTATTCCACCTGCTCCTCAGCAACGGGCCTATTGCTCATCTGGGAGTATGGCAATTGCATGGCTCTGAGCAAAAAAACCGCTTCCGGCGGAATGGCGTCAGCGTGCTCAAAACCTTCCTCGAACTCCAGTCCGCCATAGTACGGGGGTAACACTATGTGGGGCCTCTGAAGCAGGACGACGCCTTTTCTTATAACGGTTCTATCCCTGAATCGGCTATGTTCGGCAATCAGTACGTAGGGCAGCTCCATATCTCCAAACGTGAAGAGCACACGCTGGTATTCCCTGATTATCTCCGTGGCCTTCCAGCATTCTTCAAATTTTTGCCTGTCAAACTCCGGCATCTCTTGTCTCTCAATAAGGATTCCGACAACATGACCCTGCTATGGCCTTTTGCGCCAAACAGTCCAAAAACTCTCGTTAGTCGGGACTCAAAAGTTTATTGAGCGGCTACTACCGCCCCGCCACTATTGGAACAACAAACGCAGGCCCTGTCAACACACACTTCAGTCGACGGGCAACGCGGCCCGAAACCGGATTGACAGCCGCCGGGTGGCAGATTACTATGGATTCTACCCTCAGATGGCTGAGTGCGGCCCATGCAGTGCTCGGCTTGTCGAAACGCGAAAAGGAAACAAATGATGGCGAGACAAAAGAATAAATGCCTGGCAGTACTTCTTGCCGTGCTATCTCTGGCGGCGACCGGCCTTGGCGCCGATGCATGGAAACTGCCGGACAACCCACTTTATACCCCGTGGGCCAGGGATGTTGGTCCGGAAAATGCGTGGCCGGAGTACCCACGGCCTCAAATGGTCCGCGACGAGTGGCTGAACCTAAACGGCCTTTGGGATTATGCGGTCGAACCGGTTGACTTTACTCCGGTCCAGGGATTGATAACTAAGCAGACGATGACCGAGGGCCGACCTCCCGAACTCTGGCAGGGAAAGATCCTCGTTCCCTTCGCGATAGATTCGGCCCTCTCAGGCGTCAAGCATATCCTGCGGCCAAATGAGCGGTTGTGGTATCGCCGTACCTTCTCTATTCCGGCAAGCTGGAAGGGCAAACACATTCTGCTGCATTTCCAGGCCAGCGACTGGGAAACCGGTGTCTATATCAACGGCAGGCGCGTCGGCCAACACCGCGGCGGCTATGATCCGTTCAGTTTCGATATCACCGATAATCTCAAGGACCGCGACAACGAGCTTCTCGTGTGCGTCTGGGACGCAACCGAGCAGCAATGCCAGGCGATTGGCAAACAGATTATGCCGGAGAATCGCAAGGGCTTCCGCTATCAGCCCACGGGAGGGATATGGCAGACCGTGTGGCTGGAACCGCTCGCCGGCCCTCACATAGCTGATTTGAAGATGGTTCCGGACATCGATACGGGGACCTTGCATTTGACGATCGAGCCATCGAGCCCGACAGAGGACCTCGTCGTCTCCGCAGAGGCTTTTGACGGCGAGCGGCTCGCCGGAGAGGCCATCGGCTTTGCCGGCCAGTTGATGCACCTGCGTTTGAAGAATCCCAAACTGTGGTCGCCGGATCGACCCTTCCTTTATGACCTTAGAGTGACCTTGAAGCAAAACGGCCGGCCTATCGATCAGGTAAGCAGCTACTTCGGCATGCGCAAAGTTGAAGTCAAGAATGCCGCAGACGGTTTCGCGCGCATCCACCTCAACAACAAACCGATTTTTCAGTTCGGCCCGCTCGACCAGGGCTACTGGCCCGACGGAATTCTCACACCTCCGACGGACGAGGCGGCGAAATATGACGTCGAGTATCTCAAGAAGATCGGCTGCAACATGGTGCGAGTCCACGTCAAGGCGCACCCGGAACGCTGGTACTATTGGGCGGACAAGCTCGGCCTGCTGGTCTGGCAGGACATGATTTGTATGCCCAAGTATGGCCAGAGCGTTGACGATGCGGCGGCGAAGCAGTGGCGCACCGAATTCGAGGCCATTATCGACTGGCTGTACAACCACCCATCGATTATCAAGTGGGTGGTGTTCAATGAAGGCTGGAGCCAGCATGAGACCCTAAGTTATACGCAATGGGTAAAGCAGATCGACCCGGCTCGCCTGGTCACGAACGCCAGCGGCTGGAAGGACGAGAACTGCGGAGATATTTACGACGTCCACGACTACACATTCTACCCCGCGGTAGTCCCACAGGACGACGCCGACGGCCGAGCCGTCCTGCTGGGCGAAACCGGCGGGCACAACCTCGCAATCAGAGGCCACTCGTGGTACGGCACCGAGCCAAGTGAAACAGTCGATTACGCGAACGAATTGGGCCGTATGACCTTCGGCACGCCGGCCGCCATGCGAGACGGCTATGAATTCTGGATTCAAGGACTGCTCTGTCTCAACGCCGGCGCCGGGTGTAACGCAGTCGTTTATACCCAGATAACCGACGTGGAACACGAGTTAAACGGCTGGCTTACCTATGACCGCAAGATCTCGAAGATCGCTCCGGAACAACTCCGGCGAATGCACGCAAGGCTCTACAATCCCCCGGAACTGGTTACGCTTCTGGCTCCAAGCCAACAGTGGAAATACACCGAAGAGACAATCATCAAGCCAAAGAAGAAGGGCAAAGCCGGCTCGATGGACTTTGCCGGTGTCTGGGTGACTGCGGACTTTGACGATTCGGCGTGGAAGCGAGGCCCGGCGCCGTTCGGGCACATCAACCTGGCAACAAACGCTACCGGGACAAAGGTAGCGGCAAAGGTCATCTATGCCCGCAAACATTTCGAGCTGAACGCCGGCCCGCAAAGGCCTGTATTGTGTGTCACCGGCCGGCAGGACTGTCACGTTTACCTCAATGGTACGCTCCTGCGCCAGATACGGATGAACGCAAGGCCGGAACAGAAGAGCAGGATCAGCTATATCCCGTTGCGACCGGACGAAATCGGCTCCTTAAGAAAAGGAACAAATATCTTCGCCGTCGCGGTCGCCAACGCCGATCAGGAAACCAGCTTCGACCTTAGCCTTGTCGAGATGAAGGAATAATGGACGCCGGTGAAAAAGCAGCCAGTGGAAGTAACTCTCAACGGGCAATTCTGAAGTCTTTCCACCACATAGGGTTCATTGTCCCTCAACGAGCCAGATATTCCTGAACTGGATGTCATGCCCATGGTCCTGAAGCTGAATAGGGCCTTTGGCTCGATGTCTCGAACCCGGAATTTCCAGGTTGTCATGGATTTTCACGCCGTTATGAATCACGGTAATTCGCGGCAACTCTTTCGCTTTGCCATTTTCGTCCAACCGGGGCGCGCGGAAAGTAATATCATACGTCTGCCATGTTTCCGGGGGCAGGCACGCGTTGACTTTGGCGCGGGCGAGATTGTAAATACCGCCGCAATCGCCGGAAGTGTGCACAAGCCCGAACGAATCCAGTATCTGCACCTCATACGCATCGAGCACATACACACCGCTGTTGGCCCGGCCCTGACCGCGCCCGTTAGGTTCGAGCGGAAGCTTGAATTCGACGTGGAGTTGCTTGATGTCGGTGAACTCCTGTTTGGTCTTATTCGATCCTTTGCGGGGAGCACACTGCATGACGCCATTGTCCAGGGCCTTCCATTCGGGATTTATCCATCCACTCGTATCCGGCTTGACTCGGGGCTCGAAGGGGAGCAAAACAACGGCCCCCTGCGGAGGTTTAGCGCCCGCCCGGGGTGATTTGCTTTCTATCATATCCAACTCAAAGTGTTGTCCGTAGCCACTCGCGGCAGTCAGGTGCCCGTTCTCGATCTGCCCGCGCCAGTCGTACCCGCCGGCACGCGATGAAAGATACACTTTATCAGGGCCGAACTCCCTGCCGTATATTTCAATGTGGGCACCGTCCTGCGCGGGCTCGTCCGAGTCGGCATGAATGACAACACGATAGTCGCCCTGGCCCTCGTCCACAACCTGGGCGGTCGCATTCATCGTGACCTTATTGTCGGGATAGAACGTCCCTCTGTACTGGCCCATAAAAGACTTAGCCCAAAGACAACTCGCCGAACAAACCAACTCAATCAGACAAACAAAACATTTGAAGCTCACAGAACGATTCATAAGCTGTTCTCCTTTCTTGCCTGTGTTACGAGGCATACAAACGAATGCTGAATCTCCCACAAATTTGTCTTGGCAACAACTATTCCAGAAACCACGAGCTTGGCCGAAATCATCTTATCCATTTTGTAAATTTGAACAAGCTGTTTTTGCCCGGAAATTTCAGAGAACTCCACACTGAGAACAACAAGACTGGTTGCACTTGGGGCTGGATTTGGTATGCTGGGGCTCAGTAAAGTCAAATAAGTAAACAAGCACGCCAAAATATAAAATGACAGGTGAAACATGTGCAAAAGAATCTCGATTGTCATCGCCTTCTCAATTGCGTTTATCTGCAGTGTTCATGGTCAGCCGGCCGGGTTGGAATTCTATGGCGATTTGTCATTGTTGCCGCAGATATATCACAACGTCGATTCATTTTACCTTTCCAGCTACGATCGCACGGGCGGCAACGACGACGGTTTTCGAGGGACGTACTCTCAATTATACATCGATGATAAAGGCGAGCACGTCATATTTGAGCAAGACGGCCCCGGGTGCATTTACAACTTCTGGTTTACCGGCAGCGGGCGCAATTTGCACTGGGGCAAGATACGGTTCTACTTCGACGGCGAGACGGACCCGCGGATCGAATGCGAAGCAGTGGAATTCTTCAACGGCCAACACCGGCCTTTCATCTATCCGCTGGTGACTCACTCTTTCATATCCAGTGGAGGCTTTAGCTGCTCGGCGCCGGTGCCGTTCGCCAAACATCTCAAAATCACAACGGAAAAGACCGTCGGCTTCTACAACATCTATTATCAACTCTATAAGAACATCTCGCCGGCATCCTGGACTGACCGGCAGGATTATTCACGGCTGATAAACATCTTTCAACGCTGCGGCAGCGATCCGAAACCAACCGTCGAAGACATGCAGGAAACTCGCAAGACTATCTTACTCGCCGCCGCGGCGCGCGGAGAAAATCCGGAAGAAGAACTCTTTTCATCGGACGATGCCGGGACAGTGCAATACATCAGGATAAATCCTCTCTACGCCCCGAGTGCTTATAATCTTAACCATATTTTCCTGAGGATTTTCTATGACAACCAGGCGCAGCCCGCGGTGGATGTGCCCATCGGTCCGTTCTTCGGATCCGGGCTCGGCGAAGCTGATGTCAGGGGTCTGTTCGTGGGCATGTCGAGTTCCGGAACGTATTACTGCTATTTCCCGATTCCCTTCAGGAAGGCCATACGAATAACGCTTATGAACAGGAGTTATGAATCCGGCGGAGAATTCTTCTGCGAGATCGGTTACACGCACCAATTGCCGAGAGAACAAATGGGTGCAAGAATCGGATACTTCGGCGCCAGGTACAACAAGGCCTGGCCTATAGTCGAAACCGAAGACTATGTCCTGTTCGACTATAAAGGTACCGGCGCGGTCGTCGGGCAGGTTATGACAGTAGAACCCGTCAAGCCCGACAGAAAACGCTGGTGGGAAGGCGACATGCGCATCTACATCGACGGCGAAGAAAAGCCCCGCTTCCACGGCACGGGCCACGAAGATGAATACCAGGGCGGCTGGTCCACTTTCTGGCTGACAAATCCTTACTCCCTGCCCCTGTTCGGTCAGCCGAAGACGGAAGGCCTGATCGACGTCTTCGGGCAGGTAAACGGGTCAACTACCGTCTATCGTTTCTGGCCGGGTAAGATTCACTTTGAAAAATCGATAACAATTTCCACCGAACACGGCAATCATAACGATACGCCGGCCAATTATTCGTCGCTGGTGTATTATTACATTCTGAACTGAGCTTCACTTCCTGCTGCAAACATGATGCGGCTCGAATGTCAGGGCATCTTGTTCTCGCCTGAATTCAGCAGCCCGTGGAAATAGTCCCATGTCCAGGCCTTTGAGCCGTCCGGGCGTATCAGCCAGAAACCACGGACGGTATCGTTGCTGCTTACTGGCGATGTTTGTTTGGGATCCTGCAGCTCATTGCAGTACAGTTGCCAATAGACTATGTAGGGACATCCCCAGTCGAGAGCAGTTTCTACTACCCCAGGAATCACTTTTCGGATCCTCTCGGCCGGGAATTTGTTCTCCGGCATGCCGAACTCGCCCACGTAAACATTGCGATTCCCGAAGTCGGGACTGTCGGGCATATTTGTCGCTATGTAATCCAGCGCCTCGCGCAACACCTGTGGATTATCCGAATATTCGGCCGTCGAATCCCAGGCCGAATACGAAACCAGATCAAGCTTCGTACGAGGCAACACTTTGTTCACAAGATTAGGCTTGCCCTCTTTCATGGAGGCGACGACGCGGTTAACCTCGGCCGCGTGATAGACCCGAACGCCATCTTGGCCAACTTCTTCTCTGGCCTGAGTGACCCCCGCCTGCCGGGCATTTAGCCACTCAACCATTCCATCTACCGCTTCCGGCGTCGGGTCGGCGTTCCTGTCGTAATTGCCGCGAATAAGCCAGTCTCCTTCCCAGTGCTGCAGGATGAAAGTTTTACCCGTTCCCTTGTACGTAATCAGCAGATACTTCGCCAGTTCATAAAACTGCCGCTGCTCATCCAGCTTTTGCTCGTCGGTAATGCCATGTCTCCAATACGCGGCATCTCTCCCCGTCGAAAAGCACATCATGATGTACGTGGTAAAAGGCTTGTCGAAGAGTTTTCTGAAATAAGGTGACTTCGCGATGTCCACCAGACTATCCATGTCCGGCCATTGCGAATTGAATGAGTATGACTTCCGCGGGTTATGAAACCAGACCTTGATCACCCTTGAGCCCAAAGCCAGAATCTGGCCGGCCCCCTCGTTCAGGAAATCTTCCTCGGTCAGATAGTACTTACCATCGACGTGCGTGACGCCTACGATATCCCGCAATTGTCTTCGAGCGTTCTGTCCAACCGCTCCGGCCGTTGCATGTTTGGGCTGGCCGCAACTGATACAGACTCCCAATAGTAATACCGCCGCAATACTACTTCGCACTTTCTGGCCCTCTTTCTATGCTGCAAACCGGTATATAGAAACGCTAACAAACAGAATTGTCTTAAGATTTGCACGCCAAGTCAAGCAACTGCACATAATCTCTCCATTCTTGACTTGATTCATGCAATGGCTACAATCGAACATCTGACAAACAGAGAATTTCCACGATGGATTCTCTACAGATGATCGAGGTACTGAAGCGTATGGATTCAGCCAATAACCACAAAGGCGTTATCTTTGACATGGACGGCGTGCTGGTTGACACCGGCTGGGCCCACAAACAATCCTGGTACGACCTGGCCGAAAAGGAAGGTTTCAACATGTCGGATGAGTTCTTCTACAGCACGTTCGGGATGCAGAACTACCAGATAATCCCCATGCTGCTCGGCCGAGAAGCCCCCCAGGATGAGATTGACCGGCTCGGCGATTGGAAGGAGCAGCGCTACCGGGAACTTGTCGCAGACCAATTGACCCTCTCGGGTGGAGCACAGAGATTGCTCGATGACTTGAAGGACAACGGTTTTCTCCTGGCAGTCGGCTCTTCGGCACCGAGAGCCAACTTGGATCTCGTTTTGGAACGTGTGCAAGTCCGCGGCTACTTCGATGCCTGCGTCGCAGGTGAGGAAGTCACCGCCGGCAAGCCCGCACCGGACACGTTTCTCAAAGCCGCCCGGAAACTTGCTCTGCCGCCGGACCGCTGCGTGGTTGTGGAGGATGCGGTTCAGGGAGTCGATGCCGCCAAAGCCGCCGGAATGGCCGTCGTGGCAGTTACGACCACCAGGGACCGGGCGGCGTTGACAAGAGCAGATGTTATCGTCGAGAGCCTGGCCAAGCTGAGAGCTGACGACTTTACACGATTACTGACAAGTCAGGATTGAGGCCAAAATGTCGGATTTTGGGCCGTAAACAGCGATCAACATAGAGAGCAGGCGCATACCTTTTCGAGTTTCTGCTTGACGCGGGGACGGCTAATATGGTAGATATATTATAGGAACGGCCTGCACATTCTCGATTCTCCGGCAGGCGGCTTCTCTGGAGGCATGTAACAATGAGAGATGGACGACATCCAGGACCATCGCAACTGCGTGTTTTGAAGACAGGATTTTTCTCCAGCTTTCAGTCTCAGCGCTTTGGCGGATGGAAGTAGCGGCAGATCGCAATGAGACTGCCGTGGAGAAATTTCATGAACATAGGAATTGTCACATATTGTTTCATTTTGAAGGAGGATTAATTATGTGCAAGAAAACAGCCTACCTGATCTGCCTTGTTTTAATGATTGGCTCTGTTGGCAACGCTGCAGATGTTCACTGGAGAGGCGGCGGCAACAACCTTTGGAGTACTCCGACGAACTGGGAATTCAACAAGGTCCCAAACGTTGCCGACAATGTGTTTATAGATGTGCCGTACGCAAAAGCGCCAAACGGCCCGGTTATTCAGGATGGAATCGATGCGAAGGTCAACGGCTTGTCTTGTGAGGCGGCGGGAGAGCCCACGATGACGATGACCGGAGGGACCCTTGAACTGACAGACTACGTCTGGTGGGGTGACGGAGCCAATTCGCACGGCACGTTTAATATGAGCGGCGGTACCATAACGGTTGGCAATGAATTCGAACTCGGATGGGGAGGTGGTTCGGGTACGTGGATCATGACCGGAGGTACGGTCACCGTCGGGGAATTGATCATTCCAACGGCCACCGGAAAGGAAGGAGAGCTATTCCTTCATGGCGGTATTTTCAACGTCGGCGGCGGCCTCAGAATGTCCCCCACCGGCATGATAGACGTCGGCGATGGCAAATTGATCCTGGAAGGCGATCTGACCGCGACAATCCAGGGCTTTATTGACGCCGGCCAAATCACCGCTTACGACGGAGGCGGCCGGATCCTGCTGGACTACGACCTCACAAACCCAGGCAAGACCACGTTAGCCGCCGCGTGGACCGGAGTGGCGTACAATCCCAACCCGGCCGACGGCGCCTACCATACGGACACATGGGCAAATCTCAGTTGGTCGCCGGATGAGGCCGCAGTATCACATGATATCTACTTCGGTGAGGATTTTGACGAGGTGAACAACGGAACAGGCGACACATTCCGAGGCAACCAGGGCGCGACGTACTTCGTCGTCGGTTTTCCCGGATTTCCTTACCCCGACGGCCTCGTTCCGGGCACGACCTACTACTGGCGAATCGATGAGGTCGAGGCCGACGGCACAAAACACAAAGGCGATGTCTGGAGCTTCACGGTTCCACCCAAGACCGCATATAGCCCCGACCCGGCTGACGGCGCTGAATTTGTGGATCCGAACGCCGTACTTAGCTGGACGGGTGGCTTCGGTGCAAAGTTGCACACTGTATATTTCGGCGACAATTACGACGAGGTAAACAACGCAACCGGTGGACTGCCGCAGGGAACGACGACTTATAGCCCGGGCCCCCTTGAACCGGAGAAGGTTTATTACTGGCGAGTCGATGAGTTTGACGCGGTCGCCACATACAAAGGCCAGGTCTGGACCTTCACAACTCCCGGCGCCGTGGGCAACCCGCAGCCGGCCAACGGGGCTGCGGACGTGCAAATGATTGCAAAACTTGGCTGGACACCTGCAGATAGTGCCGCTTCACACGAGATATACTTCGGGTCGGACAAAGAGGCCGTACGCAGCGCCAACACGGCTTCGCCGGAGTTCAAAGGCAACAAAGCCCTTGGTTCTGAGAGCTATGACCCCGGAAAACTCGCGTGGCACAGCGACTACTACTGGCGCGTCGATGCAGTATATAGCACAGGCACGGTCAAAGGTCTTGTCTGGAGCTTTACGACGGCCGACTTCATTTTGGTGGATGATTTCGAGTCCTACAATGATATCGACCCTCCGGATCCCGGCAGCAACAGGATATTTGAGTCGTGGATAGATGGTTTTGGAACCACGACAAACGGAGCGCTCGTCGGCAACGAGCTTCCTCCTTATGCCGAGCGGACTGTAGTTCACGGTGGAGCCCAGGCGATGCCGTATTTCTACGACAACAACCTCAAGTATTCCGAGGCAACACTGACCTTGGTTTATCCGCGCGATTGGACCGAGGAAGGCGTTGCGGAATTGTCGCTGTGGTTCCGCGGAGGTCCGACTAACGCTTCAGAGCAGATGTTTGTCGCTCTGAACGGCACCGCGGCGGTCTATCATGACAATCCGGATGCGCCGCAAGCGGCAGAATGGACCGAGTGGATTATCCCGTTACAGGCGTTCGCCGACCAGGGTATTGATCTGACTAACGTCAATACGATCTCGATTGGCTTGGGAGACAAAGACAATGTGAAGGCGGGTGGTTCCGGCAAGATGTACTTCGATGATATTCGACTGAACAAGCCGGAGCAATCAGGCCCGGAATCGGTGGCAGTAGAAAACTCCAGTTTCGAGCTGCCCGGCACGGAAAAGCAGAAGGGCTTTGACAATGTCCCCGGCTGGAGCACTGACGGACCCTGTGCCGACTCAGGCGTGGAAACCGGATTTACGCCCACTGATGGAGACTGGACCGCTTATCTTATGAGCAGCGATCCATCTGTTTGGCAGTTGACAGGCCATACGATTGCCGAAGGCGATATTTTCGAGCTGAAAGTGGATGCAAGGATTACCTGGGCCGCCACAACTTTGGCGATGACTCTCTATTATGATGACAACGGCACAAGGGCTTCTCTTGTCTCCAGTGAAGCGACGCTTACTGATGCAATGCAGGAATATGCGCTGTCCTTTTCAGCCAAAGACACTCCGGAATCGGTCGGCCACAGAATTGGCGTCGAGTTTTCCAATGCAAGTTCCGGGGAAACGTGGATTGGTTTGGATAACGTGCGCCTTGAAGCGGCCGGAGAATGAGGCGTTTGATCTGAGCACTCATGCTTTCGATAAAGACCGGGTCGAAACGACAGGGGCAATCTGAAGGACTGTATCTGCAGGGCACATTGGGGATACTCCCCCTTGATTCCTGGACGTTCGGAACATATCTTTCTCTTTTGGTTGTCGCTTTTGAATTGAAGATACCGAGAGGTTGCGACATGGGTAAGCGAAGGGCATTCACGCTTATTGAGCTCCTTGTGGTCATTGCAATTATCGCAGTCTTGATGGCGATATTAATGCCGTCGCTGCACCGCGCAAGAGAGCAGGGTAAGCGGGCGGTCTGTCTGAGCCATCTCAAACAACTCGGACTTGCGTGGATCATGTACGCCGACGATAACGATGACAAGATTGTCAACGGCGCAGCAGGCCATTTTGGAGGTCCCACCGATGCCAGACATCCAAATGAACAGCCCTGGGTGGGCGTCTGTTGGGCCGCCAATTACGCCAGTGGCGAACAGCTTCCGGAAGCCCAACAGATAGAGCAAATAAAAGTCGGGGCGTTGTGGCCGTACTGCAAGAACCTGAAGCTCTACAGTTGCCCGACAGGTTACAGGGGAGAGATGCTGGCCTATGCTATCGTGCACTCTATGAACGGTAATCCCCCTGAAGGAACATATATAGAAGTCGGTGGCAGGCGGGCGCCGAAGACCGAAGACGGCGTGTGCCTGTGGGTCAAGAATAGGATGCAGATCAGCAATCCTGCCCCCGCCAACAGGATCGTATTTGTTGACGAAGGCTGGGCGACGTCCTACAGCTATGCGGTCCACTACGTGCAGGAGACATGGTGGGACGATCCGACGGTCCGACACGGGGATGGGACAACCTTCGCTTACGCTGACGGTCACAGTGAATATTGGAAATGGAAGGGCATCGACACCGTGAAGATGGGCAGAACCAGGGATCGGAGTCACCCCGGTAATTACACGCCCGAGACCCCCGAGGGCTTCCAGGACCTGTACAGGCTGCAGAGGGCAACATTCGGCAGACTTGGCTATCCGCCGACTCACTAAGAGGCACAATTTCAGATGTGTAGACTTCTGCCCAAGCGGCCGCATTGATTGCCGAAAGTGCCAATGAAAAAGAGATTTGCATCAAACACCCGTGCTTTGTTTTGCCTGGCGGCAGTGATAGGCTCCGGCATAAGTGTGGCGCCGGCAGGCGTACCAACTGCAAAACCCGGAGCGGTCCTTGAAAAGGCGGCAGTCGAAATCCGCAGGGAGGCCCTGTTGCCGCCGAACGGCCCGGCCGGGCGACCGCTGCCATTGGTGAGCCATTGGAACATGGGTAGCCAGGGGCGGGGCTGGACGCCGCAATACCAGGTGGAGTTACTGAACGAAGGCCACCATATCCTGCCGTGGCTCGGCTGGCCTCAAGTTGATCCAAACAACATCAAGGGCGCAAAACGGTTTCACGATTATTACGACGGCCTGATCACCCACTGTCGCAGGTTCAAACTGCCGATTTCCTTCCGTGGCACCCAGTGGGAGGCGATGCTGGTCAAAAGTGAGTATACGGAGCTTCCGCCTGAGAAGTGTCCGGCCGTGATTACCCCGGAGGGAAAGGTGATTCGCAAGCTCAGTCCCTTCGGACCGATTGAGCCGTGGCGAGATCCGGCCCGCCGATACGTTGATACGCCCGGAATGAAAGAGCTCCAGTGGATGTATCCCGATCCGCCGATGGTTCTCTTTGTCTCCAACAACGAAGCGCCGGACCTGCGTTGGCATCAGGCGGAACTCTCACAGCGTTATCTGGCGAGATACGGCAAGGGACGGTCGGACGTGTTCAAACGCCGGGTCGTCGCCAAAGGCTGGATGGAGCGTTATCCGGTCATGTTCCGGGCGATGCGAGATGCCCTCGTCAGCGAGACGTGGAGGAATAACGTCCGGTTCGTGGGCTACGGAGCATTCGGGCCGTCACACTTCGGTCGATGGTCGGACTGGAAAGAATACTCCCTGATCACCGACGAGTGGACAAGCCCGGACTGGCACATCTGGGACGGCGGCAGCCCTTCCTACTACACCCACAACTGGAACGACACCCGCGACCACTGGGTTTTCTCCACGCAGGTTGAATCGATGAACTGGATCTTCCAGCTCGAAGAGGCATGGAAGGTCAATCCCAACTTCTGGTGGGAGATATCCACCTGGGACGGAAACGCCTCGGATTGGACGCCGCAGACCGAGTGCACACCCGAGATCGCCAAGAAGTCCAAGGCCTGCCAGTATGTGCTGGACGGCCAGACGTATACGCCGCAGCGCTACCTCGGATGGATTCAGTTCGGGATGTGGCTTCTGCGGCCGCGCGCCGTTCGCGAGTTCCGCGGAAGCACGACGCCGTTGGAGCCATGGAGGCCATTCTTCGAGCGTCTGCTATTTGCCGTCGACCGCATCTATGCCGACCCGACGCTGCAAGAGTTTTGGCATCACGGCAGGCTGGTAGCCAACCGCGAGCACCAACACCCCTACCAGGTGGATGTCCCCGAGAAGTACCACAACCTCGAACGCTGGTTTCTGCTGGATACGAGTCTGGACCCGCCGCGACCCTGGGAGCAGCACACCAATATCCCGGTATTCAGCCTGGCCCTGGTGCGGGGCGATAAGGGAACACGGCGATGGCTCGTATATACCCATTCACCGCTGGAGGACAGGCGCGGCGTCAAGCTAACCGTGCCTGAGTTCGGCAAGATCACCATCGACGTACCTCAAGCCGGATCGTTTTATATCGTCGATGAAAGGGACGGGAAAATAACTCCAGTTGCCCCGGCATCATCCGAGCCGGCAAGTTGAATAGACAAATCAAGCACGCAGAGATGGGATGCAGACGAACCGTGGTATAAGCTACTTCAACTCTCTGATTTTGATATTTCGGAACCAGATCGGCGCCCCGGCATGTTTACCCTGCAAGCCGATTCTCCCTTTCGTCGGGTGTTCTGCGAGTGGTTTGTTCAGCCACGGCGGAATCTCCGATCCGTCAGGATTGGTCTTGGCGGATGTCCACAGGCTCATGTCCATCGACGCGACTCGCTCGCCGTTGAGTGCAACGTCAATCCGCTCGTCCATGCACCTTACGGTGAATCGGTTCCACTCGCCGGGTTTCTTGACCATGCTCTTAGACGGCGCGAGATGACCGAAAATCGCACCGCAGTGCCACGTATCCGGCGACTTGGCCCATTGCTCCGCGTAATCGTCGGCTATCTGAATCTCGACCGAATTCGGAATCCAGTTCTCCATATCGGTGCAATAGACAACGACTCCGCTGTTTGTGCCGGCGGCGGTCTTGAATTCCAGGTCCAAAATGAAATTATCGTAGTCCTTCGCCGTCCAGATCGCCTGGTCCTCGCTTGCAGTCAGGACGCCGTCTTCGACTACCCAGACGCCATCAGGAAATACGGCGTTTGACAGGTCCGGCGCAAACAGGTTAGGCCATTTTGTCACATCCGGCTGGCTTCGCGTGCGCTGTTTGCCGGCTTGCGATTCGGGAATCTTGACGGTCGGCTTGCCATCGAGGAAGCCAAGAGATGCGAGGAATTCATCCGCGGCGATCATTGTTCGCTCGAGCCACGGCGAGCGATTGAAGAAACCGTGGCCCTGACCTTCGGCGATGTACTTATCTGCGCGCACTCCGAGGGCTTCGGCTTTTTTCCAGTATTCGTCGCCAAAAATTTTCAGTCGATCTTCGCTGCCGAATAGAATCAATGCCGGGGGGCAGTTCTTGTCCAGGTGCGCCGTCGGAGAAATCTTGTGAGCGAGCTGCTTATCGCCACTGATGCGTTCAATCATTTGTTCGTTCTCAAAGCTGAGTACCGGATTGAACAGCACCATTGCCTGCGGAATCGTAGAAATCGATAAATCATCGCCGTCGGCCTCGACGCTCTCTGCGATCATTGTGCAGGCGGCAAGGTGACCTCCGGCGGACCCGCCGGAAGCAATCAACTTCTTAGGATCGATGCCAAGCCGTTTAGAGTTGCGGCGCAGCCAGCGCACGGCGCTCCGCGCATCCTCGACGCACTTGTCGGGAGTCACTCCATCACGGCTTTTGACACGATAGTCGGCCCGGGCTGCGACCAATCCACGGCCGGCAAAGTATTCGGCCTGTACCTCGAATTGACCAACGGAGCCGCTGTTCCAGCCTCCACCGAAAAAGAAGATGATTGCCGGGCGCAAGTCGCCGGCTTTCCAGCCGGGAGGGTAATGGATGTGAATCTGCAGCTCTTTTTCTCCGACGGTCTTGTATATCATATTCTTGACGTCGGGATTTCCCTGCGCGGCCAAAGCGGCACTGCCCAGCGCCGCAATCAGAACGGCAGTCAGCAACAATCGTTTCATTGTTCGCCTCCCGGACAAAAGAATCAACAGTTGCAGGACTTCGATCACCTTCACTAATCTAAGTAGAATTTCTGCTTGTGCCGTTCGGCATAGCCCTTGAGCTTCTCGGCGACCTGCGGGTATTTCTCTAACACGTTCGTGGTTTCGTAAGGATCATTTTCCATGTCGAACAGTGAAAGTTCTATCTCTTCTTGCCTGAACTTGCCGGCCATTCCGTCCCTGCCCGCCTCCACCAGTGTTCGGTAACTATGTGGAAGGTGCAGCTTCCATCGTCCATCTCCACTTATCACGCCTTCGAAAGTTTTGCCGGTGCAGAATGGGTAGTATTCATGCGGATTCTTCGCGCCGGGCTCGCCGGTAATCAGGTCCCAGACATTCTTCCCGTCAACCGGATTGGCCGGCAGTTTGGCGCCGGCCAAATGCGCCAGCGTGGGAAGTATATCTATCGAGCAAAACATCTTTGTAGAGACTGTGCCAGCCTTGATTTTGTCCGGGAACTTCATAATGCACGCGCTGCGGGTCCCGCCGTCGAACCCAGTGCCCTTGGCCTCACGGTACGGAGTCTTTCCGGCGTGGTTGCCGTAGGAGATCCACGGGCCGTTGTCGGAGGTAAAGATTACCAGCGTGTTGTCCTCGACGCCGTTGCGCTTTAACGCCTCGGTGATTTGGCCGACCGACCAGTCAATCTCCATCATCACGTCGCCGTAAAGGCCGGCGCCGGACTTGCCCTTGAATTTCTCGCTGCAAAACAGCGGCACATGCGGCATCGAATGGGGAACGTAAAGGAAGAACGGCTTGTCCTTGTTGCGGTTGATGAAATCTACGGCGTGCTCTGTGTACCAGGTCGTAAGCATCGGCTGGTGCTCTTTGGTGACTCGTTCGATCGTAACTTTGCCGTTGTCCCAGAACTGAAGCGGATACTTGCCCCAGTATTCCGGATTCTCCGGGTGAAACTCCCACATATCGTTCGAATACATCAGCCCGCACGACTCATCGAATCCCCTCGCCGCAGGACGCGTCTGCGGCTGGTCCCCGATGTGCCACTTGCCGAACACGGCGGTCGTGTATCCGGCTGCCTTCATGACCTCCCCAGTCGTAGCGTATTTCGGATCCAGCCCCTTCGCCCGTGGCCCGTGCGCTCCGAAGACCTTCGTCCTGCCCGGATAGCATCCTGACAAAAGCGCTGCTCGCGAAGCTGAACAAACCGCCTGCGGCACATGGAAGTTGCGAAAGCAGCAGCCCTCGTCAGCAAGCTGTTTGACGTGGGGGGTTCTGTACGCGGGGCTGCTGTCCTTGGGACTCCTCACGGAGAAAGGCTCGAAATCGGCCCACCCGGAATCGTCGAGGAAGATAACGACGAAATTCGGAAGTCTCCCACCGCTCTTAGCTCGACAGATTCCGGACAATCCCATTGCGGTAACGGACAACGCGGCGGTTTTCAGAAAGCCTCTGCGCGTCAGTGCGGTCGTCATAAGCTTCTCTCCAGAGTCTTAGGCCGATGAACGAAAGGATGATGGACGAGGAACGACACACCTCTCGTGCCTCGTCCCTCGTCGGTTGTTTTCTGTCCTCTGTCCTATACCAGCGGATCACGGCCGGTAGCCACAGAGTGGAATATCCCGCGACCGGGCTTCATGTCTTGCTGCTTCGGCACCAATTCCTGTTTGCTGGCATTGAGCAGCCATTTCCAACTGAACGTACGGCCCGTGAAGGCTGCGATGCGTGCGCCAATAGCGGTCAGGGTGCTCTCAGCAATGCGCTGGCCTTCGTTCAGTACCTGGCCTTTCCTGATACTCTGAATCAGGTCGATGTGCTCCTGGTCCATTCCGTTGACAGACTCGCCATCGAATTTCCACGGATTCCCGCCTTCGATTCTGTCGCGGCAATTGCTCGTGCCCTTGGTGCCGACGATCTTCTCATCGCCTCGCCCACTGCCGGGACTGTGACCGCTGAAGCTCAGGCAACGAGCCCCGTTGGCATACTCTAACTCGGCGAAAATGTGATCCCAGATATCGCCGTTGTACTTCTCCCAGGCAGCATCACTGCCGTTGTTGTACTTGCGGCAAACGTCCTTCGCCGACTCAATTTGCTGTTCGTTGAAGCTGCGCCAGCCCCGGCCGCCCACAGCCGTGAACTTCACCGGCGGGCCATCGAAGCACCAGTTCATCACGTCGATATTGTGGATGTGCTGTTCGCAGATCTGGTCGCCCGAGATCCAGTTGAAGTGGTACCAGTTGTAGCACTGCCACTCAAGCTCACTCATGCCTTCTTTGTAGCCGCGGTACCAGATACCGCCGCCGTACCAGTAGCACTGGCCGCCGACCAACTCGCCGATCTGGCCGTCATGGATGCGCTTCATCAGCTCCACGCGGCTGAATTCATGGCGACGCTGCGTGCCGCAAACAATGGCGAGGCCCTTCTCCTTAGCCAGCTTCGAGGCTTCCATGACCTCTCTGCAACCAGCTACGTCTGTCGCCACGGGCTTTTCGGTGAAAATGTGCTTGCCGGCCTTGATCGCAGCCATCATCTGTCGCCCGCGAAACGCCGGCGCGGTGGCCATCAGCAACAAATCGGCATCGCACTGGGCAAGCTTCTCGTGGCAGTCGAAACCCCAGAATAGATGGTCGTCGTCGATCTTCACCCGACCTTTGTAATTTTCTTCCTTCAAGAGTCTGTCCCGAGTATTTCGAACCTGACTCTCGAACAGGTCGGCCAGGGCAATGACTTCTATACCGGGGTCGGCATTCAGATTCTGGCGCAGGGCACCGTTGCCGCGTCCGCCGCATCCGAGCAACCCCACCTTGATTTTTCCAGATCCCTGCGCGTGGACCACGTGCGACACCGAGCCGGCCAACGCCACTGCGCCGGCGGCGACCGCTCTGTTCCTGGATACGCCTCTGTTTTTATCTGACGCTGTCATATTATAAATCTCCTATGTTCGTTGTCTTTGAGCTATCTGGTCGAATCAGCAGTCGTACTACCCGCGTCTTCTCGTCCGCTCGGGCTGTACCCAGCCGGGTATCTGATATACACCTGG
>JBDREF010000402.1:0-19247 GCA_043820045.1 Planctomycetota bacterium | reverse complement strand
CCGAGTAGCCCATATCGTCTGCTACAATGACCAAAAAATTCGGTTTCCGGACCTTTGTGGAAGCCGAGGGCTTCGCGCCAGAATCGCACGCAGCCAGAAAAAGTCCGCCAAGCCCCAGCCCGGAGCCCCACGCCATAGTCTTTCTCAGAAACGCACGTCTCGACACTTCCTTTCTGATCATGCTCAAACCGCCTTTCGACATTCCCAACTACAGTTCCGGTACTGATTTTCAGATTACACAATAATACCACAAAGACCTCTCTTGTCACGTACTGACTCTAAGTCTCTTGACTTTAAGGACTTGAGAGCGTATAATATACGTATATTTCAGCATTGCCCAACAGGATTATGGCCGTATAGCCAGCTATTCTGGAATCTGGCTCAGCTTGCATAGCAGGGGTGAGGAGTATTAGGTGTACCGCAGATTTTTACAGTTTTCGTTTTTTGTCTGGCTGATTCTGGCCGGGCAAACGACCGCGGTACGCGCGCAGCAGGCAGATGCTGTCGAGGTCGTCGGTTCCTCGTCGCAGAACCTGTCATTAAGAATTCGCCTGCCGAACATATCTGCTTCGGATATGCTTATGTCTGCAGATTCTCCGTACACGCAACTCGTCGTTCCCGGCGGCAGCCAGTTCGAGGTCGGAAAGCCCGACATTCCGGTTCTCGGCGAATGGGTGCTCGTTCCCAATGGCACCACCCTGTCCATTTCGGTCGATCCCGGCAGACCTGTGGTTTTTGAGAACGTAGATATTCCGCCGGTGCAGCCACCGATGGTGGACGCCCCCGGAGCACCTGCGCCGCAATTTACCATGGACGCCTTGACCTATTCGACTGATGCGGACTATCCCGGCGTTTTCGCAGAAGCAGAGCCGCTCAGGAACGTGCGCGGACAGGACTGTACAATCGTCCGGCTTTATCCCTACCAGTACAACCCGGTTACCCGTCAGCTCAGCGTTTATACAGAGCTGTCAGTTGAGTTGAAGTTTGACGGCGACATTCGACCCGTACCCGTGCGCCTTGCCAGCAGGCAATTCGAGACAATGCTCAAGCGATTGGCGGTCAATGCGGACGCCGTGCTTTCGGCACAGCGTCAGATGGAGCAGTGCCCGAACAGGGTCGCAAATCTATATTCGACTCAATCGAACACTACTATCAATCACGCCGGTAACGGTCAGACCGGAGGTTGCGATTATCTCATCATCTGCGATCCGGCTTTCGAGTCCGCCGCGGACACTCTGGCCGGCTGGAAACGTCTGAGCGGCTTTCGCACGAACGTTGCCACCACTTCCGAGACCGGCGCCACGGCCGCCGAAATCAAGAGCTATATCGATAAGTCTCAACAGGATTGGCTGCCGGCCCCGTCGTACGTTCTGCTCCTGGGCGATGCGGAGTACATTCCCTGCTTCTATGAACTGGAACATGCTTCAGACCTCGGACGAACGGATGATTTGACACAGGGCAAGGTCGCAAGCGACCGGTACTACGGCGACACCAATGACGACGGCATCGCAGACCTGTTTGTCGGGCGTCTGCCGGTCGATACGGCCGGCGAGGCACAGACGGCGGTGGACCGCATCATAAGTTATGAGCGTGCGCCGCCGGACCAGGCCGCCGCCGAGTTCTATACGAGCTTCGCCGCCATAGCCTATTTCGAGGACGATTCGCCCAGAGACGGATACGCCGACAACCGCTTCGTCGCTACCTCGGAGGACGTCTGTCAATATCTGCTCGACGCAGGTTATGACGGCATGCGAATTTACTCTCATGACGCCGGTGTCAACCCGACCAACTGGTCCACCGAATTTGTATTCGAAAATGACGAAGGAGGCGGCCGGGGTCTGCCCGACCATCTTCTCACGCCCGACTTCGGATGGGATGGAAGCACCGAGAGCATCGCAAACGCCGTTAACAACGGCGTGTTTCTCGTAACGTACCGCGGGCACGGCTCCCGATTCATGCGTTCGATTCCGCGCGGCTGGTCGTATATCGGCGGATGGATTCAGCCTGAGTTCCGCGAAGACGACGTGGCGGCTTTGGTCAACGGTCCTCTCACGCCTATCGTGCTTAGCACAACCTGCATGACAGGCTGGTTCGACAATGAGACCGACCGGGAGTACGAGATGTATTCGAATGGCTCGGTCGTTCATTTGTATGAGAGCGAACCTGAGGACGAGTGCTTATGCGAGCAGTTCATTATTAACCCCAACGGCGGCGCGGTCGGCGTCATCGGCGCAACGCGGGTAAGTTACTCCGGCAGGAACGACCGCCTGCTGTGGGGATGGATGGATGCTGTCTGGCCCGATTTCACCGAATATCACGGCGGCACATACGGGGATTCGACGCCGCTTTATCAAATGGGCCCCGTGTTCGAGTACGGAAAGCAGTACATGCTGACAAAGTACTCTTATGAATGGGACTATACGAAAACAACCATCGACGAGTATGTCTGGTTCGGCGATCCGACAATGGAAATCAGGACGGGCGTTCCACAGCCGCTGACGGCCGGCGAAATCGTGCATCCCTCCGCAATCAATATGGGCCGGCCGACTGATGTGACAGCAAGCGTGCGAAGGGACCAGATGGCAGTGCCCGGCGCCAGAGTCACCATATCGCGGGCCGATGCGCCGGACGACTACTGGACGGACCTCACCGATGAATCCGGGACAGTTACGTTCGCCGACCTGACCACGACTCAGCGCGGCCGCTACGACATTGTCGTCACCGCCCACAACTGCCTGCCTTACGAAGGCACTATCGCTTCAGAAGCCATCGGCATCGGCGCGATAACCGTCGAACGGCAGGTTTCTTCGAGTACGGATGATGGGTACGCCTCCGACGCCGCAAACCAGAACCTGGACGCGGACTTTCTCGCGGTGGGCTCTGCCACAGACCATTCGTCGCCTTATCACATTTCCGGCACGGTCTTCAGAAATGTCGATGTTCCAAGAGGCGCCGAGATAATCGCCGCACGTCTGAAAGTGCGAGCTTACAATGACCGGTCGGAGGGAATCGTTCACGCCAGAATTCAAGCCGAAGCTACAGATGATGCTGCGGGATTCGACAATCTTCGGCACATCGGTTCTCAGCCTACTACCGCTGCCTCAGTCAACTGGGAAATTGACGAGCCCTGGCTGGCGGATATGTGGTATGAAAGCCCCGATATTTCCGACCTGATCCGGGAAGTCGTCAATCGGCAGGGGTGGTCTGCTGATAACTCGCTGGCGTTTTTTATAAGCACCGCAGAGGGCGGGTTGCGATACTTTTCATCCTGTGACCGGGGCGGCGGTTATGCACCGAGGCTTCAAATCACCTATGCAGTCAAAGACACTTATGTCGTCTCGGGCACAGTGACATTTGATGGGTCGGGCCTTCCCGGCGTGCACATCGAAGGATTCCCCGACAGCGTCTTCACCGACGAAAACGGCTACTACAGCACTGAGGTCGAGTACGGCTGGCCGGGAAGGGTCGCGCCATTGAAAGACGGGTATGTGTTCTATCCGGCATGGAAAGACTACAGCGGCGTCACTTCGCATGAGACTTGTGACTACACGGCGGCAGTACGAACATACAACCTGTCCGGCCATATACTCGCATCGAGCGGCTTGGGAATCTCAGGTGTAACCGTTTCCGCCGACAACAGCGGCGGCTCGACTACTACCGACCCGGACGGCTACTACAGCCTGGCCGTAACGCACGGCTGGTCGGGACGAATCAGGCCCGAAAGGGCCGCCTGCGACTTCAGTCCCTCATATCTGGACTATGTCAACGTCACTTCCGACAGAATGAGCCAGGACTATACGGTACAGACCTATGCCATCTCCGGCTGCGTGCGCGCATCCGACGGCTCGCCAGTCTCAGGAGTGACCATCTCAGCTCCCAACGCCGTTCGTTCGGAAACGACCGATTCCGCGGGCTATTACAGCGTCACCGTGCCGCACGGCTGGTCGGGCGATGTCACGCTGTCGAGGATCGGCTATGTCTTCGATCCCGCATATACCAGCTATGCCGGCGTCACCTATGACTGGATCGATCAAAACTATACGGCAACAACGCAGGCCCATGCCATATCGGGCTACGTGCGAACGTTTGACGGACTGGGAATGTCGGGAGTGATTGTCTCAGCGGACAACGACGGCGGCTCGACCGGTACGGCCGCCACCGGCTACTATCGCCTGGTTGTGCCGCACGGCTGGTCGGGACGAGTCACACCTTCAAGAACAGGCGCCATGTTTGCGCCGGCCTATCGAGACTATCTGAACGTTACCGCCGAGCTGACGGACAGAAACTATACCAGGGCGCAGACACATACTATTTCCGGCTGCGTGCGAGCGGAGGACGGAGAGCCGATTCAGGGAGTGACCGTCTCGGCAGACAACGGCGGCGGCTCGGGCACAACCGATTCCGCCGGTTTTTACAGTCTGACCGTACTGCACGGCTGGTCGGGGCGCACTGTCGCATCGAAGACAGGTTATATCTTCAGCCCCGTATATCGTGAGTATGAGAACGTCACATACAACAGGACCAATCGCAACTACTCCGGGGAACCGTCCGACACATCCTGATGCCCGTTTAAGTTGCCCGGCGTCTTGACACTTTCCGGTGCCGTCCCCGGCCGCTATACAGCTTTTTGCCCGCAGCCGGAGCTTTCCACGTGTGCCGTACCGATTTCGATTTCTCCGCCGGTCGCGGCTGTGGCGAATCGGGCTTGGTGCTGCTGAAGCCCTCACATATTTCAGTCTGGAAGTGGCGTCCTATGAATTTTTCGATGTTACGAAGGTACTTCTCCTCATCGCGACAAACAAACGTAACCGCGTCCCCCGTCGCTGCGGCCCGGCCCGTTCGGCCTATCCGATGAACGTAATCTTCCGCATACGCCGGCACATCGAAATTCACGACGTGCGATATCCCATCGATGTGGATACCGCGAGCTGCGATATCGGTTGCAACCATAACCTGAAACTCCCCCGCCTTAAAGCCGTCCAGTGCACGCTGACGCTGCCCCTGTGTCCGCCCCGAGTGTATCGCAACCGACAAGACGCCGGCCCGCTTCAGTCGCTGGCTGATCTTGTCCGCTCCGTGCTTCGTACGTGAAAACACTAATACGCTGTACATTTGTCCCTTCTCGAGCATGTGCAGCAGAAGGTCTGTTTTTCGTGTCTTATCGACACTATAAACATGTTGCGTAATCGTCTCGACGGGGTTCTGCCGGCCAATCTGGATCATTTCCGGAGATTTCAGTATCCCCGCCGCAAGTTCCTTCACTTCCCGCGATATCGTCGCCGAGAAGAGCATTGTCTGGCGCTTCACGGGCAAAGTGCCTACAATCTTCCGCACATCGTTAATAAAGCCCATATCCAGCATTCGGTCGGCCTCGTCAAGGACGAGCACTTCGATACGCCTCAGGTCGATCGTCTTTCGCTGCATGTGGTCCATAAGCCGCCCCGGCGTTGCAACAACGATATCGATTCCACGGCGAAGTGCACTAAGCTGAGTCTGGATATTCACGCCCCCATAAACGGCCAGCACACGCAAATCCAGAAATCGCCCATACCCGAGTATGGACTTTTCGATTTGCAGCGCCAGCTCTCGCGTCGGTGTAAGAATAAGCGATTTGATAACCCTCTTCTTACCCGCCTTCTCGTGGCAGAGCCGGTCCAGAATGGGCAGCACAAAGGCAGCCGTCTTCCCCGTGCCCGTTTGGGCGCAGCCGATAACATCTCTGCCCTCAATAGCAGCGGGGATCGCCCTGGACTGAATTTCAGTAGGGGCCGTGTACCCTGTCGCAAGAATACCCTGAACAAGCGGGTCCGAAAGACCAAAAGTCTTAAATGGCATTGGATAATCCTAAATAAACACATAAGGTGGGTTAAGCTGACATTTGCAATATCATGCCCCGGGTTACAAACCGGGCTTCCCAACTCCGAGATAGTATCAGAATTTTCGCCCAATTGCACCTAATTAAAACCTTTTGAGCCATCTTTTTGCGGATATTGCAGCTTTAGCCGCGCAATATCCGGATAATCGGCGTCATTGCACACTTCTTTTCCGGCAAATCGACCACCGAGTAGCTTCTGCCTTGACAATCCTTGCCCGGCGTTTCGATAATGGCCGCGATGCAGGTGTTTTTGACGGACTATTTGGAGGCAAGAAAATGAATGTGGCTAAATCCAGTAGTCAGATGTGTTTTCTGCTAATCTTGTTTCTCGGCCTCCAGTGTACCGGCTCGGCGGCAGCTTTCGAACGTATCAAGTACAACAATCCAGGGCTGGAGGTTGACCTGGGAGTAGGGCTATGGGCGTGGCCGCTTCCGATGGATTACGACGGCGATGGCGACTACGACATGGTCGTCTGCTGTCCCGACAAACCCTACAACGGGACTTACCTTTTCGAGAACATCGACGGCAAGATGAAGATGCCCGTGTTCAAGCCGGCCGTAAAGGTCGGCACGGGGCACAGGAACATTCGGCCCAGCTATGTCGGCGACAAGGTTCGGCTGCTGCTGCCGGGAATGGAGATCATTGATTTCCGCGAGTCGCAGACCGAGTTCAGAAAGACCAAATCGATATACACCACAACAAATGTGCACAGCTCAAAAGACGGAGTCCGCGCCAACCAGTGGCAGTACTGCGAGTACGACGGGGATGGAGTTCTCGACTTGATTGTGGGTGTGGGCGATTGGGACGACTACGGATGGGACAATGCCTTCGACAGAAACGGCAGTTGGACGCGCGGGCCTCTGCACGGCTACGTGTACGTGATTCGCAACTCCGGAACCAACGAAACGCCGCAGTACGACGACGCCCGGAAGATATTGGCCGCCGGCAGAGCTGTGGATGTCTATGGCATGCCTTCCCCTAATTTCGCCGATTTCGATGGCGATGGCGACCTGGATCTGATATGCGGCGAGTTTATCGACAAATTCACATGGTTCGAGAACACCGGGACTCGCACGCAGCCTAAGTACGCCGCGGGCCGGTACCTGACTTACATGGGAAGACCGCTGTGCATGGACCTGTGCATGATCGTGCCGGTGGCGCTGGATTGGGACAAAGACGGCGACATAGACCTGGTCGTAGGACAGGAAGACGGCCGCGTGGCGTGGCTGGAGAATACGGGCAAGGTAATCGACCGCATGCCGCAGTTTCTGCCGGCGCGGTTCTTTCGACAGCAGGCCGACGACGTTAAGTTCGGCGCGCTTGTCACGCCGTACAGCTTCGACTGGGACAATGATGGAGACGAAGACCTGATATGCGGCAACACCGCCGGGTATGTAGGATTCATCGAGAACCTCGACGGAGGCAACCCGCCTAAATGGGCCGAACCGGTGTATCTCCGGGCCGAGGGCCAGGTCATCCGCATCATGGCCGGTCCCAACGGCTCGATTCAGGGGCCGTGCGAGGCGAAGTGGGGCTATACGACTTTGAATGTCGCGGACTGGAATCATGACGGCCTGCCGGATGTCGTCGTCAATTCGATTTGGGGCAAAGTCGTCTGGTTCATGAACATCGGGACAAAGAAAAATCCAAAATTGGCGGGCGCGCAACCTATCGAAGTCGAGTGGCCCGGCAAGCCGCCAAAGCCGGCCTGGAACTGGTGGGAACCGGAGGGCAAGGCCCTCGCCACGCAATGGCGTACCACGCCAGCAGTCTTGGACTACGACAAGGATGGATTGAACGACCTGATTATGCTGGACCACAGCGGGTGTCTAACTTTCTTTCGGCGTGTCAAAAGAGATGATAAGCTGCTCCTGCTGCCGGGCAAGCGCCTGTTCTACGGCGAGCCCGCATCAGTCTTCGATTCGATGCACCGACCAACGAACAAAACCGCAGGCATTCTGAGAATGAACGACGGCCAAGCCGGCAAGAGCGGCAGACGCAAGTTCTGTTTCGCCGACTGGGACCTTGACGGCCTCCCGGACCTGCTCGTCAACAGCCAGAACATCAGCTTCATGCGAAACATCTCCCCTGGCGCCGACAAACACGTTTTCCGCGACATGGACATGGTCGACAGCCGCATCTTAGCCGGCCACACAACCAGCCCGACCGCCGTGGACTGGAACAAAGACGGCCGTCCAGACCTGCTGGCAGGAGCCGAAGACGGCTTCCTCTATTACCTCGAAAATCCCCACACGCCAAGTGCGCAGTAACGCTTGGAAAAAATCGGGGCGACAGGACTTGAACCTGCGACCTCTTGACCCCCAGTCAAGCGCGCTAGCCAAACTGCGCCACGCCCCGAGTTATTGATTACAGTCTAACACAGTACCCGCCGGTAAACAAAACAATTTTTCGCAATATTTCCCGCCCCGGACGGCGGCGGTCGGCGGCCATAAGAAATAGACTTGCGAAAAGGCACATTGTCGGGCATACTAATGCTGTGTCACAGATGAATTCAGGGATTGCCATTCCTGTGAAAAGGCCTCGTGAGAATCCGCGTGTGCAACAAGTTGCACACCCTGCGGCTGACGTCAACAGATTGGTCGAAAGAATAGTAGTCTTTTCAGCGTTTGTGTTATAAATAGGAGGTTTCGAGCATGTTCGATAATATCATCTCTCGTCGTGAATTTGTCAAAGACATAGCACTGGCAGGCGGGGCGGTGGCAGCGGGACTGGCGACCGCCGGGGTACAGGGGCAAACGCGACGCCGTAAGCTGCACTTGGCCTGCAATCAATATCCCTGGACCGTCTTCTACAGGCGGGATGGCCGTGACTTCAACAAGGAGCTGGATACGGGGCTCGGAGAACTGGCATCCAGCCGTCTGGACGGCTACGAGCCGGGAGCCGGCAGCCCGGAGGAGATAGACCGGCTCGGGCCGTTACTGAAAAAGCACGGCCTGGAGATGCGCTCGCTTTACATCAACAGCGTTATGCACGAGTCCGACAAGGCGGCCGAGAGTATCGAATCCGTATTGGCCGTCGCCGGCAAGGCAAAGGCACTCGGCACGAAGATAATCGTTACAAACCCCAGCCCGATTCAGTGGGGCGGCCAGGAGAACAAAGACGATGCCCAGCTTAAGCTGCAGGCCGCCTCACTTGAGAAATTGGGTCGAGAGCTGAAGGCGATGGGACTGACGCTGGCGTATCATAATCACGATATCGAGCTGCGAAACGCCGCACGCGAATTTCATCACATGATGGTCGGCACCGATCCGGAGTACGTCACGCTTTGCCTGGATGCGCACTGGGTTTACCGCGGCGCGGGCAACTCGCAGGTAGCGCTGTTCGACGTGATGAAGCTATACGGCCCGAGAATCACCGAGCTGCACCTGCGCCAATCAAAGGACGGCATCTGGACCGAGGCAATGTGTGACGGCGACATCGACTACGCCGCAGTGGCGAATTACCTGCTGGAAATCAACATCCGCCCGCTGATGGTTCTGGAACAGGCGGTAGAAAACGACACGCCCAAAACAATGACAACCGTCGAGGCCTTCCGCGAAAGCAGCCGATACACCAGAGACATCTTCGCAGACTTCGCATAGTCTCTATAGGGAGCAGAGACAGGGCGGGGCTATCCTCAACGGAGTGATATGTGCTCGTCACTTGTGGCGGTATTTGATTACTCGGACTTTTTCCATTGTTACGAGGCCCTCGCTTACGTTTTCGTCTATGAAGGGCATCAGCTTATTGAGATTTTCTTCGGTATCGACCAGCTCGATCACGATCGGCAAATCCTCGGACAGGCGCAGAATCTTGGCCGAATGCATGCGGCTGTGGGCGCCGAAGCCCATGATGCCGCGGATGACCGTCGCACCGGCCAGTCCCAGCTCCCGGGCCTTCAGGACAATCTGTTCGTAGAGAGACTTGCCGTGGATGCGGTCGGTTTCGCCGATAAAGATGCGAAGCAGCATTCCTTCTTCCGGGAGTTTCATGTTCGATATCCTCACTTTAGAAAATTGATAACGGAACGGGACAGGAAATAGCCCCCAAAGACAAATACAAGCGCGAGCAGATTATTCAGCCCGATATTCGCAAGGCCGAGCATTGTCTCTTTGTCTCTGAGCAGCGTGAACGTTTCGAGTGAAAACGTCGAGAAGGTGGTAAACGAGCCGAGGAATCCGACGGCAAAAAATAGTCTCACCACAGGCGACACCGGGACAAGCTCGGAGAGGCCCCAGAACAGCCCCATCAGCAGCGAGCCGGCAGCATTGACGAACAAGGTCCCCAACGGAAAACTGCCGCCGCCCAGATTCTGCACCCAGCCCGACAGGCCGTAGCGAGCCACGGCGCCTATTGCTCCGCCTGCCGCTATACAAACGAACTTCAGCATATACGAATACTCCTAAAATGGAAAAAAGCGGAGCCCTCAGCCATTGAAAGGCGGTTTATCGCAAACCTCACCGCCTGCCTGCTCGCGCTGCCGGGCGGGGCGTTCATGCGTAGCGTCTCTGGGCAAGAGACACGATACGACCGATCAGATGTTCGTAACTCAGGCCGTATCTATCGGCTGCCTCGGCCACATCCTCGCCGTACGCGAGATCGGGATTCGGGTTGGCCTCAAGAATGATGACTTTGTTTTCGCTCGTGAGCCTCAGGTCGATCCGCCCGTAGTCCTTCAAGTGCAGGACCCGGTAAACTTTCTTGCAAACGTGCCCTATATTTTCGACAACGGCCGCATCAAGCTCGGCAAATCCAAAAGTGATGTTCCACTTCTTTCGGTACTCTTCGTTCCACTTTACGCGGTAGGTCGCCAGTTGCGGGCCCTCGTTGCCTTCGTAGTCGAATGAACACTCACGAATCGGCAGCACGGTCAGCTTCTTGTTGCCCAGGATGCTCACGTACAGCTCCCGGCCTTCTATATATTCCTCGGCAATCGCGGCCTGCTCCCACCGCTCGTGCATATAACGGCTCCGCTCCTTCAGCTCCGTTTCGTTGCCGACCAGCGAGGCATTTGAAATACCCTCCGAGCCGTCCTCCAGGGCCGGCTTGACAACCAGCGGATACGGCGCCGTTTTAGGGATACGAACGCTGCGGCCCGGCGGTATTGAGAAAAAGCGCGGAACGCGAATCTTGTGCAAACTCAGCAACTCCTTGCACAGTCGCTTGTCCCGGCAGAGCATGAGCCCGGCGGGGCCGGTGCCCGTAAAAGGAATGCCCATCATTTGGAGAAGTCCCGCAATGTTCTTGTCCAGCCGCCTGTCCCCGTTGAAGGCTTCGGTAAGATTGAAAACCAGATCGGGCTTGTTGAAAGCAAGCGTCTTGACCATTATCGCAATGTCACTTACCGCTCCGAGAACTGAGACCTCGTGTCCCAGTGCTCGCAGCGCTCCGATGACATGGTGCTCGGTAGTGGGAAACTCCGGAGCAGCCTCGAAATTGGGGTCCTCGTCCGTTATCTCCGCTTCATCGACCAGAACTGTTACATGTAGTTTTCGGCTCATTAGTGTGTGTTCCTTCTGAAAGTCCTGAGGGTCTTGCCCGCGATGGCGGTCAGAAGAGCGGTGAGGCCTATTATGCTGTCCGTCTGGCTGGGCCTTGCGTACAGATCGAGTGCATCGCATCGCATAATCAACGTGTTTACGAGTTCACGGATATCGAACTTTCGGTGTCCCGTCCAGCGTGAAACACTTTCCACCAGCTCTCGCCGGTGGTGACGCAGAAGCTTCGAGGCCTTCACCGATGAAGAGCCGCTCTGCTTCGAGGCGAACAGTGTCATAAGACTGTCGTCATAGTAGCCCTGGAATTCGCTGCCGAGGGCGAGGCGTTTTCGCTCGTAGTGAGCGGCGAGTGTCGAAGTCATGCGCTCGGCCGACCACGGCGGACGTTCCTGCACCGTGTTGACCGGCGGCATGGGCCCAATCCTCTTCATCAGCCCGTCCACGTACCGCAGCTTTCGTATTACCGGCCAGCCCCTGTACTTCCGCTCCCAGTCGCTGTCGGGCGCAAGCCATACGGCGAACGTCTCGGCGAAATCCTCGTCCGGATGAGACTGGGCGTAGTTGTCTTCCAGGTGTACCACGTAGCGCCTCGAATAGGGCTTATAGTAATAGGAACCAGAGTATTTCTCCGAGAACAGGCCGAACAATTCGCGCCATCGCGTCTTCTTGTAGAAATCATAAGCGTAGTTTAGAGCGTGCCCGCATTCATGGCGCAAAAGCTTCATGCAGAAAGCCTCGGTCCCGCCCTCCACCTCGTACATCATCTTTTGCTCGATGTGCTTCAGACGCGGGTGAGCAAGGCAGAAAGCAATTCCGATGATCGGCATTTTCTCCGGACACAGCCACTCGTCGGCGAGATAGCAGGGGGGATGACAACTTATCCCCCTGGCCTCCAGCTCCGCATAGAGCCTTTCCACGAGCGGTTCGAGCTCCGAGCCTGCTATCTGAACGCTGAAGTCGCGGACGCGCATATTCAGTATCTCTTCGTCCGAGAGGTTGTCCCAATCCGGTATTTTTCGCACTCTTGTCATTGAGCCGGCTCTTCTCCTGAGACATCGCTCAAAGCAAGCTGTTGAGCCGCAATTTTCCGCTCGACTGCAAATCCATATTTTGCAGCACCAAATACGACGATATTCATAACACAAATGCCCGCCGCTGACAAGAGCCGGATATCCGGCGGGCCTCGCCAATACACGCCATGCCGCAGATTCACAACGGCCGAGCCTTCCGGCGGCATCTATTCTATGACGTGGATGTTCTTCTTCCTGCACATGTCCTTGAGTATTTTTGGCCAGACCGTCGCGCTGACTTCGCCGATATGCGCCTTTTTCAAAATAAGCATAAATGTCCGGGACTGGCCGATACCGCCGCCGATGCTAAGCGGAATCTCGTCCTCGACGATGGCCCGGTGGTAGGGCAATTTCAGGAAATCAAGCTGGCCCGAAATCTCCAGTTGCTTCCTCAGAGTCTCGGCGGTGACGCGGACGCCCATCGATGTCAATTCGTGGCGGCGCTTCGTCACCGGGTTCCAGACGAGAATGTCGCCGTTCAGCCCGTGCATCGGCCGGCCGTCTTGCGAGGTTGTCTCAGTGATCCAGTCGTCGTAGTCGGCGGCGCGCATTTCATGCGGGTAGCCGTCCGCCAGGACCCAGCCGATGCCAATGATGAAGACTGCCGGGTATTCCTGCAGGATCGCGGTCTCGCGCTGCTTGCGCGGCAGGTCGGGAAATCTATCGAGTATCTCCTCGGCGTGGAGGAAGGTCAGCTCATCGGGCAGGTCGGGGTACCTGTCGGTTTTCAACCGGGGGAAAAGCTCCTGCACGTGAATCTCGGCACCCTTAAGGACTTTCCATATCTTTCTGACTACTTCCCGCAGCAGCTTCAGGTTGCGCTGCTCGGCCGTGACGGCCAGCTCCCAGTCCCACTGGTCCACGTAGGCGCTGTGGTCGTGGTCGAGGAAGTAGTCTTTCCGTATTGCCCGCATATCGGTCAGCAGGCCCTCGCCCGCCTTCATTTCGAATTGCTTAAGGCCCATGCGCTTCCACTTGGTCGCGGCCTGGACTATCTGAGCGTCAATAGGGTTCTTGTCGTTGTCGTTCGAGATATGAAACTGTATCGGGGTCCGTGAACCGTCGCGGTCGAGCAGGTCGTTTACACCGCTCTCGACGTCAACGATGAGAGGGACGGTCACGCGAATCAGATTCAGCTCCTTGCAGAGGTTCTCCTCAATGTAGTCCTTGACGGCGTAGGTGGCGAGCTGGGTCTCTTTGGGGCTCAGTAAAGAGCTGTAATCCTGCGGCAGGATCTTCTCTAATTCAGCATAATCGCCTATTCCCGGACCGGCCAAATCCGCTTTCTTTTCGTCTGTCATTGTGCTTTCTCCTATATACTTGCGTGGGCATTTTCACAAAACGTAACTCTTCGTCACTCCGGCCACCAATGATAGTAGATGCGAAGGGAGCTTTCAAGATTCTTTCCACGTATCCGGAAATAACGCTGAACTACGTGCTTTGCCTTAGCCATGCGGCGAATTTCGTCAGGCCGGCCCGGATGGGGGTCGAGGGACGATAGCCGAGGTCTCTTGCCGCCTTGCCGATGTCGGCGAAGGTTCGCTCGACGTCGCCGGGCTGCGGGGGCAGATACTCCTTGACGGTTTTCCTGCCGAGGGCGTTTTCGATTTCGGCGACCAGATCGTTGACTGTAATCGGCTCCGACTCGCCGAGATTGTAGATGTTGAAGCCGTCGCACCTTTCAATCGCGGCGACGGTGCCGGCTATCACATCGTCGATGTACGTGAAGTCGCGCATCATGGAGCCGTCGCCAAAGACGGGTATCGGTTTGTTCCGTTCGATGAGTTTTGCGAATTTGTGGATTGCCAGGTCCGGCCTTTGCCGCGGGCCATAGACAGTGAAGAACCGCAGGCACGTTACCGACATGCCGTAGAGGTGGTGATAGGTATGGCATATAAGCTCGCCCGCCTTCTTCGTCGCCGCATAGGGCGAAACGGGAAAATCGACGTTGTCGTCCTCCGAGAACGGCACCTTCTCATTATTGCCGTAAACGCTGGAACTCGACGCGAATATGAATTTGGGCACCTTGTGTTTTCGGGCGGCTTCGAGCAGGACCATGGTGCCGTTTATGTTGACGTCGGCGTAGAGCAACGGCTCGGCGATTGAGGGACGCACGCCCGCCTTGGCCGCTAAGTGCACGATTACATCGATACCTCCGCCTATCGCATCGTCCATAGCGGAACTGTCGCGGATGTCGGTCTCGATGAGCCGGAATTTTTCACTCTTCAAAGACTCGCTGATATTCCGGCGCTTGATACCGGGGTCGTAGAAATCGTCGAAATTGTCAACGCCCACCACGGTCCGCCCATCCTTAAGCAGCCGCTCACATAAATGCGAACCAATGAATCCGGCAACACCCGTGATCAATACGTTCATGCGGTCTGGGTCTCCAACTTACCTTTTGTCATAGCTTACTGCTCATGCCGAAAAGATGATTACCATCCCGACGGCTGCGACAACCGAGGCGATAATCCGAAAAATCAGAGTCGGCTGTTCCTCGTACCACTCCAGGATTCGTCTTATCCTTTCCGGCCCGAGCAAGAATATCAAAACGCCGGACAGCAGGAAGATAATCCCAAGGGCGCCTATTACCCTTGGCATACGACATTCCGTGGCGGCAGTCAAAAAGACGACCGCCAGGGCAAACCTCAGCACCCCCGCAAAATAGATGCGTCGGCCCTTCTTAAAAAAGCCCATCAGTCCCTTGATGATATCAGGTCTGAGCAGATACGCCACCCCGATAAGAACGAACAATACGCCCAGGCTCTTGATAATAATCACAATGTCCACGGGCTCATCCTCATATTCGGACATGGGGAGCCTTCAGACGGAAGCTCTTCCCACACTGTGATATTCGATTCCCGCCTTCCTGACCACATCGGGATCGTACAGGTTCCTGCCGTCGAAGATGACGGGCTTCTTGAGTTTGGCCGCAATTGTCGCCAGGTCCGGGTTGCGGAACTCCTGCCAGTCGGTGAAAATAACAAGTGCGTCGGCCCCTTCGAGCGCATCGTACCCATTAGGGCAGATTTCAATTTTGCCGTCCAGGGCCGCTATCGCTCCGGCCGCCGCCTCGGGGTCGTAAGCCCTGACCTTCATCCGGCGGTCGAGAAATTTCCTGATGCAGTAAATCGCCGGCGATTCCCTTACGTCGTCGGTCTTTGCCTTGAATGCAAGGCCCCAGACGGCCAATATCGTCTTCTCTTCCCTGCCGCTGAAATAATCGGTGATGCGCCCGGCAAATCGCTCCTGCTGCCTTATGTTCGCCTGCTGGACGGACTTTGCCATCGTCATTTCCACGCCGTACTCGGAGCCTGTATGAATGAGCGCCCGAACATCTTTCGGGAAGCAACTGCCGCCGAAGCCGACCCCTGGAAACAGAAAGGACGAGCCGATCCTCGAATCGCTGCCCAGCCCCTGTCTTACCAGCTCGATGTCCGCTCCGAGCTTCTCGCATAATGCAGAGATTTCGTTCATGAAAGAGATTCGCGTAGCTAGCATCGTATTGGCCGCATATTTGGTCATTTCCGCCGAAGCTGGGTCCATGAGCAGTATTCGGCTTTTCTTTCGCATAAACGGGCTGTACAACTGTTCCATCGTTTCCATGACGGCCGTGTTGGTCGTTCCGATTATTATCCTGTCCGGCCGCATAAAATCCTCGACGGCGGCGCCTTCCTTCAAAAACTCCGGATTGCTGACATAATCGAAAGGTGCCTGCGTCTTCGATTTTATGATGTCCGTGACCTTCTTATGCGTCCCGACCGGCACGGTGCTCTTGGTCGCAATGATGCGGTAGGCGCTCAGGTTCGCGGCGATCTCCTCAGCGACCGAAAAGATTGCCGAAGTATCGACCGAGCCGTCCTGCGCCGATGGCGTCCCTACCGCGAGAAAAATCACCAGCGAATTATCAAGGCCGTATTTCAAGTCCGTTGTGAAGTGCAGACGGCCAAGCTTCTCGTTGTGCCTGACCATTTCGCTCAGGCCAGGCTCGTAAATCGGAATGGCTCCATTCTTCAGCCCAGCGATTTTTTCGGCGTCATTGTCCACGCATATTACGTTGTTGCCCGCCTCGGCCATGCACGTTGACGTCACCAATCCGACATAACCAATGCCGACCACACAAATCTGCATCTTACCAGCTCCTACTTCAACGTTTCATAAATGACCCGACCATTAGATTGCCGCGCCGACCTTCAGTCGGCTCGCAAGAAAACAGGTTCTGTAAGCACTCGTAGAGTGTGCAAAATTCCGTTTTTGCACACGCGGATCAGGGTACCTGTACAGCAAGCTGGCCGAATCCGCGTGTGCAACAAGTTGCACACCCTACGGCCTCTGCCCTCGTCATTGCGAGGAGCTTGCCCCTAAGGGGCGAAGCGACGAAGCAATCTCTCACGCCCTCGGCGGGAGTTTCTTAATCAAGGACTTCTATCATATCAATGTCTATTTCGACGCTTGCCGCCTGGCCGAGCATATCCACCTGCAGCAGCAGGCGCATCGCACCTCTGGTCGTGGTGACGATACCCTCCAGGCCGAGCAGCGGCCCGGCTATTACCCTGCACTTCTGCCCCGCCTTGACGTACTTGTGCGGCGCCAGGGGGGCGCCGGCCCTGAGGGCCTGCTCGATCTGCACAAGTTCACTGACCAGCAGCTCCTGGTCTTTGACCTCGATCAGGTTCGCAACGCGATCGGTCCTCATAAGCTCGGTGCGCTGTTCCTCACGGCCGCAAAAGAACAGGTACCCGCCAAACAGAGGCAGAAACGAGCGCGTCGTTCTGCGGCTTCGACGCTGAATCTTCCAGCTCATCGGAAGAAAGTAGCTGATCTTCCTGCGAATAAGGTCATGGGCCAGGGCCTTTTCGTTCCTGCTCTTGGTATGAACGACCCACCACTGGCCCTCGAAATCGCTGATAGATTCGGTTTCCGGCCACAGGATCGGGGGGTTTTCGCTAACCTTCAGCAATTTGCTCTCCCTAATTTATTCCGTAAAACTTCAGCACCGTCGCGGCGACAAATTCGATCTGCTCGGCCGACAGTTCCGGGTAAACCGGCAACGACAATACCTCGCTGCAGACCTTCTCGGCCGCCGGCATGTCACCTTGTCCGTATCCAAGCTCCGAGAAGCAGTCCTGCAAGTGCAGGGGTTTGGGATAAAACACCGCCGAGCCGACCTGGTTTTCCGCAAGGAATTTCTGCAGCTCGTCCCTCTGCGGCACGGCTATTGTGTACTGGTGGTAAATGCTCACGTTGTCTATATCAATCTTCGGTGTCGCCACCGGCGAACCGGCGAAAAGGCCGTCATAGAGACCGGCGCTTTGCCTGCGCTTCTCGTTCCACTCATCGAGGTACTTGAGTTTGACGTCGAGCACCGCGCCCTGGATGCCGTCGAGGCGAAAGTTGCCGCCGATTCTCCTGTAGAAATAACGGGGACTTTGGCCGTGGTCACGAAGGATCCTGATATCCTCGGCCAGCCGGTCATCGTTTGTTGTCACCAGTCCGCCGTCGCCGAAACCGCCCAGGTTCTTGGTCGGATAGAACGAAAAGCATCCGCAGTCGCCGAAATTGCCGGCCTTGATACCGCGGCGGCTCGCACCTATCGCCTGGGCCGCATCTTCGATGACTGCAAGATTGTGCCGCCCGGCGATTCTCTCGATGGCTTCCATTTGAGCCAATTGTCCGAACAGGTGCACCGGCATGATTGCCCGCGTCTTTTCGGTGATTTTCTCTTCGATGCGCGCCGGGGCGATATTATACGAGTCCGGATCGATATCGACGAAGACCGGCTTGGCGCCGACCCTGACGATGCAGCCGGCCGTAGCGAAAAACGTAAACGGGCTCGTGATAACCTCGTCGCCCGGCTTTATATCCAGCGCCATCAGCGCCACGAGCAGCGCATCGGTCCCGCTCGAAACTCCTATCGCATGTTTGCTGCCGCAATAGTCGGCGACGTTCTTCTCGAACTGTGCAACGGCAGGGCCGAGGGCAAAGGCCTGGCTTTCGCAAACGTCGCTTATCGCCCTCGTGATTTCATCCTTGATGACGGCGTATTGTGCCTTCAAATCCAGAAGGGGTACCTGCATTCCAGCTCCCTGTAATTTAATCATGCTTTAACAACTTTCTTGCCCGCTCCGCGAATCCCGGCCGTCGCATTTCGGGCATCGACGACGAGCTTCGCGTTCTTGACAATCCATGCGTAATCGTAATCACTGTGGTCGGTGGAAATTATGACCGCGTCGTAGCCGGCCAACATCTTCGCCGACAGCTTCTTGCTGGCCATCCTCAGGTCGTGCTTTCGCTGCTTGTGCGTCCTGGGAATGTACGGGTCGTTGTAATCGACTTTTGCACCGGTTTCGCGCAGCAGCTCGATCAGCTCTATCGAAGGAGATTCCCGCAGGTCGTCGATGTCTTTCTTGTACGCCAGACCCAACACAAGCACTTTGGAGCCCTTGAGGCTCTTTCTGCGCTCGTTCAGGGCTTCGACGGTCTTTGCAATGACATAACGCGGCATACTGGTGTTGATTTCGCCGGCCAACTCGATGAAGCGCGTCGGCATGCCGTACTGCCGCGCCTTCCACGTCAGGTAGAACGGGTCGATCGGTATGCAATGGCCCCCGAGTCCCGGGCCGGGGTAGAACGGCTTAAATCCGAACGGCTTGGTGCTCGCAGCCTTGATTACCTCCCAGATATCGATTCCCATCCGGTCGAAGACGACTTTAAGCTCGTTGACCATGGCGATATTAACGCAGCGATACACGTTTTCGAGTATTTTCGCCGCCTCGGCGGCTTCGAGACTCGATACGGGGACG
>JBDREF010000401.1:0-2993 GCA_043820045.1 Planctomycetota bacterium | reverse complement strand
TATCCGGGCAAGTACATCGTCGTCGCTCGCCGCAAGGGCGACCAATGGTTTGTGGGCGGCCTGACCGGTGAAGAGACGCCGCGTGAATTGAACCTCGACCTGGCCTTCCTCGGAGCCGGCGCATACAAAACTACCATCATCAGCGACGGCCCGAAACCTCGTTCATTCGCAACGCAAGAGCAGTCGCTTACCGCCCGTGACAAACTCAAAATCACAATGGCGAAATACGGAGGCTTTACCGCTCAACTGAAGCCATAAGCTGCACTGGCACGGACTGTCCGCGGCTTGTTTGGAAGCCGACGCTCTCATTAAGCCGTAGGGTGTGCAACTTGTTGCACACGCGAATTTGATCGCCTTGCTGCACGCGCCAGTCTTATCAGCGTGGGCAAAAACGACATTTGCCCACCCTACGAGTGCGTATCAAAATCAAATGTTTAATAGTCCTTGAGTTTCCTCATCCATACCGGCCAGTCTTCGGTCATTACACCGCCGGCTGTGGTCCAGGGGCCCGCAGTGTCGAATGTGCGGTTCCAGTTGAAAGTCCAAAGCTCCTTGAGGCCGACCTTTCTGATATTGAGATCAACGAAGGCCGTGTTTATCACGCCGTTGTGCCTGTTGATGCACACGAGGTGCATTTCATTCGGCAATATGACAACGCCGTCAACTTCCGGCGGGCCTTGCATGTGGTTTGGGTAGGTGTCCCAGACCACACAGTCGAAAAAGAGCGGTATATTATTTGCCCTCTTCTGTTCCCGCGTTCTCCAATATTCTTCGCCGGGCCGGTCGCTGAGCCATTCGTCCATGCCGTAGCTGCCGTAATCGTCGCCCGGCTTGGACTCGAAGTCCGTCCAGCCACCTCCCTCTGTTCGCCATCGCCATGCACCGAAGGGGACTTTGCCTCCGTCGGTATAAGGTTTCGTTGCCGAAGGGCACAGGGTCAATGCTCCCCGCTGCTTGTAATACGGCTGCAATTTCGCGGGCCAGTCTCCGGAGGCTCCGGCGCCTGAGGGAAACTTTCCGTCGGACTCGTCGAGATACATGTGCCAGCAGTACGACCATTGCTTGATGTTCGACATGCAGGCGACGGCTTGCGCCTGCTTCCTGACCCTCTGAAGCGACGGCATCAAGATGGCCATCAACAACGCAATAATGGCAATCACCACCAGAAGCTCAATCAAAGTGAATGCGGCCGTAAATCTTCTAATCCGCCGATTTGAACGCCGCGTTTGCGACGGGGTAAATGCGTTTCGTCTGCACATAATTCTGACCCTTTCCTGTTTAATCACTTTCTCAGTAGTCCTTGAGACTTCTCATCCAGTCCGGCCAATCTTCCGGTTGTACACCGCCGGCCATAGTCCAGGGACCTGCTGTGTCAAATTCACGATTCCACTTTAACGTCCAAAGCTCTTTGAGTCCAACGGTTCTGCTGGAGAAATCCGCGAAGACGCTGTTTGTGAGCCCGTTATGACGGTTGAGGCATAGCATCTTCATGGCATTCGAAGTCCAGTCATCCACCTGCCCTTCATAATCCGGCGGTGAGTCCGTATGGTGTGGCCGTGTATCCCACCAGTAGTCGTCCAGAAACACGGGGATTTCGGCGGCGCCTTTGACGTCGCGATTTCTCCAGTACCACTCGGCCGGCCTGCCGCCCTCCCGGCCCGGCAGAGGGTCGGTGATACATATATTTATTCCGTAGCTGCCGTGGTTGCCAAGGGAATTTGTCCAGGCTCCGAAGGTACGGTTCCCGCCCTGGTCGCGCGGTTTCGTGGCGGCCGGACAGCAGCAGAGCTCCGGGTTATCCATATAGTAAGGTCGCAGCACCACCATCCAGCTATCTTGAAAGTACGCTCCGTCGTTCCAGCCTCTGTGGAAATGGCCGTTGTTGTCATCGGTGTACAGCGAGAAATAGAGGCCCCACTGCCTCAGATTCGACCGGCAGGCTACCGTCTTTGCCTGCTGCTTGACCCTCTGCAGCGCCGGCATCAATACCGCCATCAATAATGCGATGATGGCAATTACCACCAAAAGCTCGATCAGGGTAAATCCCATCAGAAATCCCCCGCTCCGGCGATTGCGAATCCCTGTTTTCAACGGGGCAAAAGCTGTCAGTCTGCACATAATATCTCTCCTTCTTCGAGGAGGTTATCCCTGGCCGTCATTTGCGGTTTGGGACAAATGCGCTCCGCCATTGAAGCTGGCTATTTGATTATAGTCCAATCCCTCGCCCAATGCAATCGTGTTCGGGCAAAATTGTGGAGATTCGTCTGAAACGACGCAGATCCGTTCATTATTTCAAAAAGGCAGAGCCGCGAGTTGCTTTTCTTGACGCCGGAGGGCCGATGGCTTATAGTGTAGCGCCTTTAGCGGATAGAGTATGATGGTTGCGATATAGGAGTTTGTTGGAATGGCAAAAAAGATTCAATGTGAGAAATGTACCGGGCTGTGCTGTAGTTATTTTGCGCTGCCCGTCGAAACGCCGGAAAGCAAGGAGGACTACGACGATATAAGATGGTACTTGTGCCACAAAGATGTGACCGTTTTCGTAGAAGAAGGCGATTGGTACCTCAATGTAAATAACGTGTGCAGGCACCTTTCCCCGAAGGACTATCGCTGCAGGATATATGATAAGAGACCGAGGATTTGCAGAGGTTACCGCCACTCTGACTGTGACTTCACCGAGGGCGAATACGATTACGAGCTGCACTTCACCGACGACAAACAGATGCAGGAGTACATAAAGATAAAATTCGACAACAACGTGGTCGAGAAGAAAAAGACGAAGAAGAAGAAAAGGAGCAAGAGTAAGAGCAAAAGATGAAGATACCGCCCGTGAAAGGAACGAGGGATTTTTATCCGCCCGAGATGGCCGTTCGGAACTGGATAATCGACGGTTGGAAAAAAGTCTCGCTGCGCAACGGCTTCGAGGAATACGACGGGCCGATCTTCGAATACCTCAAGATGTATCAAATCAAGAGCGGCGACGAAATCGTCGA
>JBDREF010000400.1:0-5686 GCA_043820045.1 Planctomycetota bacterium | reverse complement strand
CATTCTTGGACATCATATTCCCGATCTGGTTGTAGGTGTAGCCTTCGGTATAAGGGCCGGATGCGGAGACCAGCCGGTCCAGGAAATCGTAGCCAAAGTTTTCGATCTCCCCTCCCTGCACGTCCTCACGTTGAATGAGATTGGCGCCGGCGTCCCAGGTGTGTCGCACGTCCTGCAGATCACCGCCAGGTCCCGCAGTCTGGATGCGCCACAGCCGGCCGTAGTAGCCTCCCGCGTTGTCGTTGGCACCACCTACGTCCCAGTAGCCGAAGGCCGTCTGAGTGCCGTTGCCCGGGTTGATCTGTGTTACCTGCCCCATCTGGTTGTAGAGCATCCCTGTAACCAGGCTGCCAACCGCACTGCCTGAAAGGGTATTGGGCAGGCCCCGGGCGGTGTAGGTCTGAGTAACGGTCTCCCCGGTGGGATAGGTCACAGTTGTCGGCCGATCCGCCGAGTCGTAGGCGAAGCCGGTGGTGTAGCTGGCCGCATCAAGCGTCTTAGAGCCCGTAAAGATATTAACGTTACAAATTACCTCTAGGACAAATGGAATAGTTCCAGTCGCCATGAAAATCATCTCTGACTATATTGATGGCTGCAAACTCAGTGTCGGGGACCTTGATGCCCTTAGGGTATTCCCTATTGTCCAATTCAGCCTTTACCGAAAGCCCCGTTTTCGTTTTTGTGTTGGCGATCAGATTGAGCATAACTTCATGACTGATCAAGGGTTCTCCTCGCCAGTTCATGGTGATAAAGGAGAACAGTCGGTGTTCAATCTTGTTCCATTTGCTTGTTCCTGGAGGATAATGACAAACCCGAATAGGAATGCCGATTTCATCTGCAAACCCTTGCAGCTCCAGCTTCCACAATCTGACACGACCACCGTTACTCCCACCGCCGTCTGCGGTGACAAGCAATCCTTTGGCGTTAGGGTATGCCTGACTACCAACAACATGCCACCATCGTCGAATTGTTTGCACGGCAAATGCGGCAGTATCGTGATCAGTACCGACACTCACCCATCCTTCATCGGCACCGATATCGTAGACGCCATACGGATTGGCACGGCCTGCTTCTCCAATAAAATCATGAACCTTTACTTCTGTTGGTTCTCCTTTGGGGTGCCACGTCTTTCCATTGTTCTTGAAACGGCCAATCAATTCCTTCTTCTTGGTGTCAACCGAAATGACAGGCTCCCCCTTGGTCAGTCGATCCGTGACCTGCGCGTTTATGTGCTCGAACTGGGAGTTACGGTCAGGATGACTCGTTCCTTCAAGGGTTTTCTTGTTCCCTTGCAGGCTATATCCAAGCTTGACAAGCAACTTGCCGACATGGGTATGGCTGATTCTATGCCCCTTTTTGCCAAGTTCCGCGGCCAAGGTCCGCAGACTCTTGCAGGTCCAGCGAAGCGGAGACTCTGGATCGCCACGAGTCACCGGTTCAAGCAAAAGCTCAAGGTCGGCTTGCAGGGTGATGTCGGTTTCAGTGACGTTCTTTCTGCCTGCACCCGGCCGTCTGATCCGAGAACCAGTCGGCCTTTCTTCAAGATGACGCGATTCAAGCTCTTTCAAACCAGCATGTATCGCACGACGGGAAACGCCGGTTGTCGAAGCCACACGAGTAACTCCGCCTCGTCCCAGTACTTTGGCTTCAGCGGCAGTAACCAGGCGCCGAAGACGTTCATCAAGCGCCCATTCAACAAGATTATACCGATCTGCAATTTGAGAAGTGCCCATGCATAGAGTGTAGCACATGGAGCTTAATTGTTACAATAATTATTTTACATATCCTAAGAATGAAAGCAATCACTGTTAAGAGCATTCCTGATGATCTGTATGAGCGTTTAAAACAAAGGGCCATAGAAAACCGACGCAGCATCAACAGCGAAATAATTGTGTGCATTGAACAAGCAGTGCAAGGCCGGAAGCAAGAGAGCATTGAGTATATTCTTGATGAGGCGCGCGAGACGCGCAACAGAACCAGTGGGCATTTAATCACGGTTGATGAATTCAGCAGAATGAAGACAGTAAGTAGAGAATAATTTGCAAAGGGAGTCGTCAATGTTGAAGCTTGTGGAATTTGAAGTAGGTGAGCTATATGAGAACAGAAAGGGCACATACGAAGTCCTTGATATAGCGGGAGATGACATGAGCATCCGCTGGGCGGACGGAGAAGAGGTTTCTACCTCGATAATCATGCAGAGCAGGATATGTGATCGTATGCAAAAAGAATTGGCACAGCTAGCCCTTTGCAAAACTGCATCTCCAGTCAAGAAGATTAATACCGTTAATGGTTGGCACCGGGTCAAGCAGTAATCACCAGACATAGTACAGATATAGCTTGGCACTGGTCGTGACCTGCCAGCAAGTTCGACTTATGCGAAGATGATAGATGGCAGGCAGAACATTCTAAATCTCCGAGAATCATTTATCTCCGCCAAAGGCATGCCAATCAGGCGGGAATCGTCTTCGCCTTCCTCATCGACCTTATCAGTAGTCCTCTTTCCGATAAACATGTAATCGACATCTCAGCACCGGTAGCAATCAATGATGCCGACAATAGCTACCTGCTGGCCAGCCTGTGGCACTTCATGTAGCGAGTGCCAATCGACGCCGTGATGTTCTGCTCCTCCGGCTTAATGGGTTGTCGAAAATTCTCGGCGGGATCGCGATCTCTGCGGTAAATACTTATTCTTTTGTCATTTTACGCAGGACTTTAGATATGCGGTCCCAACCTTGAAATATAGGCACTACATCGCCGTAGAGCTAAGGTCCTATCCACAATTACTGGAAACCATCCTGCACAACATAGTTCCAGAGCATTGGCCATTTAGAGATGCGCTCAGCCTTGTTCTTAGGCTATAATGAGGAGGCGCCCTGATTAATACACAAGGAGTCAACAAGCATCATGCCAACAATCGACGAACTCGCCATCAATGCCATACGGTTTCTCTCGGTGGATGCCGTCCAGCAAGCAAATTCAGGCCATCCGGGAGCGCCCCTTGGCATGGCGCCAGTGGCCTACGTATTGTGGGACCGATTCCTCAAGCACAATCCCGCTGACCCCCAATGGTCGGATCGGGACAGGTTCATCCTCTCGGCGGGACACGCATCGGCGATGCTTTATGCCCTTCTCCATCTCACCGGATATGACCTCTCGATTGATGAGATAAAGCGGTTCCGGCAATGGGAAAGCAAGACACCGGGCCATCCGGAGTACGGCATTGCACCAGGGGTGGAAGCAACAACCGGGCCGTTGGGACAGGGATTTGCCAACGGGGTAGGCATGGCGATTGCCGAGAGAATGCTGGCAGAACATTACAATCGGCCGGGAAATGATATCATCAATCATTACACCTATGCCATCGTATCAGATGGTGACTTGATGGAGGGTGTCGTCGCGGAGGCTGCCTCACTGGCAGGCACTCTCCGATTAGAAAAACTCATCTATCTATATGATGATAACGATATTTCCATCGAGGGACATACGGATATCACGTTCAGGGAAGATGTGGGCAAGCGTTTTGAGGCTTACGGTTGGCAGGTCATTGGCCCTATCGAAGGGATTAGTCCGGACGCGGTCGAGAGCGCTATTCGTGAGGCCCAGGCAGAGAACACTCGGCCTAGCCTGATTATTTGCACAACCACCATTGGTTACGGCAGTCCCAACAAGGCCAATACCGCCGGTGTTCATGGTGAACCCCTTGGTGAGGAGGAAATGCGCCTGACCAGAGAGAATCTGGGATGGGCTTATGATCCCTTTGAAGTTCCGTCGGAAGTAACGGATCATTTCCGAGGGGCCCGTGAAAAGGGCAAGCGGTGGCAGCAGATTTGGGAAAACAAATTGGCAGCCTACCGGCGGGAATACCCTCAAGAATGCCAAAAGTTGATGGCTGATCTCTGGGGAGACCTTCCTGACGGATGGGACAAGGAACTGGCCGACCTGTTCGCATCCGGGGATAAACCTATTGCCACGAGATCGGCCTCGGGACAGATTCTCAATGCCATTGCCGGCCGAGTTCATTCTATTACTGGCGGTTCGGCGGACCTTGCTCCTTCCAATAAGACCGTCATGAAGGGGCGTGGGGACTTCGGCCCCGATGAATATTCCGGGCACAACATGCACTTTGGTATTAGGGAACACGCCATGGGTTCGATAGCCAACGGTATGGCGCTCCACGGAGGCATAATCCCTTATGTTGGCACTTTCCTTGTCTTTTACGACTATATGCGTCCTCCGGTGCGTCTGGCCGCACTAATGGGACTTCGGGTTATTTACGTTTTCACCCATGATTCTATAGGTGTTGGAGAAGATGGCCCCACGCATCAACCCGTTGAGCATCTGTTAGGGCTGCGATCTGTGCCAAATCTGGTAACCATCCGTCCTGCCGACGCTACCGAAACGGTTGAGGCCTGGAGAATTGCTCTTAAGCGGCGGAACGGCCCCACCGCACTGGCACTCAGCAGGCAAAACCTGCCCGTCATCGACCGCACACAACTGGCTTCGGCAGACGGGGTTCAATATGGAGGATACGTTCTCTGGGAGGCATCGGCATCACCACAGGTGATCCTCATTGCCACCGGCTCAGAGGTTCGCATCGCGCTGGAAGCCGGCAGGCTATTACAGGAAAGAGGCATCTCCGCACGAGTGGTTTCGCTCCCATCATGGGAGCTTTTTGATGTACAGCCGCAAGCATATCGCGATAAGGTTCTGCTTCCAAATATTAGAACTCGCGTGAGCATCGAGGCCGGTACCACATTGGGATGGGAACGATATGTAGGTCTTGACGGCATCGCCATCGGCGTGGATCGCTTTGGTGCTTCTGCTCCCGAAAAGGCTATCTACGAAAACCTCGGCCTGACAGTCCAGCGGGTAACGGAAGAAGCGGAGCGACTGATATTGGGAAAGAAGGTCTAAGAAACACATGCGCATCGTTCGTTTTTCATCTGGGGGGAAGCGTCACTACTATGGGGTGCTGGGGCGAAACACAATCCGTAGACTGAGAGGTAATCCTTTTTCTCGAATCGCATTCGATGGCACTACTCATAACCTCGACGATGTGAAACTTCTTGCGCCATGTGCACCCTCGAAGATCGTTTGTCTGGGATTGAATTATCGCAGCCATGCAGAAGAGACGAACTTCCCCATACCTGACGTACCACTCATCTTTCTAAAACCTTCGACGGCGGTTATCGGGCCGGATGTTGAAATTGTCCTACCTCGTCTATCCAGGCGTGTGGACTATGAAGGCGAGTTGGGTGTGGTTATAGGCAAGCGAGCAAAGGGCATATCTGAGGATAAAGCAATTGAGTATATATTCGGCTACACTTGTTTTAATGATGTATCGGAACGGCACAACCAGCGAGACGATGGCCAGTGGACTCGTGCCAAAGGTTATGACACTTTCGCTCCCCTGGGGCCATGGATCGAAACCGAGGTATTCCCCGACAATCTAATGCTGGAAACGTATCTCAATGGAGAGCTGCGCCAGTCGATTCGTACCAGTGATCTGATCTTTAATGTGCCGAAGATCGTCAGCTTTATCGCAGGAGTGATGACACTCCTGCCCGGCGATGTGATCGCTACGGGGACTCCATCAGGGATTGGCCGAATGAAGCATGGCGATATCGTTGAGGTCAGGATAGAAGAAATCGGCACCTTGAGGAACACTGTTGCTCTCGAGTAGGTG
>JBDREF010000399.1:0-12362 GCA_043820045.1 Planctomycetota bacterium | reverse complement strand
CACGTTTTCACCGGTTGTCAGGGCTTGCGCAGCAGCACCGGAACCGCGGCCCCCGCAGCCTACCAGTCCGATGCGGATTCGGTCGTTGCTTGCCCCGTATGCGTGCGTGGCAACTGAAAATCCTGCCAGGGCGGTGACTTTGGTGCTGGTCCTGAGAAAATGACGACGAGTCATTGTGTCTTTGTCCAGTTTCATGGGTAGGTTCCTTTCTATTAAGCTGACTATTGTCTTTCGTTTGAGAATACATGATGAGACATCTCCTTTCGGGCGGTACGAGCATGGACCGCTGAGACCGTCTTAAGGGGCGTCTTCATGATGGAAATTGTAGCAGGATGTCAGTGAGATGGCAAGAATGGCAGTGTTTATTGTGTGCAAAAGCTAATCCAAGGTACAATACTGATTGATTTTCGGCCAGCCAACTGTTTTGCAGGTCTGATGTATGCGATCCCGCGGTTTGCAGGTGTTGGCAACGGCGGGAGCAGGTCGATCTCCGGGCGGTGGAGAAGTTCTTGTATGGACTGCGTGATAGTTTGAGGTTTTACGATTTACCAAAGCGCTGGTGGAAACGGTTACGAACCAATAACCCTCTGGAGCGGCCGATAAAAACGTTGAGGTCCCGCTTGAATCCTATGGGTTGCTTCCACGACGAGCCTGCCATCGAAAGAGCCGTATTTGGCCAACTGCTCAGATGGCACAAAATTAAACTTACACATAATACTTGACGCTATCAGTTCCGGCCAAGCCTTGACAAGCTCTACCAATTCCGGGTATATTTGCACTAAATTGTCCAAGTCAGTGGACAAGACAGGACTTGTGTTTTCTGTAAGCTGTTTGTTTGAAGGAACTTGTGAATTCCCACTGAGGGGTTCGACTCCCCTATGGGGTATTCTTTATTTATTATTTGCAGTTGATTGTCGAGCAATGAGCGATAGCAAAGAAGACGAGCAGTTCATGCGGATGGCTATTGCCGCTGCCGAAATCGCCGAGGAGAACGGCGATGTTCCGATAGGGGCCGTAATTGTTCATCAGAACCGGATAATCGCCAAGGCATACAACCAGAGAGAACAGCTTGCCGACCCGACGGCCCACGCCGAGATAATCGCCCTGACCCAGGCGGCGGCGTTCGTTGAAAGCTGGCGGTTGCACGGCTGCACGATTTACGTTACCTTAGAGCCGTGCCCGATGTGTGCCGGGGCGCTGGTCCTGGCACGGATGGACAGACTGGTGTTCGGCTGCATGGACCCGAAAAGCGGCGCCTGCGGCAGTCTGTACAACATTGTTGAGGACGAAAGATTGAATCACAGGTTGAAAGTAACCGCCGGCGTCCTCGCCGCCGAATGCAGCGAACAATTGCAGAAGTTTTTCCGGCAAAAAAGACCGACGGCCGGGAACTCAGAACTTAGAAACCAAAACTGACCCCCCGGGGCCAGGCTTGGAGAGGTGTCCGAGTGGCCTAAGGAGCAGCCTTGGAAAGGCTGTGTAGGGCTTGCCCTACCGCGGGTTCGAATCCCGCCCTCTCCGTTATGTTTGATAGGGACGCTACAAGTTCTTGTACTTCAGGGACTTGTAGCGTTTTCCCGGCCTTATACTCCCCCGTTGCCCTCATAAGATACTAAACTGGGCAGAGCAAGACCAGAGAATCATCCGCAATTCCATTGCCAAGCTGGAGAAACGGGCCAGGGATTCTGAGAAAAAGGGAATATTGGAACCGGAGCAGTTTGTCCACTTGATCAAGACCGCTTCTGCAAGGAATATCCTTGTCGGCAGGACTTCCGGCCGAGAGCGGGCTGTACTCTACCTCTTGGCGGGAATGACGGGCTTGCGGCGAAAAGAACTGCTGAATCTTACCTGGGACGATATAGACTTGTCGGTGGATAGTGCTTCGGTGCGAGTAAAGGCTTCGATAGCGAAAAATGGGAAACAGGCCGAGCAGCCTGTACCCCCAATACTGGTTAGCGTTTTGACGGCGTCAGAAGCCCAGGCGGGGCCGAACGATACCGATAGGGTCTTTGTGTCCTTTAGCAAGTGGCTTAACACGGCAGAGCTTATCCGACAAGATTTGACGGCAGCGGGGCTGGAACTGATGGACAGAGAAGGCGACGCGATGTGTTTCCACAGCCTGCGAAACAGCTACATTTCATTCCTTGCGAACAGCCAAGACACGCTAATAAACGCATTCTTGGCTGAAAATAAAATACCCCCTAGGGGAGTCGAACCCCTGTCTCCAGGATGAGAACCTGATATCCTAGGCCACTAGACGAAGGGGGCATTTCAATCTTCGTTCGTTGCTCGTATTTCGTATATAGCCTCTTGCGAGATACGAGCAAGTAGCGGCGGAAGGATTCGAACCTTCGACCCTGGGCTTATGAATCCCATGCTCTAACCAACTGAGCTACGCCGCCACAAGACGCACAATTTACAGAAAGTCCGTCTACATTGCAAGCAAATTTGTATAATTAGAAATTCTCATCTTTTCAATTCGGCGTTTGTCCCTGCCCGTCTTTGATTCTCCCCTTAAGGGCACCTGCTGAGAACCGCTGCTTGGCGCAGGCGGAGTTTGTCCGTGAGACTTTCGTCCCGGATTTAACGCTTTATGCCCGCTGCGGATATGTTTATAATGCCGCCATGCTGGAAAAAGGGCTTGTCCAGATTTATACCGGTGACGGCAAAGGCAAAACTACCGCCGCGTTCGGCCTGGCGCTGCGGGCTGCCGGCCAGGGGAACAGGGTCCTGATCTATCAGTTTTTAAAGCCGCCGACCCTCGATACCGGCGAGCGCCTAGTCTTGAAATTGAAGGCTGTTGGAATCAACCTTGAAGCGGTCGATGTGCCCTGGGAGATGCCCGGCTCTTTCGAGGACGAGACGGCTGTCGCCGGGATGCAGGCCGCAGTCGGCGAGGCCCTCGGCAGGCTCGCTCGAATGGCGGCCGAAGGGCTTTACGACGTGCTGATACTCGATGAGATAGTGTTTTGCCTTTCGAAAGGACTGGCAGAGTTCAAAGATATCAGGAACCTCATAGCCGGGAGAGCCGGCGGCGTGGAAATCGTCCTGACGGGCCGTGGCGCGACCGATGAGCTGATAGAGTTGGCGGATTTGGTCACGGAAATGAAGAATATCAAGCATCCCTTCGACAAGGGCCGACCGGCAAGACGCGGCATTGAGTATTAGCCGCCGGTTCGGGCGCCGGGCAGGCGAAGGGCATGCAGCAGGAGTTTCGTGTTATGAGTCGGAATGTTGCAGCGATAATTTGTGCGGCCGGGGCGAGCAGTAGATTCGCCGGAAACAGAAAGAAAGCGTTCGTTGACGTCGCCGGCAGGGCGGTCTTTCTGCGAAGCGTCGAGCTTTTCGCCAACAGGGACGACGTAAAGCAGGTTCTGCTGGGCATCTCGCCTGACGATGAGGAAATTGTCGGCGTCAAATGGGGCCCGAACCTGAAATTTTTCGGTGTGAAAATCTTTCTCGGCGGCGCCGAGCGTTTCGATACCGTTCGCAAAGGGCTGGAGCTTATCAAAGGCGATATCGATCTTGTCGCCGTCCACGATGCCTGCCGGTGCTGCGTGACTGACAAGATAATCGACGCCACTCTCGAAGCCGCCGCTCTAAGTGGTGCGGCGATACCGGCCTGCCCGGTTACCGCCACGATAAAACAGGCCAAAGACAGCGTCATAACCGCCACCGTTGACAGATCGGACCTTTACGAAGCCCAGACCCCGCAAATCTTCGCCGCAGAACTGCTCAAGAAAGCGTACGCAAACCTCAAGAACCTCGACGCCGGCAAAATCAGCGACGATTCACAATTGGTCGAGGCCCTAGGCCATGGCGTTACGATTGTCGAAACCGACTCCTCGAACATAAAAATCACCCGCCAAAGCGATATCGCAGTTGCCGAAGCCATCCTGAAGTTCCGGCCGAAGCCCATGCCCGAGGGTCCGGTGGGCCCCTACATCGAGGCACAGTGGTAGCGCTCAGAATATAGAAGACAGAAGACGATGGACGACAGACGAGGGACGAGGGAGGACGGGTAAAAAAAAAGAAAACATCGAGTAACGGTCAGCTACCCGATGTTTTCCGGAGGGGAGAAAAAATCTTCTTTTTAACTCGCGTAAGTTATCGGCAACACTGAAGGGGCACTTTAGCAGAAAATCTCTGTACCGGTCGGCCGCAGGAAAAACTGCCCATCCTAACGCCAGTAAGTCCTTTTGCTACAAATAGATAGTTGCTGCCAAGCCTTCGGTGACCTCTCTGGTTTGGCGTGCCGGTGGCGCCGGCCTTGTGAAATTTCCGGCCCATATCTGAGCATATCGACGCGGGCGCACGTCTAAGTCATAGAGTCTGGCTGCTTGTCAAACGCCAGCCGTGTGATAACCTGACCATGTCATCTCGACTGGAGCCGAAGGCGCAATGGAGAGATCTGGCTAAAGAATCGTCGCAGTTGCTGTCCCTCGGGGACACCTTGCGGCGGAAACCAGATTCCTCCACTCGCTGCGCTCGGTCGGAATGACAAGAAAAGGGCAGGGGGTTCGGTTAGAATGACAAGGAAAGGCTTTGGTCAGTAAATACGAATCGGAGCTTGAAGCATGGAATCTGACAGGGATTTGATCGAGTCGGCGAACAAGGGCGATGCGGACGCCTTCGAGGCCCTTTACCGCCGATACTGCGACTGGGTCTATCGCCTGGCTTGGCGTTTTACCGGCAATCGCGAGGACGCCCTGGACGTGCTCCAGGAGACTTTTGCCTACCTGCTTGGCAAATTCCCCGGCTTCGAGCTGACCGCCGCCATGACGACGTTTCTCTATCCCGCAGTCAAAAATCTGTCGTTGGCCACGCGCAACAAGAACGGCCGGTTTTCTTCGGACACCGATGTGCTAAATGAATTGGCCGCCACTGCGCCTCAGGAGTCCGAGGGTTCACGGGCAGAGCTGGCCGGGGTGTTCGCCGCACTGCCCGATGACCAGCGCGAGGTCGTGCTGATGCGATTCGTAGATTCGATGAGCCTGCACGAGATCGCCGTCGCCCTGGATATCCCTTTGGGCACAGTCAAATCACGCCTGCACAACGCCATGAACATGCTGCGAGCCGACCGCCGTGCACGGGACTATTTCCTCGAATGATTTCCCCCAATCGCAAAAAAAACGAAAAAAGGCTGAACCTTTTGCAGTCTTTGTTTGCTTAACATATTGGAGCAGTAATTATGGCAGAGAAAACGAAACATTTTGACGAGGATTCGGGACCGAAGGTTTCCACCAGATTCGAAACGGACCTGAAAGGGCTTTTCAGGCCGCAGGGGCAAGTGCCGCCCGAGGTGGACCGGGCGATTTTGAGCCGTGCCGGCGAACATTTTGCCGGCCTGGGAACGGGCAAGGACAGGCGACGTTTACTCCACTGGCGCCACCTCTGGCGTGTCGCGGCCGCCGCTGCTGTTATTATCTTCGCTTTCAGCCTGGACCTCACAAAGAAACCGCAGCCGCCGGCAGGCCGCTCAGTGCGGTCCGAATCGCGTGCGGTTGATATCGACCGAAACGGCCGAGTGGACATCCTCGACGCCTTCAAATTAGCGCGGCAGATCGAATCAACTACGACCGCAGAAGAAATCTATGACGTTAACGGCGACGGCCTGGTCAATCGCGGCGACGTGGACTTTATAGCCTTCGCCGCCGTCCGCCTGGACAAGGGAGTTTTATAATGAAAAAGATTATCCGCTTAGGGATGGCTTGCACCACTGGAATAATTCTAACCAGTGTACTTGTGATAGTTCCCGTTCTGGCCCAGCGACCGGACCGCGACTATCCGGCTGTTCAGAAGGGCGTGCGTTTTGCTCCGCTTCATATTTATCTCGATTCAGGCAGCCGGAGCCTTGCAGCCTTTCAGTTCGAGCTTAAGGCCACAGTCGGGCAAATTAAGATCGTCGGCGTCGAAGGCGGGCAGCATCCCGCGTTTGCCGAAGCGCCCTATTACGACCCGGCCGCTCTGGCTAACGACCGGATCATCGTCGCGGCCTTCAGCACGCAGCAGGACCTGCCGAAGGCAAAAACGCGAATCGCAACTTTGCATCTGCAAATCATCGGCGACGCCGAGCCTGAGTACGAGCTGAAGCTTGCGGTCGCCGCCGACGCAGACGGACAAGAATTACCTGCCGAAATTACATTCGAAAAAGGAGAATAAAAAGTGAGAACGAAAACACTAATCACATTAGTTCTTCTCGGCCTTATCGTTGCAGTATTGATCGGCTATGGGATCGTTGGTTGCTCATCGTTTCGAGAAAGCGCGTCCCGGCGAGCCGCGGATAATCTGAACGAGGGGGCAGCACCATCCGCCGCATACAGGGAGCCCGCTACCGAACCGTTAACAAGCGAGTTAGAGCCGCAGCCGGAAGATGAAAGTCAAATTATCGAGCAACAAGGCACAGAGCTGGACGTAGCGGACAAACTACAAACACAAACCGACTCCGATGTTGCCTTTGACGGTACGGCTACCGTTACATCACCGATTGAGAACAGGGATCCTGTGATATTCAACGTAACCGGCCACGAACGTAACTCTGCGCGCGAACAGACGCGCCCCAAGGCCTTGAATGGCCCGGGGCCGGTACTGGGAGATTTACCAATCACGGGCGAGTTACTTGGAAGAGATACATCAGAACTCAAGTATGATCGCAAGGTCGATTATGTGTGGAAGGGAATGGACCAGCCGGCGCCAACAGCAGGAGGATTTGGAGGAGGAATGCTTGGAGGAGCTCGCGTTTCCGGGCGGAACAATGTCAATGTCCCGGGTATCGCTCCGGGCAAACCAATGCAGCCCCCTTCGGCCAACCGGGCATATGCCGAATTGATGAATGTTTCAGCCGATGAGATTTGGGTGATAGCCAAATACGAGATGCAGGCGGTTCCGCGCGGCGAGGATACGCCCGGTTGCGGGGCTATGTTGGCCAAACTCCCGAAAGAGGAAAAAGAAATACCGCTGCCGCTCAAACATACCGATGTGCAAGGACAAATCAGCGGCTATATCGCTACTGTCGATGTCACTCAGAAGTTTCACAATCCGTACGGCGAGAAGATCGAAGCAGTGTACGTCTTCCCGTTGCCGCAGAACGCGGCGATCAACGAGTTCATTATGACAATCGGCGAGCGGCGAATCCGCGGCATTATTCGAGAGCGCAAAGAGGCCGAGGAGATTTACCGGCAGGCCAGGAGCCAGGGCTATGTCGCCTCGCTTCTTACCCAGGAACGGCAAAACATCTTCACGCAGAAGGTCGCCAACATAGAGCCGGGCAAATCAATCGACGTCAATATCAAGTACTTCAACACGTTGGCCTACGCGGACGGCTGGTACGAGTTTGTCTTTCCGATGGTTGTCGGGCCGCGATTCAATCCGCCGTGCTCTACCGAGGGAGTCGGCGCCGTCGCACGCGGCAAACCCGGCATCTCGGGCCAGAAGACCGAAGTTCAGTACTTAAAGCCCGGCGAGCGCAGCGGGCACGATATTTCGCTGGCCGTAGATATCGACGCCGGCGTGGCAATCGAACAGGTGGCCTGTCCCAGCCATGTCGTCACCAACAGCTCCGCCAGCCGCGAAAGGCGGACGATCAAGCTCAGCAGCCTCGACAGCATCCCCAACAAGGACTTCGTCCTCCGCTATAAGGTCGCCGGCAAAACCGTAAAATCGGCCCTGGTGACGCACCGTGACGAGCGGGGCGGATTCTTCACGCTGATGCTCTATCCGCCGGAGAATCTTTCGTATCTCAAACGTGCGCCTATGGAGATGATCTTTGTCCTCGACTGCTCCGGCAGCATGAGCGGCAAACCAATTGCCAAGGCCAAGGAGGCTATTACTCGCGCTTTGAAGAAACTCGAACCGGACGATACCTTTCAGGTCATCCGCTTTTCAAATAACGCCTCGCAGCTCGGGGCGAATCCTCTGCCCGCAACGCCTGAGAATATCCGCAAGGCCTTGGCGTACGTCGAGTCGCTTCGCGGCAGCGGCGGCACAATGATGATCGAGGGCATCAAAGCGGCCCTGGATTTCAACCACGACCCGCGCAGGTTCCGTCTGGTCTCGTTCATGACCGATGGTTTCATAGGCAACGAATCCGAAATCCTCGCCGCGGTCCATCAGCGTCTCGGTGCCAGCCGGATTTTCAGCTTCGGCGTCGGCTCATCGGTCAACCGATACCTGCTCGACCGGATGGCCAAGCTCGGAAAAGGTGCGGTTGCCTATATCGGCATCGATGACAGCGCCGCCGAGACCGTTGATTTATTCTACGAGCGCATCAGCCATCCGGCCCTTGCCGATGTTGCTATCGGCTGGGGCGACATGCAGGTGACAGATATGTACCCGAGCAGTATCCCGGACCTTTTCGTCGGGCGTCCCGTAATCATCACCGGCCGGTTCAAAGGCCGGCGCGACACAACCATTCGCGTCACGGGCAAAGTGGGAGACCTGACTCAGGCCATAGACATTCCGGTCAATCTCACCGATTCCGCTTCTACGCATCCCGGCATCCCCTGCGTCTGGGCCCGCAAGAGGATCGAGACTCTTGCCAATCAAGCCACATACGATACCGATTCGGATCTGACCGGCGAGATCAAGCAGGTTGCACTTGAGTATGGTCTCATGTCGGCTTACACGGCTTTCATCGCCGTCGATTCCTCGCGAAAGACCGCCGGAGATTACGGCACCACGGTTGCCGTCCCGGTGCCTGTTCCTGAAGGTGTGCGGTATGATACAACCGTCCAGAATTGACGCATTCTCGAGGGTAAACCTAACAATAGGATGTTGTGCCTAACGGCGTGGACTCCTCATGCTCCGCCGCCGAGCGCATAGTAACCGACCGCACCTCCGCCAATAGCGACAAATCCTATCGCCGGGCCGCACTTCGGGCACATCAATGCCTTATCCGATATCAATCACAGCGACCAGGAACTTGACTCTCATCTCAGGCAAATGCATTGCTCTCGGGCGCCGACTGTGGTAACTACGTATTTCGCAGCTTTAGACTTTATCTCGCGAGGTAAATCCGCTAAATTTATCTTTATCAGGCGAAAAAGCTGCAATCTTTCTGTTTCTCGTGCGTAATTACTATTATCAGACGGCAGAAACTTCAAATATCGGGTCAATTTGGGAAAGGAGTAATCATGTCAGGTTTGAGGAATATTAGAAACGCCGTACTTGCGGCGACAGTGTTTGCTTTGGCGGTCGGCGGTTTGTGCCATGGGGCGGCCGAATCCGCGAGGCGCGGGGGAATTTTGGGCTCGGTTCCGGGCGAGAGCTTGTTCTGCGTGCGCATCGCCGGGCTTGAGGGTACTCTCGATGCGGCTAACGAGTTTTTGAAGGGCGTTGCGCCGGAGCCTTTCGATGCGAAGACGGCGGCATTTTCCAAATTAGGCAGTCTATTGGGCAATGAGAAGCTGCCCGGCGTCAACAGAAAAGGTGGCATCGCAGTCTTCGGCGTCGAAATCCCGTCCGACGAGCCGGCCCGGGGTCCGATGGGAAATATCTTCTTAGGTGCCCTGGTTTCCGTCAATAAGTACGAGAATTTCATTTCCCGCAATCCCAACTGCGGCCAGCCTGATGCTGAGGGTATTTCGACCATTACGGCTGATGGCAAGCCCCGTGCCCTGGTGGTAAATGTTGGCCGTTTTGCATTGCTTTGCCCGCCCGATGCTCGGGACAAGCTGCTCGGCGTCAGGAAACTGATCCCCTTGGGGGCAGGGGCTCAGAGAAAGCGGAGCCTTCAAAGGAGTCTCGACGAAGACGAGAGGAAGATGGCCGCTGCTTCGCCGGTATTGCTCTATTTGAACGTCAAGGCCGGATCGAAGCTGGTCGAGCCGATGGTTGCCGGTAAGCTCGGGCAGATTAAAGCCCAACTGCAAAAGATGAAGGAAGAAGGGCAGGGCCCTGCGATGGTCGATCCTTCCGCCGTAATTGGCCTGTATGCGGGCATTTTCAAGATGCTGATGGGCGGGACCGACCACATTATGGTGGGCTTGTCGCCTACTTCCGAGATGTGCAACGTTACTGTCGGTGTCAAGGCCGTACCGGGGACGGACTTTGCCGCGACAATAGGTAGTCCGTTGGAAGGCGACTTCGGCGATATGTTGGGCTATCTCGACGATGGTGCGATAATGAATATGACCGGCAAGGTTGACCGTGCGAGTTTGAAGTCGGCTTATGTGAAACTGATAGAGCTGATGGGTACTATGGCGCCGGGGGCCGTTTCTACGGCGGACATGGAGGGAATCAAGAAGCTTACGGTCAAGGCAATCGACGCGATGGGCGAGTCGTTAGCCATAAGCTTCGGGCCTACGGGCACAAGTTCCCCGGCGATTGCAATAAAGTACGTCATCAAGATCGGCGACGAGAAGGCGTTCAGGGATGTGATAGAAGAGCAGTTGAAGATGATGCGGGATGGAGCCTTCGGCAAGCTGTATAAGGGCTTCGGCATGGACCTGAGTTTCAAGGTCGAACGCGACAACGAGACTTACAAAGGGGTCAGGATAGATACGGCCAAAGTGGATTTCGATTTTGGAGACGATGCCTTGATGCAGACCGAGGTGATCGAGAAAATCTATGGAGATACACTTGATTACCGCTGGGCCTTCGTGGACGGCTATTGCGTCTATTCAATCGGCGGCGGTGCGGACAAAGGGATTCGCGAGCTGATAGACCAGGTCAGGGCCGGCGGTCCAAAGCAGGTCGGCTCGGAGATGAAGGCGGCTATGAATACACTTGCCGACAGCGGCCAGGCGGATGTTGTCGGTGCCTTTAATTATGTCCGCATGTTGAATATGGTGACGAGTTTTATGCCCGTGCCCGCCGGCGAGTCTCGTCCGAAGCTCGAGGTTCCGACGCAAAGCAGTATAGCATTTTCCGGCCGTACGGTTGCCGATGGCAAAATGACGCTGCAGATGTCGCTGCCGAAAAAGCACTTGATGGAAATCAAAGCTGCATTCGAGACGCTTATTCCGCAGATCAAGAAACAGGAAGAGCTGCAACGGCAGAAGCGCAAAGACCGCTCGAACGACGCATGAGCAACACGGTGTGATTTCATCGCACCCTGCGGGCTGCAACGATGGACGAGGAGGACGATAGACGATGGACGCTGCGTCCCTCGTCCTGCCTAAGGGACACCTTAGGGCAGGGCAAGAATTTGGCTATCCTACGTTTGTGTCATTCCGACCGAGCGCAGCGAGTGGAGGAATCTGGCTTCGAAGAGCCATTGCCTTTCGCCGGCCAGATCTCTCGGCTACGCTGCGTTTCGCTCGAGATGACATACTGCGTTTCATCATGATTCCGCTCCCGGCGTATTGGGAGCGGAACGTTATCCCGGCAGGGCGGCGCGCCAGCCTCGCCCTAACATGCGGGCCAGTTGCTTTATGTCCTCTTCGTATTGCGGCAGCGCGGCGGCGTTGATGTTCTCCTGCGGGTCTTTCTCGTGGTCGTACAATTCGCGGGCCATCACCTCGCCGGTCTTGCGGTCTTGCCATTCGGTGTAGCGGAAGCGTTCGGTTCGCATGGTGTAGCCCATGACCTTGCCGCGGGGATACTGGCTGAACGCGGCTTTCTTCCACGGGCGGTCGGGGTCCTCAACGAGGGGCATCATGCTCAGTCCCTCAAGATGTCCCGGTATCGCCAGGCCGCACGCCTGGCAGAGCGTCGGATAGATATCGACGTATTCGGTAAAAGCCTTAGTTCGCCGTCCGGCAGTTTTGGCGCCGGGCACGCTGAGGATCATGGGCACGTGCGTGTCGAGTTCGAAGTTCGTGTGCTTGCACCAGCCGGCGTGCTCGCCGAGCTTCCAGCCGTGGTCGCCCCAGAGGATAATCACTGTGTTGTCGCTCAGTTCGAGGCGGTCGAGTTCGTCAAGCAGCCTGCCGACCATCGCATCTGTATATGAGACGCAGGCATAATAGCCGTGTATCAATTGCTGGGCCAACTCGTCGGAGCAGGGGCCTTTCTTCGGAATGCCGTAATAGTTTCGCAGTTCGCCCCAGTCAGTCGTCGCGTACGTGGGGGCGTTCATGGGGATGAAGTTGTTGTCCGCGAGTTTGATATCTTCGCGCTTGTACATGTCCCAGTACTTTTTCGGCGAGTTGAATGGCAAGTGTGGCTTGTAGAAACCCATGGCCATGAAGAAGGGCTTGCTCTTGAGGCGGTTCAGCTCCTCGATGGCGTGGTCCGTGTTGCAACCGTCGGGGTATGCGTTGTCCGGAACGTCGGCGGCTTCGAACGCCGGGCCTCTGCCCTGCATCTTGGGATCGGCCTTGTTGAACTCTTCCATTTGAGCGATTGCCTCTGGCGTAAGGTAGCCGCGGCCCTTCCATGCACCCTCTGGAAAAGTGCCGGCGCGGTACGGCTTCTTGCTC
>JBDREF010000398.1:0-5501 GCA_043820045.1 Planctomycetota bacterium | reverse complement strand
GGGTGTGAGTAAAAGGGCTTGCCGCAGGGTACAACCTTTCCGGCCAACAGAGACAGCTCCCAGCCTCGTGGGTCCTGCGACTCGCATCTTGCCAACGGCGCCGGGTCGTTGAGGCATTCGCCGTTCGTGACGTTATAGACGGCCGGTGAGACAGAGGTTCCTCCGGCCAGATATAGCTTGCCGCCGTTGAGCAGCATGTGACCCTGGACGCTAACACCGGTGCGCGCCTGCTTATCCAAATGGCCGGAAGAATTGTTCTGCCATTTTATCTCGCCCGTTGCGGCGTCGAGTGCATACATATAAGTACCGTCGTAGTTGGCGATGCCGGCCGCAACGTATGCAATGCCGTCTTCGACCAGCACGCCGCTTGCCGCCGGCCAGGTTGACGAGAGCAGGCCGTAAACGGGTATCTTGCGCTCTGCCGGGGCGGCGCGGAACCGCCAAAGCAGCCGGCCTGTCTGTGCCTCGAAGGCATAGACGTATCCGTCGCCGGAGCCAACAAGGGCACGGCCTTTCCAGATTGTCGGAGGCATCCGGATTGCCCCGCCGGTATAGGCCTTCCATCGCACGTTGCCGCTGGCCGCATCGAGTGCTCGCACGATGCCGTCAGGCCCGCTTACAAACACAAGCCCGCCCGCGGCAACCGGCGCTGTGGGCAGAGGCGCTGCCGCGGCGAACTGCGTATTCGGATTGAATCGCCAGAGCAGTGCCGCCTTGTCACTAACGGTCGCCTTGCTCGTTGCGCTGCCGGTATTGTCCGCGCGGAACGTGGGCCAGTCGGCCGGCGACTCCTTGAAATCGGCGATATTTGTCAAGCTCCCGGCGCCCTTCTCCAGACGTTGCTTATCCGTTGCCGTCGGCGTAAAGTCGAAATCGCCCGCCGGTCCCAGGCAGGTGACGCCATAAAGCGTAAGTTGGCAGTCGCACACCGACGGCCACCAGTAGAGAAGACCGTTGGCGATGATGACGCCGTCCTGGCACACGGGACGCATCGGTGAAATCCACTGCGGACGCTCCGAGGCAATGTCAAGCCGTACCGAGCCGCCGCTGGCGCGGAAGAAGATCGCGTCGGCCGAACCCGTCGGCCGAGTGCACGCCCGCCGAGCCTGATCGACCTGGGCCAATTCTTCTCCGGTCAGCGGGTCGAACTTCTTGCTCGGGTGCTTGTCAATCTGCCCGCTTATCCCGTAGAGCCCGTCGTCTCGCAAAACCAGTTGGAAGTTGTTGTAGGGGTTCTCCCAGAGAACTCGCCCGTCTTCGGTGGAGACGGCGAGCAATTTTCCGATTTGCGGTCCGGCGAAGTACAGGGCCTCGTCCGAGCACTTCAGATAACACGTCGTGCGCCAGTTGGTGCGCCAATCCTGCCGGTTCGTATATGGCCCTATCGCCTCGAACAACTCGGGCGCGTTGCCGGGTGTCTTTCGCCAGATCTCGCGGCCTGTTCTCGCGTCCAGGCAGGCGAGATATGTTCCGAATCGAAAGATGTAGATACGGCCGTTCTTCATGCACACGGCCCGGCCGTCAATCGGCCGCTCTTCGGTGTGGCTCCAGAGAACCTCTTTGCTCTTCGGGTCGATGGCCAGCAGGTTTTGCCCGAAGCCCCAGGGATGGGTCACATACGCTTTATCGACATCCTCGACTTTGTCGGGCTGATTGAAACCTTCCGACACGGGCTCCCACGGCCAGCCGTGCGATTCGCGCCGCCATTTCTTTGTTGAGTCCTGCTGCTCCTGACCTCCGATGAGCGCGTAGAGAACGCCGTCCTCCATCGCCATCCACTTCCAGAACGTTCCTCCGGCGCGATCGAGCGGCGGGATGATCTCGCCTTTTAGTCGCCCGGTCGCAGTGTCGATAAGCTTGCAGGATTTGTCGTCGCCGACGTAGAGCGTCTCCGGCGTCGCGATCATCGTGTTGCGGTGGATCATCACGCCCTCGGCGAGGTCGCGCTGCCAGAGTATCGTTCCGTTATAGCCGTTGAAGGCCACGAGCTTGTTGAGGAAAGGCTCTTCGCGTTCCTTGAAGGCCACGTGCCCGAACGCCTTGAACACGCGCCCCGCCGAAGTCACCGTCACCTGAGGCAGCGGTGCGTATCGGGGCTCAGCCAAGAACTGGGTCAGGTATGGCGCGACTATTACCTTGTCCTGTGATTGCGGATTGTTATCCGGGCCGTGATAGGGATGGCTCCAGTCATCGATTCCAGTGGGGAACGGCTTGACTATGACTTTACGTCCCAACAGCGCCTTCGCCTGCGGGCGCAAGACTCGCATCGCTTCGGCTTGTGAAATATCCGCCCCCTCGCCCACCGCGATGAGAGCATCGGCCAGGTTGTCAGCCAGGTGTAATCTCGTCAACGCACCTTGCTCAACGAAGATGCGTGTGCCGTAAAGCTTCGCTTCATCGGCGACCCTGCGCGCGGCCTCGACGTCGTCGGCGCGCGGTAGTTGGACATATACGAGCAATTCGCTCTGACTGGCAAGCTGCACGGCAAGGTCGCACCGGGGATCGCCAAGCACCACGCATATTCCGCGAGTGACGCCGATTTTCTCGATGAATGCCTGACCTTGGTTTGCCAGGCAGAGGCAGGTTCCGCCGAACAGAATACCCGCGGCCAACAGGCCAATCCGTGTCTTTCTCATTCTACTCCCCTTTCACAATTAGCCCCGACCCCTGCGGTCGGGGGCATTAACCCCCCAGGGCAGGTCTGGGGGCTAAGATACAAGCTTTCCGCGGCTCATCTGCAGGGTGCGGGTCGCATGTGTAGCGGCCCTGACATCGTGAGTGACAAGCAGCACGCATCCGCCGTCACTGACATATTCACTCAGATAGCCTAAGACGATTTTGGCGTTATCCTCGTCCAGATTGCCGGTCGGTTCGTCGGCCAAGATGACCTTCGGCCGGTTAAGAAGGGCACGTGCCAGAGCGGTGCGCTGCCTCTCGCCGGTGCTGAGCTTGGCCGGCACGTGTCCGGCTCGGTCGTGCAGACCGAAACGGCTGATCAGTTCCTGCGCCCTTTGGGAAGCACTGTCCGACGGCGCTGCCAGCGAAGCGGCCAGGATATTCTGTCGAACTGTCAGATAGGGAATCAGATGAAACTGTTGAAACACAAAGCCGATTGTTCCGGCGCGCAGACGGCTGCGTGTCTCCGGGTTTAATTCGTACGGGTTCTGACTGTCCAGACTGATACGTCCGGAGTCGGGCCGTAAAAGGCCGCCGGCGATCAACAGCAGCGTGGTCTTTCCGCAACCGCTCGGGCCGCGTACCGCTAACAACTCGCCCGGACGGACAGACAGCGAGACGTCCTCGATAGCCGTGATCTTTTCCTCACCGTTGTCGAATGACTTGCTGATGTTTTGGAATTCGAGCATTCTTTTGTCTCTTGCCTTATTCTTCACGCAGCACATCTGCGGGGTCTTGACGAGTTGCAATTATGGTCGGAATCCACCCGGCAATTACTGTCAGCAAGGCAGCCCCTGCCACCGCGGCCAGCAGAAGGCCGGCCCACGGCAGGGTCATACCGGTCTTTGCACCGGGCAGCCGTGCCGCCGGGATTTCGCCAGCCCCACTGAAGTAAACCGCCGAGAGTACCCCAGCGGCAAATCCAAGCGCTCCCCCGACCACGCCGACCAGGACGTGCCTCGACAGGAACATGACCAGTATCTGTCTGGCCGAGACTCCGAGCGTGCGCAGAACGCCGATTTCCTCCCGCCGGGCGCGGACGTTGGTGAATCCCAACAGCGCGATCCACACCGCACAGGCGATAACCACAACGGGGGTAAGTATAGAGGCCATGTGCTCGCGTGCCTGCCGCAAGTCCTCCCGGCCGCGTTTTTCATCATCGAGGGAAACTCGCTCCTGCTCCTCGACCTTCATCCTGGCCTCGGCCCGCGCGACCACCTGTGAGCCTCGTTCGATAACCTGTGTGCCCGGCAGGACGGCGGCGATTTCCTTGCGTATCAGGGGCAGCCCCTCCTCTCCGACGCACAGGCACTCCAAAGCTAAGATAGCGTTGATCTGCCCTTTCTTATCCAGCAGCTCCTGGGCTTCCGCTAAGTATATCCAGGCTGTGATGTCGTCCTTGTTGCCGCGTTCCTTGTGACATGCGTGCACAGTGAACTGCCTGCCCATCAGCTCGACTTTGTCGCCGACTTTGATATCCATGCTGCGATGCAGCTCAAACCCGAGGCTGATTGTTTCTGGCGGCACGGGCTGCACCATCGGCTTGACCGGACTCTTGTGCAGGTTGGGGACCTCACCGCGAGCGCCGACGAGAATAATCTTGCGCTTTCGTTCGGGCCAGTCTATTTTTTGCTGCAAGCTGGGAAGAAAATGACGAACCGTGACGACTTTGGAATTCGCCAGCCGATCCACGTATTCTTCGGGCATGTATTTAGAGGCGTAATCTTCCGCGTACCAGTCGCTGAGGTTCTGGTCCTTCGGCAGGATGACAATGTTGAAACCGAGCTTGAGCATCGCCTTTCGCATATCATCGCTCAGCGTTGCCATTTTTTTCGCCAGATCGGTCTGCTTGCGTTCGAGAATCTGGCCCGTGCGGATATCGTGAATTCGTAAAAGTGTGACGGCTCCGACCAGCGAGCCGCTTGCGACGAGTACCGATAGCACAGCAAGTGCAAAGTTCAATTTGCGATGCAGTATCTCGCGTATCAACAAGCTCCAAATCGTCATAGACGGCCTTTAAATGAAAATCCTAAATTCTAAGCACTAAAGTGAAATCCTAAATTCTAATATCTAAATCCTAAACAAATCCGAATTTCAAATGACCAAAGCACCAAACACCGTGGCGGCAGGCAATTGGTTTTGAGCATTTGAATTTTGGTCATTAGACATTGTTTAGGATTTAGTATTTAGAGCTTACCGGTTTTAGGATTTAGAACTTAGTGCTTATTTTTTTTCCGGCTTACGGCGAGGGTTCCCAGCGCCACAACCAGCACAATTCCTCCAAGCGATACGGCCGCCGTACCTAAAACGCCGAACCCCTTAAGCTGCTGCTGTTCGCCTTCGCCCACGGTGGCGGGTGCATCGTCGGTCGGCTCGGCGCTCAAGCCGCTCTCAATCATCTCCGCGTGCACGGCATGTTGCGCATCAGTCGGCGCCTCCGGAAATACGCTCGTCAGCTCGGGCAACTGTTCTTCCTGAGTCTCGTAGAACTCCTCATAAAACTTCATCACCGCCGCATCCCAGTTCACCGCCATCAGCAAGTCCACGCCGGGGTTGAGCATCTTGATTTCGCACCCGCACGGCCCGGTCAAAAACCCGATGGCTTCCCGGATGTTGTCAGCGTTGATGCCTTCGCCCGCCAGGGCGTAGAGGGCACGGCCGCGTCCGAACACAGGGAACACTACGGGGCCGTCCGCGTACTCGTCAAGGTCCGGCTCGCTTCTGAGCAGCATCGTCAGCAGCATTTGCTCGTTCGGGTCGCTGCGTGAAACAGGCAGGATGGAAAACTCGAACGATAAGCCCGGCGTCTCCGCTTCCTCGGCCAC
>JBDREF010000397.1:0-29320 GCA_043820045.1 Planctomycetota bacterium | reverse complement strand
ATGGTCGATATCGCAAGATATTTCCTTTCGTTCACACAGGCTGAATCCTGCGGCAAGTGCGGGCCTTGCCGGGTGGGGACAAGGGCCATGCTGAGCATCCTGGAGCGCATCGTCGCCGGGGAAGGTGAGATGGCCGACCTCGACAAGCTTGAAGAAATCGCACAGACGGTGAAAGAGGGCTCGCTGTGCGGGCTGGGCCAGACCGCGCCTAATCCGGTGTTAAGTACGCTGCGATATTTCCGAGCGGAATACGAAGCACACATACGCGAGCGGAAATGCCCGGCGGGTGTCTGCCCGCAGTTGCTCCACGCTCCATGCACCAACGAATGTCCCGCGGGCGTCGATGTCCCCTTGTATATCTCGCTCATTCGTGATAATCGCATGGAGGAGGCGCTTACATCGCACTTGGAACGAAATCCGTTCGCCTATATATGTGCACGAGTGTGCCCGCACCCGTGCGAAGGCAAATGCAGGCGAACTGAGCTTGACGGCCCGGTTTCTATCAGGTCCCTGAAACGCCATATGGTGGATACGGCCAAACGGGTCGAGCCGCAAGAGATGGTTCGCGAGAATCCGCATTGTCTTGGCAAGCAGATAGCCGTAATCGGTGCCGGCCCGGCAGGCTTGAGCTGCGCCTATTTCCTGCGACGGCTGGGCTATTCGGTCACCATATTCGAGAAGGAGGGCAAGCCAGGCGGCATGATGGCCTACGCCATTCCGGAGTACCGTCTTCCTCGCAAGATTCTGCAGGAAGAAATCGACTGGGTTCTCGGAACCGGCATAACACTGAAAACAAACACGGAGATAGGCAAGGACTTAACAATCGACCAACTGAAGGCCGAAGGATACCAGGCCTTTTTCCTGGGATTGGGGGCATGGAAAGGTATGGGCATGGGCGTCCCCGGGGAAGAGCTGAGGGGGGTCCTGCAGGGGCTGGACTTCCTGATAGGACGCAACAAGGGCCTGGACGTTCCCATCGGCAAAAAGGTCGCCGTTATCGGCGGAGGAGACGTCGCCATCGATTCGGCCCGCACAGCGTTCCGCATGGGCGCTGAGGTGACAGTTGTCTATCGCCGCACGCGGGAAGAAATGCCTGCGATCGAATCTGAAATTAACGAAGCATTGGCCGAAGGTATCCGTTTTGAGTTCCTGGCTCTGCCGGATTGTATCGAAGGTGACGTCGGACAGGTTCGGAAACTGATTTGCCGCCGGATGGAACTGGGCGAGTTTTCTCTGGATGGTCGGCGACGCCCGCAACCGACGGAGGACGTTTTCGAGCTTGACGTTGACACCGTCATTGCCGCCATTGGGCAGCGCGTGGCGGCCGAGGACATAGCTGAGCAGATGGGCCTCGACTTGAAACGCTCCGGTCGCATCGAGATAGACCCGTTTACCTGTGAGACCAAAGTAGCCACGTTTTTCGCAGGCGGTGACGCGGTCACCGGGCCGAGCATTGTATTGGAAGCGATTGGAGCGGGCGAAAAGGCCGCGGTCGCCATAAATGAGAAACTTTCGCAGGATCTCCCTCCGCAGGATCGGCCCAAGCCATTCTGGCGCCGAACGCTTGTGAACGATACGGAATTCGACCCGGAAGCCGAGCCGGTGGAAGTCCCTCTCTTGAAGCAGAAAACGCTGCCGCTTGAGGCGCGACGCAGTTTCAAGGAAGTTGAGCTGGAGATCGCCCGAGACGCGGCCTTCCAGGAATCGCTGCGATGTCTGCGCTGCGATTATCGTTCGCAGGACTGACCTTCAGGGAAAAAGGCGAACTGCCCATATATTGCCGGCGTACAAGAGAATGGGCGGGTGACTATACGTTAGGAATTGTCTAACATGGAATTGACTATAGATGGAAAGAAAGTAACTGCCGAAAACGGGGAAACCATTTTCGAGTGCGCTGTGCGGCACGGTATTTCGATCCCGCATCTGTGTACGCACTCTTCACTGATGCCGTTCGGCGCATGTCGGCTCTGCGTCGTTGAAGTGGAAGATATGCGAGGATACCCAACTTCGTGCACGACCCCCGTCGGCGAAGCAATGGTCGTGAAGACCCATACCGAAGCGCTGCAGAAGCTGCGCCGAAATATCCTGGCGCTGATGATGCTCGAGCACCCCAGTGCGTGTCTTGTCTGCGGCAGGCGCGAGCTTTGTGAACAATACCGGCCTGATGCGGAAAAAGCAGGCAGCACAACCGGATGTCACACCTGCAATAACAAGGACATCTGTGAGGTGCGGGCCCTGTCCGAAGAGCTGGGCTTTACCGAGCTTCCCGTCCCGCCCAGCTATCACCAGCGGCCGATCGAGCGGTCCAATCCGTTTATCGACCGCGACCTTAATCTCTGTATTCTCTGCGGTCGTTGCGTACGCATCTGCAAACATCAACAGGGCAAGGCGGTCATCGATTTTGTCGGCCGTGGCAGCGAAACACATATCGGCCAGGCCTTCGACCGCTCTCTGCTCGAAGCAGGCTGTCAGTTCTGCGGCTCGTGTATCGATGTGTGTCCGACCGGCAGTCTGGCGGACCGGTACGCCAAATGGTACGGCAGGCCGGATACGGTCACGGAGTCAACCTGCATCTTCTGCGAAAACGCCTGTGCGTTGGCGCTTGGGGCCAAAAACGGCAAGCTGGTCGGCGTTCAGGCCGTGAACGAGAGTGTTCCCATCTGCGTGTTGGGCAGATTCGCAGTTCCGGAGTTTCTGAACGGCACCGACCGGCTGGGAACACCGTTTGTGCGTGTGGGTAATGTCCTGCGCGAAACCGAATGGGATGATGCCCTTGAAACGGCAGCGGCGAAACTCAAGGAATTTGTCGGCAACGGTTTCGCATTGCTTTGTGATGCTACCAGCATCCTCGAAGACCGTCACATCTTCAAGAAATTCACCAACGAGGTGATGAAATCGAAGAACTATATTGAGATCCAACCTGATGCGCGGGGTGTTTCGCGCGGCTCGTTGCCGAAAGGCACACGTGCGGCGCTGCTGGCGGGCAACTTTGTCGATTCGGCGAATCTGGAGGGGCTTGAGCTGCTGATTATGCAGGATTGCTACCCGAGTCCCGCCAGTGAGCGGGCCGATATCGTGCTGCCGGCTGCGGTTTTTGCGGAGGTTGACGGTACGATCCTCGATGGCTCCGGACAGAGACGGCCTCTGCGCAAAGCATGCGAGCCGCGCGGCAAGGCAAAGCCGGAGTGGTGGATTACCTGCGGACTCGCCCGGGCAACGGGAGCCAAAGGTTTTGAGTACGAATCAGCCGGTGCGATTACAGCGGAACTGGGGGGCGAAGACGCCGAATTGTGGGTTGACCGACGGGATGCTCCCGCGGCGGCGACGAATTTCGGGTTGAGGCGGACTTACTTCCGCGGGCATCGTATCGATGAAAAGGTAAGCGGTTTGAAAGAGCTGCCTATGGATGAACCCTGTACCCTTGATGTTGCAGAGGAGACGCGAAAAGGGGCGTTTCAAATTCTGGAGAAAAGCGAGATTGCGCCGAACGTCCACGAGATTATCATCGAGGCCCCCGAGGTGGCCAGGAAGGCTTTGGCCGGACAGTTCGTCATTGTTATGGTCGATGAAAAATCAGAACGCGTTCCCTATACCCTGTCTGACTGGGATGCTCAAAAAGGCACGATTACTTTGGTTGTGCTGGAGAAGGGCCAGTCCAGCCGAAAGCTTGTGCTGCTGAAAGCAACCGACAAGCTTGCTCACGTCGTTGGGCCGCTGGGTGTCCCGCTGGAAATCAAGCGCGAGGGCACGGTGGTGCTGGCGGCTGGATGCTACGGAATTGGTGGGATTGTGCCTATCGCCGAGGCGATGAAAGACGTCGGGAATCGGGTGGTCGTTGTTACCGAGGCCCGCAGCCATTACCTGCATTACTACAAGAAGAAGCTCCAAAACGTCTGCGATGAATTTATCGAGACGACGATCGACGGCTCAACGGGCACCAAGGGACATGCGATCGACGCGGTGATTGGGAAACTCAAAGACGGCGAGAAAATCGATAGTGTAATTGCCATCGGGTGCCCATTTATGATGATGGTGACGGCACAGGAAACCAAACCCTACGGCGTGAAAACACTGGCGGCGCTGAATCCGATCATGTTGGACGGAACCGGTATGTGCGGGGCCTGCCGTGTGACCGTCGGCGGCGAAACGAAGTTCGCCTGTGTGGACGGGCCGTTCTTCGATGCGCATCTGATCGATTGGGATGAGCTGAGAGACCGACGAGCCGCATACAGTGCCGAAGAGATACATTCGCTGGGTCGGACCGAATCAGTGGGGGCCGGCCACGGCGGCGGACATAAATGCAGGTGTTAGCGTTGACCGGGAGCAGAGACTAACGAATGGCCAAGGAAAAGATTCCCAGACAACCAATGCCGGAGCAGGCCCCCCAGGACCGGGCCAGGAACTTCAAGGAGGTTCCATACGGCTATACGGAAGAAACCGCCTTGCTGGAAGCAAGCCGATGTCTCAAGTGTAAAAAGCCCCGCTGTGTGGCCGGCTGCCCGGTCAATATTGATATCCCCGGTTTTATTGCTCTTGTGCAGGAGGGCAAGTTTATCGAGGCGGCCTGGAAGGTCAAGGAGCAAAATGCGCTGCCGGCGGTCTGTGGGCGGGTCTGTCCACAGGAAGAACAGTGCGAGAAACTCTGCGTGCTGGCCGTCAAAGGCGAGTCCGTGGCCATCGGAAGACTGGAGCGGTTCGTTGCGGATTACGAGCGCAACAGCGGCAAAATAAAGGTGCCGGAAATGGCCGCCAGGACGGGCAAACGCGTGGCCGTCGTAGGCGCCGGTCCCGCCGGGCTTACCGTTGCGGGCGATCTGATAAAACGCGGGCATGAGGTTACAGTCTTCGAGGCCCTGCAGGAGCCGGGGGGCGTGCTCACCTACGGTATTCCGGAGTTTCGTCTGCCCAAAGTAATAGTCAATGCGGAAGTGGATTACCTCAAGAAGCTCGGAGTTGAGTTTGTGATGGATTTCGTGGTGGGCCGCAACAGCACCATCCGCGAACTGATGAACGACGAAGGCTATGATGCTGTATTTATCGGCAGCGGGGCGGGTCTTCCGTCTTTCATGAGGATTCCGGGCGAGAACCTGGTCGGTGTGTACTCAGCCAACGAATATCTTACACGTTCCAACCTGATGAAGGCTTATCTGTTCCCGAAATACGATACGCCGCCGATAAAGCGCCAGCGTGTCGCCGTTATCGGGGGCGGCAACGTAGCCATGGATTCGGCGCGAACGGCGCTGCGGCTGGGTGGAGATGTAACCATAGTATATCGCCGGGCACGGGAGCAAATGCCCGCCAGGGCTGAGGAGATTCATCACGCCGAAGAAGAAGGTGTCAAGCTGAAGCTGCTCAACAACCCCATTCGCATTATTGGCGATGACCGCCACCGGGTTGTGGCCATGGAATGCATCAGAATGGAGCTTGGTGCGCCGGATGATTCCGGGCGGCGCAGGCCCGTCCCTGTCGAAGGGTCCGAGTTCACGATGGAACTGGATACGGTCATTGTTGCTATCGGCAACAAGCCAAATCCGCTCATCCCGCAGACAATGCCCGAGCTTGAGATGACCAGGTGGGGCACAATCGTTGTTGACGAGAACAGCATGCAGACCTCGGTACAGGGTGTTTACGCCGGAGGGGATATTGTCTCAGGCGCGGCAACTGTAATTCTCGCAATGGGCCAGGGCCGAATCGCCGCCGCTTCGATTGACCGCTATATTGCGGAAGAGGGAAAATGACCGGGTCCGGCAAGTGTAGTAGTGTATGGACGCCATGCTCCACAAAATGAGTTATCAACGCCCCGACGCCTTGCAAAGGCCCTCCGTTCTGCCTAAAATGTACTATTGGCATTTGACAATTCTGATTTCCCTTAGTATTATTCTCATTTTTGGTGATTTCCGGTTATTCTTGGTGGATCAGTTGAGGCCGAGGTTGAACACAGGGTAAAAATATGCAAGTAAAGCCGTTCAAAGCTTTTAGGTTTGATGCTGCCGTAGTTGGCGATGCAGGCAGTTGTATTGCCCCACCTTACGATGTAATCAACGATGCTCAGCAGGAGCAGCTCTACGAAAAGAGCAGGCATAATATCGTGCGCATAATCAAGGGGAAAACCTCGGCTTCCGACAACGGCGAGAGTAATCAGTACACCAGAGCCGCTGAATACCTCAATGATTGGATATCGCAGGGCGTGTTGAAGCGGGATTCGGCCGAGGCCATCTACGGCTACGTTCAGGATTTCGAACTCGGCGGCGTGCAATTTCAGCGCCTGAGTTTTATTGCTTTGGCGAAGCTTGAGGAGTTCGGCGAGGTCGTGAAGCCCCACGAACAAATTCTCAACGGACCCATGATCGACAGGCTCAACCTCCAAAGGGCGACTGCGGCCGGATTCGGCCTGATCTTTATGCTCTATGATGACGAGCAAAAAATCGCCGATGAAATTATGACCTCAGCTATGACCGCTGAGCCGCTCATCGACTTCGTTGACGAACAGGATGTGCGACATCGACTCTTCGCGATAACCGTCGGCGAGCAGATAGAGCCGATAGTCGCTATGATGAGCAATAGAAGCTGTATCATAGCAGACGGCCATCACCGCTATACGACGGGTTTAGCCTATTCCAAGGAGAGCAGCAACCCCAATGCCGGGTATCAGATGATTGCATTCTCTAATACCAGACAAGACGGGCTGGTAGTTCTGCCTACCCATCGGCTCGCATACAATCTTGAGAACTTCAGCTTTGATACGTTGATTGCAGACCTCGGAAAGAATTTCCAAGTTACGGATTTTCCAGTTAACTCGACACAGAACAAGACCGAAGCAAAACAGAAAATGCTTGCCAAGATGAGGACAGAGTACCAGAACGGCAGAAACGCATTCGGCATCTACGGCCCGAATGGCGAGTTTTATGTTGCGGTTTTGAAAGATATTCATGCGATGGATTCCGTTGCGGCGAATATGAGTTCGGCCTGGAGGGCGCTCGATGTCTCCGTTTTGCACAAGCTTATTCTTGACGAGCTGTTGGGCATCGACGAAGGAAAACTGGCCGCGGGCGAGAATCTTCAATACGTAAAAGATACCCCGGATGCGATCGACGATTCAATCGCCCAGGTTGACTCCGGGCGGAAACAGGTTGCCTTCTTCATGAACCCGGTAACTATAAGCCAAATGCAGATGGTAACGGATGCCGGCGAAAGAATGCCGCAGAAATCGACGTACTTTTACCCGAAAGTCTATACGGGTTTGACTATTAACAAGTTTTAGCTCTATTACGGGAGATCGTACATGGTAGATTGGAAAAACCCCCCGAGGTTGTTCATTCCGGGACCGGTCAAGGTCAACGAAGACGTCTTGCAGCAGCTCGCACGTCCGACATTGGGACATCGCGGCAAGGAATACTCTCAACTGCACAGCGAGACCGTCGAGATGCTCAAGCAGATACTCTATACCGACCAGAACGTTTTTCTCTCAACGTCCTCGGCTTCGGGAATCTGGGAAGCTGCCATCCGCAACTGTGTCGGCTTTGACGAGGTCGTCCTTTGCACCTGCTGCGGGGCCTTCAGCGATAAATGGGCCGATGTGGCCAGGAGTTGCGGCAGAACCGTCGAAGAACTGAAGGTCGATTGGGGCAAGGCGACTACTGCTGAAATGATAGACGAGAAGCTTGCCAGCGGCAAATATGCGGCTGTAACGATTGTGTATAACGAAACCAGCACGGGTCTTACAAATCCGGTCTATAAGATCAGCGAAATGATGAAAGAAAAGTATCCGGACGTGCTCGTATTTGTCGATTCGGTCAGCGCTATGGTCGGCTTGCCGATGCACTTCGACGATCTTGGCTGGGATGTGACGTTCGCCTCGGTGCAGAAGGCCTTTGCAATTCCGCCCGGATTGGCTGTAGCGGCGGTCAGCAACAGGGCTCTGGCGAAGAGCAAGAATGTTCCCGGCCGGGGTTACTACTTTGACTTCCAGCAATTTGCAAAAAGTGCCGAAAAGAATCAGACGCCGACCACGCCGAACATTCCTCATATTATGGCTCTGCATTATCAATGCAAGAAGCTGCTCGCAGAGGGTATGGAAAGCGTCTGGCGGCGTCACAGGGAAATGGGTGAATTTGTCAGGACATGGGCCAAGGCGAATTTTGATGTCTTTTGCGAAGATCAGTACGCCTCGAATACACTGACAACGGTCAGGAATACTCGCGGGATCAACGTCGCCGAGACCATCAAGGCGGTGCAACAGAAGCACAACACCATTTTCGGAAACGGCTACGGCGAGCTAAAGGAAAAGACCTTCCGTATAGCCCACATGGGTGATATCACGCTTGAGGAACTCAAAGAGCTGCTCGCCTGGATCGACGAAGAGCTGAGCTGACAAGCAACTGATTCCAGCGATACAAAGAGATTCATACGCAGCCTCCGGATCTATCTCCGGGGGCTGTTTTCTTTGCAGCCGGCCGCAGAGTCACGACGTCATGTGGTAGCTGAATTCAAGCACCTTCGGCTCAACAAGCCTTCGATATTCGTCCATGCTCATCCGAATCGCCTTGTCGTGCGTGCCTGCCTGGAATGTGATGTGGTCGTCTTTCTCCAGAGCTTTGTCCATGATTGTCTGCAAGTCATACAGGTTGCCGAAAGGCGGCTCGGCTCCCAGTTCGCAATCGTCGAACATTGCGCCGATTTCCTTTTCTTCGGCTAATTCGACGGATTGGGCTCCAAGCTGATTCTTAAGCGCACGCAGGTCGATCTTGTAACATGCTGAAAGCACACACATCAAGTACTTGCCGTCGGCCTTGATTATTACCGGCTTGGCCACGTACCTGCCCGGCTCGTGCTCGACTGCCGCCATCTGCTGTGCTGTGAAAGCGGGCGCATGTTCGCTGACTTCGTAGCGAACTGACGACTTTTCCAGAAATTCGATCACTCGCATACTAAGCCTCCCGAAAAAAGTGAAGATGTCAGAGGTGATTATACAAAAAAAGGGAGGCACAGGCAAATATGAAAACTGGTTTTCGGGCCTGCCTCCCTGGTGCGGTGTGCCCTTTTGCGCATTACCGCGGATAGCGCTGTGGCGGAACCGCCGACTTGCACCCGCAACATACATATTATAGAGCCAAACCCGAAGCCCTGTCAAGTAAATACTTCATACAGAGCCGCAATAGTCAATTTATGGCTTAGCCATGATAGAAACCACGAATTAACACGAATGAACGCGGAGAAATAATCAATAGTCAATCGTAAATAATCAATAAAATGCCCTTGCCTTTAGGCCTCGTCTGCTGTATATTAACCATTGAGGGCTGTGGCGTAAGAGGTACATTATGAGGAAAGAACGAGACGGCGGAAACTTAGCCACAGATTTCACTGATTCACACGGTTTAAGATTTGCCACAGAGGGCACAGAGACCACAGAGGAATGATCAATAATCAATAGGAAATCGTAAATAGTCAATAACAAAGGCACTGATACCTATGGCACAAGTACCTAAGGCACGAGTTGCACTGATTCTTAAGGCGAAGTGATGTTATACTGACACTCGAAGAGGTCAGGAGTCTTATACGGAAACCATATAAACATTGTTGGGAAACATGCTATGAGTGATGCTGATACTCCCTGGCCAGATGTTCGTCGGTCCATCTTTAGCATGGAGGGCCCTGCCGCCGACTCATCTACAAAATGCTTCATTGATCACATGGGGCTTTTCGAGTTTGGTGCAAGCTACATCGCTGATCAGTATAAAAGGGCTGCCGATCAATTGGTTGAAATGCAAAAAAAGGGAGGCGACCCTTATCATCCAGATGGACTCTTTATGCCTATCGGCTATCTGTATCGACATGCCATTGAATTAAAGCTAAAGGGGCTGTTGGGTAAGATAATTCAATGCGACTTGGCAAAAGATGAAAATGATGCGCTCGGAGGCCATGGTTTGATAAAGTTATGGGATGCCATCAAGCCAGCCCTTGTGGATCAGTGGCCGAAAGCGGATCGAAAACCGTTGAATAATGCAGAAGCCCTAATACGTGACTTCCATAGGATTGATAAATCTGGGCAGTCTCTGCGGTATTCATCGACGAAAAATGGGAGCAATGTCAAAAATGGATTCCCCAAAGTAGTCAGGCTTGAGATGTTGCAGGAGGCCGTTAGTGAGATGTATAACCTGCTGGATGGATGCGAAATGCATTTCGATAATATTCTCGAGTACATCGCCGAGTCTCGGCGAGACTGTGCCATGGACTACTGAATGTAATCACAATGAGAGAATATGAAAGGAACACTGCAACTGTTCTCTGTCCGGTTTGTTCTACGCCATTTGTTGATATTGAGCCGGTAGGGTGTGCAAAATTCATTTTGCACACGCGGAATAAAACTTTGCGGCGGTAATGCAAGAGAAAGTACACGACATATATTAAGGATAAATGCCTACGTGTGCAACAAAGTTGCACACCCTAAAAGCTTATAATACTTATATTCAAGTGTTATCAGTAAAAGCATATAATAACTTGTTCGGAAAAATAAATGGATATACCTCCTCAGATACTTAAGAAGTTGAAGAAGTGCGAAAACGAGGCGATTGCGATAATCGAAGAGGCCAAATCGAAAGTCACCGATTTCGATACATCCTCCATTGGATTGCAAGTAACTTCAACAGCACCTCTTCCCCTCATGACCTGTGAAGAACGAGCCCAGTCTCTTGCTTTTGTTGTGAGGTATGAGCATTTACCTGAGTTACACAATTTCACGGCTGGTCGGCACCCTAGTGGACATTACTATCTAAACGAAATTGATCAGATTCGTGCAGCCCTTAATGAGTATCGAACCATTTTTTACAATAAGAAAGATGGGATATGTTACGGCACAATAACGAATCTGTACGAGAGAGCTTTTAACCCAAAACATCCTAATGCATCGATGCGAATCGAGGCTCTTACGCCTGAAGGTCAAGATCTATCTGCAGACTACTTGAAACACTTAAAGTCGAGAAAGAGAGCAATTCGATATGCAATTGAAAGGTCTGATTTTGACTACATTTTCAACGGCGTCTTACAGCATACGGATGGTCAATATGCCATGCAAATGGTTAAGCAATATACCGAGGGGTCATTAGCATATTTACTTCTAAAGAATTTTTTAATATCCCAGGGTCTTAAGGATTTGCTCAGCGAGCACTACAAGGTAATTAATGTTCTTAATTTTCCTAAAATGGGGCCTCTTTAAACCTAAGCGCAAAACCGAACAATCGGGTGGAGCGTACTCGCTAAACGCTCGCCGCTCACCCGAGACGTTGGGTGACAAGATAGAACCATGCCAAGAAACATGATCTTCATTGCGGTTGCCGTAGGGCTCTACTGGGGACTCAAGTGGTTCTACGGGAAGCGTCAAGGGACAGCGTCGGACATGCCGAACAAGGTCTATCTGTGGCTTTCAATCGCTTTGGCACTGGGACTCATGTTTGGAACTCCCTATTGGGGAAGTCAGATACCCGGGTCCTTTTTTGAACGAGCTGACTACCAAGGCATGTTCTACGTCAACCTTTTTCCGGACGATCAGAAAGTGAAGTCGTATCGCGTTCCGGCGCTCATCCGAGCGTCGGTCGAGAGCGATACTGGCTATGACGATCGATCCTATTCATGGCGTGAGTATAGGATCGAGTTTGCAGTCATGCCGAATGGGGGAAAAGTCACCTTCTATGACGCAGACAATTACCTTGAACTGGGCAAGACCGTAAAGCTCTTTGACGATGATGAGAGGTACTGGGGAGTCGAATTGACCGACCAGCCAGCAAGGAAATAGCACCTAACAAGAGGGAAATACGTGGACGCCTTACTTAATTCCTTGGCAAGAATCAGTGAAATCTGTGTCCAATATTTTTGACAGGATAAAAAGATAACTGTGTCCATTCGTGGCTAAATTATCTGCGTCATCCGCGAAATCCGCGGTTAGGTTCAATAACTTCCGAAAATATCCTAAATCTCAGCATTACGGCAATAAGCACGAAATCGAAATAAAGCACGGCCGATGCGCGCGGCGCGCAACGGTTAAGGAGACACCGCGCATCGGTTAAGTAAGGAGCGCGCATCGGTTGGGTAGGCAGCGCGCATCGGGCTTATCGACTCTGCATCAGCCGCTGATCGACTCCGCGCAAGCGGCTGACAGGCGGCGCGCATCGGCGATGTATGCCGCGCGCATCGGTTAAGTTGACTCCGCGCATCGGTTAGGGTGGGTTTATTTTAGACACTGATTTACACGGATTTTCACTGTTTTTTCAGACAATTTGTTTGCCTTTATCATTCTATCTGTGTCAATCAGTGTTAATCCGTGTCTGGATATTTTCTGTGCGCAAAAGAAAAGCCCTGAACTGGCGAAAGTTCAGGGCTTGTTGTTTCAATGGGTCAATTGCATCGGATGCAATTACGGCCGATTGCTGCAACTTGTGCTACTCGTATATAAATGTGGACTCTGTTTCCTCGACCGGACGGCTAAGCTGGTCCACGTTCATGACAGCTTTGAAACGCACATCACCAGGTCGAACTGCCTCGACGACGATACGCCAGGTCGCTGTGGCCTTAGGGGCAAGGTTGGCCAGCGGGAAGAATCTAATGGTCTGGCCTTCCGCAGAGCTGGCGGTTGCACCGGCCGACGAAATATATCGAACGTTATCTTCCATCATGCATGCAATCTGGATGTTCGTAGCTGTTGCCGAGCCCTGGTTCTCTACCCGGATCAGGTACGTTGCACGGGTTCCGACTCTGACCGGGTCCTCGACGTCAACGACCTCCAGCAGCAACGCAGGAATTCCGGTTACCGTGGTCCTGACCGAGGAGTTCACAGCTTCCGTGCAATAGGCGGTTGCGGTTGCCGTATTCGTCACGGTGCCGGCAGTCGTCGGGGTGTAGGATACCTTTACATTCACGGATGCGTTAGGTTCGAGAGTTCCGAGTTCCCAGACCAGTTTCGAGCCCGCCAGTTTGGCGCCGGCAGAGGCCTTTACGGAACTTACTCCGTCTGGAATCGTGTCTTCCAAGACGGTGTTCTTCGCCGCAACGTTTGACCTGTTCGCAACGGTGATTTCATAGGAAACCGGACGGCCTATGTACTGGCGCTCAGGCCCGGTTTTCTGGATGGCCAGTACAGGCATGCCGGCGGTGGTAGTAGTTGCACTCGATTCGGCTCTCAGGCCTGTGGTCGAGCTGGCGACTGCTTTGCTGATGTATTGTCCGGGCTTGGTCGCCCGCAGCTCAGCCGAGAATTGCCGCGACTCGTGCGCCATCAGGGTTCCTGCGTCAAATATAAGTTCGCTCTTGCCGTCCACCGTCCGCAGTCCTGCGGCGAGAGTATCCACGACTCTGACATTTTGCACGGATCCGGTTCCTGCGTTGGTAACTGTGTACCGAACCGGAATAGGATCGCACAACATGACTTCGCCAGGTGCGGTTTTCGTCAACTTAAGCTCAGGCTGAATGACTTCCACGCTCGCACATGCCGGGATTACTGGTGTCACCACGGTTGTGCAGTATTTGAGAGGCTCGGTGTAGGTAGCCATGCCGGATACAGTCATTTGCCTGATGGCTTTCGGGCCGAGCGTCGGTATTTCCCAGAGCAGCCTGCCCTGATCGTCTCTTGCCGTCGGATTGGCGCTTATGAATTTGAAATTGCCCGGCAGGTCTTCTGTTATTATGATGCCGGTCAGAGAAGTGTCTGTCAGGTTTGTGATGCTTATGGTGTAGCTGAATGCCCTGTTCAGCCCAACCTCCTTCGGCATTGTCTTATCCAGCTTAACGATCCCGCATTCCGGCCACGGATATGTCCTTGAGACCACGGACGATGCGGATTCACTCACCGACACCATGTCCGTTCTGACAGCAGCAGGCGGTATCCTATCCATATCCATCATGCCAGACGTGCCCATGGTCATGGATGTGTCCATGAAGTCGGATGTGCCTATGGTAGTGGGGGCTCCCATAGTTGCGGGCGTTCTCGTAGGTATCGAGGTGTCCATGGTTACGGAGGTGTCTCTGGGCGGAGTCCCGGCCATGACCAAAGGCTTGCGCATCTGTTCCTTGAAAAACTCCTCGCTGGTGAGACCCTGTTCCTTCACGCCGGCCTCCTTGGGATTGAGCCAACTCTCACAGCCAAAGGAACCGAGCAGGCTCAGCACCAGCAGAAGAAGCGAGACAGTCCGAAGTCTTTTCATTGTATATCCCCTTTCGTATCTTCACGCAAAACAACTGAAGAAGATCGTCAGATAGGTTCTCAATCCTCTCCTCAGCCGTTAAGTGCAATCGGGTACACTTTTCGTGCATTTCAAGTGTTATATCGGTACATATTTTGGCTAAGTTAACAAAAAAGCGAAATAGCTCTTTGCCTATATTATATCATTTCCCCCGCAAAAATGGAAGCTTTTGTATCCAAGAAATATTTCCGGAAGTTCTTGTCTCAAGATGTATAACATTGGGGCCTATAAGAACTTGGATTTAGGGCTGTTGGCTGGGATTTGTGCTCTGGCGCGGGCTCATCGTGGCGGCATTTGGCCAGCCGCCGGGATGTAGTGAATCCGAGTCTGTCAGGTTGGCAGAAAAATAACTGCCTGGCTCAGATTTTGGCAGGCGCGGCAAAATTGCCCTTCTGATGTAACTCTTTTTAGAATAGATGGTTATGCTGAAGCGGGCGATCGGACAGCATTTGGCACGATATTTGCGTGGGTTGCAGCAAGGAATGTACGAATATGGTCTCGAATCTGTCAAAACTTGAAGAAGTAAATGTTCTGGCCAGTGAAGCCAACTGGGCCTGGCCTGAGGCGCTGCGATGCATATTCCGGCCAAGGGGCGTCAATTTGCTTGTGGCCGACAACGCCACGGAATTTGTGAACATCATACAGAGGCGACGGATTCATATAACAATAATAGACATGGACTCTGAGCGGTCCAATGGGCTGGCGACGATAAGAATCATTCGAATGGATTATCCTTTGTTGCCATGCATGTTACTGGCAAGCACCGCAGGCAAGGCTCTGCTCGGCAATGCGCTGCGACTCGACGTTTTCAGTGTGATCGATAAGCCTGTTGATATGGGCATTTTGCAGGAACAGCTCAACAGGTTATTTCTCAAGAAGTATAACAGCAGCATATTCGAGTCGGGATCGCTCAGTCAGCAGCAGTAGAGAAAACGGGCTTTTGAGTATTGAAATCCATGAAATTCGGATTCGACGCCGTCAGGCGTGCAGGTTTAAGACTACAAAGAACAAGAAAGAAGTATTTTCGAAAGGAGTAAGGACAAAATGAAGATCAGACCATTGGCAGATAAAGTTCTCGTTCAGCGTCTCGAGGCCGAAACCAAAACAGCTGGCGGGATAGTGCTGCCGGACAGCGCCAAGGAAAAACCTCAGAGAGGTAAGATCGTCAGCGTCGGCGACGGCAAAGTGCTCGACGATGGAACGGTAAGGAAATTGCAGGTGAAAAAGGGTGATATGGTACTTTTCACGAGCTACGCCGGAACAGAAGTGAAGATAGACGGCAAGGAATATCTGATTATGAGTGAATCTGATATTATGGCGGTAATTGAAAAGTAAGAAGGAAAAGACTGTAAGCCACAGATTAGGAGAAATAACGATATGGCAGCTAAAAAGATAGCATTTGGCACTGACGCACGTGCCGCTATTCAAAAGGGTGTGAAGAAGCTTGCGAAGGCGGTAAAGATCACACTTGGGCCGTGCGGCAGAAACGTAGTATTGGAAAAATCTTTCGGCTCGCCCCTCGTAACCAAGGACGGGGTGACGGTAGCCAAAGAGATTGAGCTGGAAGACGCCTATGAGAATATGGGCGCCCAGATGGTCAAGGAGGTGGCGTCCAAGACATCGGATGTGGCCGGCGACGGAACGACAACCGCCACCATTCTGGCGGAAAGCATTTTTGACGAGGGCCTAAAGAACATTACGGCCGGTGCCAATCCGATGCAGGTCAAACGCGGCATCGAAAAGGGTGTGGAGCAAATCGTAAAAGAGCTGCAAAAGATGAGTACGCCTGTTGCATCGACCAAACAAATCGAACAAGTGGCGACCTGCTCGGCCAACCAGGATGTTGAGATCGGCCGGAAACTCGCCGAGGCTATGGACAAGGTCGGCAAAGACGGGGTCATCACTGTCGAAGAGGGCCAGTCCCTGGAAACAACGGTCGAATTGGTCGAGGGTATGCAGTTCGACAAGGGATATCTGAGCCCGCACTTTATCAACGACCTGGAGAATATGGCGGTTGCGTTGGAGAAGCCTTACATTCTCGTGCATGAAAAGAAAATAAGCTCGGTGAAATCACTTGTTCCACTGCTCGAAAAGGTGGCCAAGCAGGGCAAACCCCTGTTGATCATAGCCGAAGACGTCGAGGGAGAGGCTCTGGCGACGCTGGTTGTCAACAAGCTTCGCGGTATTCTGCAGGTCGCGGCCGTCAAGGCGCCTGGCTTCGGCGACAGACGAAAGGCTCTGCTCAGCGATATTGCCACCCTGACTGGCGGCGATGCGATATTCGAGGACTTGGGCTTGCAGTTGGAGAACATTGAGCTGCGTCAGCTTGGCAGGGCCAAACGCGTGACGGTCGACAAGGACACCACTACGATTATCGAAGGCGGCGGCAGCACTGAGGCTATCAAGGGTAGAATCGAACAAATCAAGAACGAGATCGACAACTCCACCAGTGATTACGATATCGAAAAACTGCAGGAGAGGCTGGCGAAACTGGCCGGCGGCGTGGCTCAGATCAACGTTGGAGCTGCGACCGAGGCGGAGATGAAGGAAAAGAAGGCTCGCGTCGAGGATGCACTGCACGCTTGTCGCGCGGCAGTGGAAGAAGGCATCCTGCCGGGAGGCGGCGTAGCGCTGCTGAGAGCTTTGCCGGCTCTGGACAAAATCAAAGTCTCCGGAGACGAGAAGATCGGCGTCGATATCATTAGAAGGGCGGTTGTGGCGCCGATTAAGCAGATTGCCGAGAATGCGGGATTGGACGGCTCAATCGTGGCCCAGAAAGTAATGGAAAGCAAGGATAACAACTTCGGCTACGACGCCCTCGGCAAGCAATACGGCGATATGGTCAAGTTCGGTGTCATCGTCCCGACCAAGGTCGAGAGAGTTGCTCTGCAAAACGGCGCATCCATTGCCTCACTGCTACTGACGACCGATGCGATTGTCAGCGAGATTCCTGAAAAGAAGGAAGCACCTGCAATGCCGCCCGGTGGCGGGATGTACTAAAGGTTTGAACGGAAAGCGGGTTCCACGCGGGAGCCCGCTTTTTCTTTCTTCAGAAGGCTGTTAACATGAGTTTTCGTTTTTACACGAACGTAGTTTCCCAGGCATCCAAAACCGCTGCAAAGGGGATGTTCGTCGCGGGACTCCTTCTGGTTGGTTTCGGCGTTATTATCGCAGCATTGCCCGAGGTTTTTGCGTATCTTGCGGCGGCAATGTTCTTTGTTGCAGGCATTGGCTGCGGCGCCACGGCAGTCAAAATCTTCTGGGCGCAGAGAAAACTGGACAAAGCCGATTCCGACCATTCGCAGGGCCATCGAGAAAATGTCCAGATTCATATAGAAGAACATTACGATGTATGATTGTCTCTCAATGCCCTATTGACGGGTGGCGAGCAATCGACATCAAGGTTATGTCAGCGTATTTTCAGGGTGGCCAAAGCGAGAGCGGCGAAGGCGGCCGACAGGAGCCAAAAACGCACCACCACCTGCGGCTCACTCCAGCCAATCAAATGAAAATGATGATGTATGGGAGCGCACCGGAAAAGGCGCTTGCCCCCTGTGTACTTGAAATAGCCCACCTGTAGTACGACGCTGAGCAATTCGATAACGAATACGCCGCCAATGACCAGAAGCAGTATCTCGTTTCTCGTTACCAAAGCGCCGTAACCCATTGCAGCGCCTATGGGAAGCGAGCCTACATCGCCCATGAAGGTCTGAGCGGGGTGGCAGTTGAACCAGAGGAAACCAAGCACGGCCCCCAGGAGCGCCGAGTAGAAGATGCTCAACTCGCCAGCCTGCGGTATAGCGGGCAGCAGAAGGTAACTTGCCCACGTGACGGGAGTTGCGCGGGCCATTGTCTCGGAGGCGACATAGCAGAGCAGGGCGAGCACCAGGGAAACCATTGCTACACAGCCCGCCGCCAGACCGTCCATGCCGTCGGCGAGGTTTACGGCGTTACTTGTAGCCGAGAGGTAAAAGATGGCTATCAGTATAAACATCCAGTTGGCTAAGGGCAGACCGTGCTTATAAAACGGCAGCCAGAATAATTTGGCGTCGTCTATGTTGATAAAATCGGCGTATAAAAACGACGCTATCAGTACTGCTCCACCGATCTGAAAGATCAGCTTTTCCCAGGGTCTCAGCCCGTTTCTGCTTCGCTGGCGGGAGCCGGCGGTGAGCTTCAGCCAGTCGTCAGCAGCCCCCAGAGCCGCGAACCATATTACCAATATGATGGCTTTTTGGATGAAGGGGTTGTCCAGTCTCGACCACAGAAGGGTTGTCGAGATCGCCGAAACGATAATTATCAGCCCCCCCATAGTGGGCGTATTAGCCTTTTCTTTGGTCAATTCGTTAAGGGTGGCGTGATGAAACTCCGGGCGATCGCCGATCTTCTTGCGCATAAGCCAGCGAATGACCCTAGGCCCAACCAGCAGGGATATCAGCAGGCTGGTCAGTATCGCGGCCATCGAGCGAAAAACCACGTTCTGGTACGCATAAAAGCCGAGCCGGTGAGTGAAAACTTCTCGCAAATACCATAACAAGTGGTATATCATCTCGCCTCTTGCATTTTGTTTCTCGGTTTACGAGACAACTTTCACGAAAAGAGTCCCTTTAGCTTCTCTACCACTGTTTCTAATTTGGCTGCTCGTGAGCCTTTAACCAATATTATATCGTAATCTTTAATGGATTCATCCAGATTATTACAGGCTGAAATCGTATCGCCGAAACATTTTATTTCCAGATCATGCTCGGCGTTTGCTGCTGCTGTATCGGCGGCGATTTTCGCAAACTTGCCGACGGCCAGCAGGAGCCGGACTTTGGTATGAGCAATGGCGCTGCCCAGCTCGGCATGCAGGCGCTCGGCCTGGTGTCCCAGTTCAGCCATGTCTCCACAGACAAAAACCAGTCGGTGCTCTGCGGCGGGGTCGATACCTTTCAATATCTCGAGCGCATTTTTCATCGAAGCCGGGTTCGCATTGTAGCAGTCGTTCAGCACTTTCAGCGTTCCGATTTGCAGCAGTTCGGCGCGCATAGAAACGGATGGGAGAGTCTTGACGGCCGCCGCAAAATCGTCGATGGTCAGACCTACCCGGCAGCATATGGCCCAGGCAGCGAGTGCATTTTCAACGTTGCCCGGACCGGGCAGCGGCAGGTGAATTTCTGTGCCGTCGATGGTGAACCGGCTGGCCAGGCCTTCACAGTGAACATCCATGGTCCTATAATCACATAGGTCCGATTTGCCGAACGTCATAAACCCGATGCCTTTGGCCTGGCAGGCTTCAACCAACTCCTTGAAGTCACCGTTGATTATAAGGACGCCGTCGGGCATCAATCCTTCGGATATGGATAGCTTTTCCTTTACAATTGTCCGCAGGTCCCCGAATCCTTCCAGGTGGGCCGGATGGACATTGGTTACGACTGCTATGTCCGGGCCGGCAATGTAAGTCAGGGGAGAGATTTCTCCTGGATGATTGCTGCCGAGTTCAGCGACAATTATCTGGTCGTCGGGGTCTGCGCCGAGCAGGGTTAAAGGCAGGCCTATATTATTGTTGAAACTCCTCGGTGACTGATGGACTCTGAAATGTTTGCTCAGGACGTGATGGGCGATTTGTCTTGTGGTCGTTTTGCCTGCCGAGCCTGTTATCGCAACGACCTTGAAACCGGCTTGCCGACGATATCCGGCGGCAAGATCGCCGAGTGCCTTTATCGTATCATCCACGCGGAGCAGGCATTTGTCGGCAAATTCTTCGTTCTGCAGATCCTTGCTGACAACAGCGCAAACAGCGCCCCTGGCAAAAACGTCAGAGACATAATCATGTCCGTCGAAATTTTCGCCCCGGACGGCAAAGAAGCAATCGCCGGCTTTAGTCGTTCGCGAGTCCGTGCTGACACCGGTGAAAGATAGAGCATGTTTATTTGTGCTCGAAGGCAGAAGCGTCGCCCCGGTTAGTTTGACAAGATCTGCAATCAGAAATTTCTTCATCTCGATTTGCCCAGGCACTGCTCTGCAATTTCCCTGTCGCTGAAGTGGAATTTTTTCTTTCCGATTATCTGGTACGTTTCGTGGCCTTTGCCTGCTATGAGTAAGATATCGTTTTTGTCGGCGGCTTCTATCGCCGACTTGATAGCTTTCTCTCTGTCCGGCTCGATTGTGATTGTTTGCGAGCGGGGCTGTTCGAAGCCGGCGACTATGTCATCAATGATGTCGCCAGGTTGTTCCGTTCGCGGGTTGTCACTGGTGACAATTGTGAAATCAGCTAACTCTTCGGCGACCCGGGCCATCCGGGGCCGCTTGGTTTTATCTCTATCTCCGCCGCAGCCGAAGACGACTCGCAAGTTACCTTTGCACAGAGGCTTCAAGGTGGACAGGACGTTCTGCAGAGCATCATCGGTGTGAGCGTAGTCTATAATTACGGAAAAGCCGTCGCCGGCGATTTTCTCCAGTCGGCCGGGTATCGCCTGCAAAGCGGACAGACCGGCGGCAACCGTCTGTAAATCCAAACCGGCTGCGAGGCACAACCCCGCTGCGGCGAGGCAATTGCTGACATTATACAGGCCCAGCAAAGGTGTTCTCACTTTAGATGACCCGCCCGCGTATTCCAGGGCAAAGACTGTTCCGTTCGTATCCATCGACTCGATATGGGCGACGAGGTCGGCCTCCGTCCCGATGGAGTACCAAAGTTGCCTGGCATCGGTCTTAGCGGCGATGGGTTCGGCTTCCGGGGACTGACGGTTCAACACCGCCGTAGCGTTGGGTAGGAGGTTGGAAAAAAGCCGGGTTTTCGCAGCCAGGTAGTCTTCCTTTGTTTTGTGATAGTCTAGGTGATCGCCGGCGAGGTTGGTGAAAGCGGCGGCCTTGAAGCCAACGCCTGCCAGACGGTTTTGAGACAGGGCATGGCTGCTGGCTTCGATAACCATGTACTTCGCACCGTTCATTACCATTTCCCGCTGTCTCTCGGCGATGGTCAGACAGTCAGGCGTGGTCAGAGGTGCTTCGTAACTGCCGCCGGAGCATGTATCGTAGATGACGGTACCGATGAGACCGCATTTCCGGCCGGCGGCCTGAATGCACGAGCGAACAAGGAAGGCGACGGTGGTCTTTCCATTTGTGCCGGTTACGGCCAGGTTCGTTAATTGTGAGGCGGGATTGCCGTTGGCCGTCTGCGCCAGAATCGCCGCGGCTTTTCTACTGTCGCCGACTATTATCTGCTTGTATTGCGTGTTGTGTACTTTGTCCGGCGAGTGTTGCTGGCGCACGATGTACTGCGCACCGGCGGCAAGGGCCTGGTCGATGAAGTCGTGGCCGTCGCAGTCGGTGCCCTCTATGGCTACAAAGATATCGCCCTTGCCGACCGCGCGCGAATCGATGCGGACGCTCGGCGCTTCGTCGGAAGAAACCAGATTCAGCAGTTCGTCAAAGTTCATATAGTATCCCATAAAACAATTTGTCGCCTATTTTAGCTAAAAACCTCCGCAGTTCAACTATAGACATTTTCTTGGAAGGGTGACAAGGAGTATTTTACGATCTCGCATGACCATTTGTAACTTGATCCGAAATCTTGTGGTGAACAGTTCCCTTTTTGGTTTATAATCGTCTTCATAACTGTTGCGAATGCCGGATTGAGATTTATCCACAAACCTGGAAAGGGTAATACAATAATGAGAGCGACGTGTCTTTTTGTTGTTTGTCTTATGTTGTCGGTTGTGGCTGCGGCCGGCTGCGATAGCAAATCGGACTTGCCGCCGAAGGAGTCTGCTCGTGCAACAGAGGTCCTGGAGGTTCATACGAGCGAAAGAACCGGGCCGGATGCTGCTGACGTTGAGTTGGAGCCGCCGGTGGTTCCGGAAGTAGAGTACTTAGCCGTATTTATGGAGGGCAAGAAGGTCGGCCATGCCATACAGAGCCGTATCGTAGCCGATGGAAAAGTAACCAGTTCAGAAAAGGCGAGCCTGACCATCAGCCGGACGGGGATTCCCTTGACCGTCAAGACGACCGAGACCACGATTGAAACGATTGACGGCAAGCCGTTAGGCTTCGAGATCGAGCAGGTGTTGGGTGCCATGACGATGATGAAGACGGTGGGAAGGGTTGACGAAGAAGGTAAACTGCACGTGACCAGAACCTCCATGGGAACCGAACAGACGGAGATTCAGCAGTGGCCCAGCGGAGCGTTGATGACCGAAGGCTTGCGTCTGCTGACGACTGAAAAAGGACTGAAAGAGGGTCTGGAGTACACGGTCAAAGCATTCAGTCCGGAAGTTATGCAGGCCCTTGACGCCGACATCCATATCGGGACCAGGGAGAACGTTGATTTGCTCGGGCGCGTCGTGCCTTTGACGGAAGTCAAGACCTCCCTGAACATCCCGATGGCCGGTCAGATCGTTATGACGGAATATGTTGACGACGATCTTAACATGCAGAAGAGCATTACGACGGCTATGGGGATGAAGATTGAGATTGTGGCCTGTGCGAAGGAATTCGCGCTTGGCGACAACGATGTTCTGGATGTTGTCGATAAGATGTTCCTCGCCAGCCCGGTGTCGCTGGACGACGTCGGCTCGGCTGCGTCCATTACCTATCATATCAGCGCTACCGGTGATACGGAATTGGCCATACCATCGAATGATAATCAACGGGTTCAGCAGCTTGGGAACGGCAAAGCGATTATCACGGTTGAGCCCGTTGCAGTGCCTGCCGAGATTAGCTTCCCTTACAAGGGTAATGATGAAGCGGCCTTGAAAGCCCTTAAGCCGACGCAGTTTGTTCAGAGCGACCATGAGAAAATAATCGAACTCGCGCATAAGGCGGTCGGCGAGACCAAAGATGCGGCCGAAGCTGCCGGCAGGATCGAGGCTTTTGTCGCCGATTACGTCGAGAACCGGAACCTGTCGGTCGGCTACGCCTCGGCGGCCGAAGTCGCAGACAGCAGGCAGGGTGATTGCAGCGAATTCTCAGTGCTGACCGCAGCGATGTGCAGGGCTGTCGGAATTCCTGCGCAGGTCGTCGTGGGAATCGCATACGTGAAGGAGTACGCCGGCCTGCAGGACCGGTTCGGCGGTCACGCATGGGTCCAGGCTTATATCGGCGGCAAGTGGGTCGGCTTGGATGCATCGTTCAGAGGGGCAGGGCGCGGCGGCTACGACGCCGGCCATATTGCACTGGCAAGCGGTAACGGCAACCCGGAAGACTTCTTCAGTATGGCGACGACGATGGGGCAGTTCAAAATAGAAAAAGTAGTAGTCAGCCGAAGATGATGCGTATCGGCTATGCTTATTCGAACTGGATATCCGTGAGGATAAATTCGACGTTGCTGTTGCCGTTGTACCTGTTAATCTGCGGCTGATACGCAACGTTGAAATACTCGCTCTCCAGCAGCTTTTTCTCCAGTTTTCCGAACCGAAATCCAATGCCGCGCATCGTCGCTGTGTTGTCGGTTATCACGAGCTGCAGATGGTCGCGTCCGGCGCCGACCTTTTTTGGCGGCGAAGCTAGCCGTACACCTTTTGTCGCAAAGATAGGTTCCGGATTGCCCTGGCCGAAGGGGCCGAGTAATTGCAGTTCTTCGACGGTTTCCCTTCGCAATTCACCCAACGTCGTCGCCGCGTCGATGTGAAGCTTGACGGCTGCATCGTTTTCATTCAGATTCTGCTTTGAGTAAGCTTCGAATTCGGCCGCAAACTGTTCTATCTTCCCTGGCTCGATAGTAATGCCGGCGGCCATTTTGTGTCCGCCGAAGCTTACCAGGTTTTCTGAGCAGGCCCGGATTGCGCTTAACAGGCAAAAGCCCGGAATTGAACGGCCGGAACCCTGAGCCATGCCGTTATCGGTAGCCCCGGCGTTAATCATGATGGTAGGGCGGTAGAACTTATCTACTATTCTCGATGCGACGATTCCTATTACTCCGGTATGCCAGTTTTCGCTTGCAAGGACGATGCTCTTGCGATCGGGATGATTCAAATCCCGCTCGACAATCATTTCGCAGGCCTGTTTGAATATCTTGCGGTCGCACTGCTGGCGCTGGTTGTTCTGCTCCTTGAGATACTCGGCGATTTGCATCGAGCGAACCTGGCTTTCCGACGTCAGCAGCTCTACGGCCAATCGCGCGTGCCCCATTCGGCCCGCCGCGTTGAGCATTGGAGCAAGCCTAAACCCGATGTGGAAGCTGTCGAGCGTGTGACCCGTCAAACCGGCCGACTCGATCAGGGCCTGTATGCCGGAAAGCTTGCAGTCCGGCAGTGCTTTGAGTCCGTAGCTTGTCAGGACTCTGTTCTCGCCGCGAAGGTCCACGACATCTGCGACGGTTCCCATCGCCGCCAGGCTCGTGGCGCTTATCATAAAATCTCGCAGTTTCGGCTCAAGTCTTCGGCCCGGGTTAAATTCGTTTGCAATGGCCCAGGCCAGTTTGAAGGCTACCATCGCTCCTGCCGAATCCTGGTTTGGATAGGATTCATCGATCGCGGGATGCACAATTGCGGCAGCCCGGGGCAATTGCGGTTCGGGCTGGTGGTGGTCGGTTATTATCAGGTCCATGCCCAACTGCCCGGCCAGTTCCGCCGAGCCGAGTGCCGTGACACCGCAATCGACGGTAACCAAGAGTCTGGTGCCGGATTTTGCCAGTGTCTCAACGGCCTCGGTGTTCAGGCCGTAACCTTCGTCTATGCGATGCGGGATATAATAGTCAACATCGGCGTCGAGCAGCCTGAGCACCTGCCAGAGAATCGCGACGCCTGTAATGCCGTCCACGTCGTAGTCGCCGTAGATGGTGATTCGCTCCTTATTTGTAATGGCGGTTTTCAGTCTGCGAACTGCCGGTTCGATTCCAGGCATCGCCGCAGGCTCGATAAGGTCGGTCAGCTTGGGCCTCAGAAAACCGGCGCCGATTTGGGCGTCGGCGATTCCGCGATTGATCAGCACCTGCGCCACGAGATGTGAGACCTTCAGCGATTTGGCAAGGGCCGCCGAGCGTTCGTCCACCGGGCGAATCACCCACCGTTTTTGTTGCATCCGTGCAGAAAGTAACATCTAACCTTCATCCTCTTGCTCTTTTCGCCAGGTGAGCTTTTTGATGCTGCCGTCTTCGTCCTCATTGCCGCCTGCCGTACGCAGGGTGAAATCGCCGCCTTTAGCAGTCAAGCGGGCCTCGACCCAGCCGACCGGCTCGGAATCGCTGAAATTGTACCCCAACGCCGGAAGGTTGATCAGGTGTATCCCCTTGAATTTGGAGAATCCGTACACGTGAGAATGGCCGTATATAATGGCCTTAACCTTCCGAATCGACTTTATCATATTGAACAGGCGCGGCACGTCCAGCAGATCGCCGTCGCCATCTTCCAGAGTGTGATGAAAGCAGAGAATTGTGGGAGTATCATCGCATTCGTTCAGATAATTGCCCAGCCACTGCCTTTGCTCTTTCCCCAACAGACCCTGTACCTCGTTAACGTAGAGGAGCGAATCCAGGATAATCAAGCGAACGGGTCCAGTATTGACGACGACAACGTGTTTGCCTCTGACGGGTCGTTCCTTGTCGGGGTTCTTATCAAAAACTTTAACGAAGTTCTCACGGTTGTCGTGGTTGCCGAGAGCCATGATAATCTTCGTCTTCTCAGCAACCGGGCTCAGCAGTTTCTCAAGATTCGCATAATCGCCTGATTCGCCCGTCAGCCGGGCCAAATCGCCGGTAACGACAACGCCGTCCGGGCGGGCCGAGACAATGTCAGGAACGACTTTCTGCAGATTCTGATACGGGTAGAATCCCCGGTAAGTGTTCTCAACATCCGCCGGGATGTGCGTATCTGACAAGAACGCCCATCGGGCAACTTTTTTCGGGGCGTCCTGCGAGCCCAAACCGGTCTGCGCACCAATGACAAAAATACCTCCCGCGGCGGCCAGACCGGCTTTCATAAAGCTTCTTCTACTGATTGACATGTTAAAAATAGCGGTCATAGTATTCTACCCTGCCCAAGCTCGTGGTATGTTACATTGCCATCCGCCTATATACCAGATAACGGCATGAAACTGCAAGGATTGTTTTTGACGGTCGGGTGTCCGGCACTCAATTCTGCTAAAGTATCTTTCAATCAACCAACTCTCGTTCGATATCTTCCAGGGATTTGCCCTTGGTCTCAGGGAGTTTGGTGAGTATCACGAAAAATCCGACGACACAAATCACGCCGTACAGCCAGAAGGCTCCGTGGGCGCCAAGGCCGGCTTTGAGATAGGGAAAAGTCAACGTCAGCGCCGTGCAGCCGGCCCACAGGCTAAACACAACCACGGACATCGCCGCGCCGCGAATGCGATTTGGAAATATCTCCGAAATCACCACCCAGGTAATCGGTGCCAGGGACATCGCGTAACAGGCAATTGCCGAGATCACCAGGATCAGCATGTGAATCCCCGTACTTTGGAAGTAGTAACCCGCGCCCAGGATTGCATAGATACCGGCAAGCCCACCTGCGCCGATAAGCATGAGGATGCGCCTACCCAACCTGTCCACGGTATAGATCGCCACGAACGTAAACAGCAGGTTCACTATTCCCGTAATGACGATGTTGAACATAATGCCGGTGACGCCGTATCCTGCTGCTGCGAAAACCTCCTGAGCATAATTGAAAATCACATTGATGCCGCACCACTGTTGGAGAACCGCTAAGAAAACACCCAACATGACAATCCTGCGCAGCTTCGGCTCAGCCAGGTCGAGGAAGTTGACCCTGGCAATCTCTTCTCCTGCGAGCGTGTTCTTGATGTTGCTGATTTCAGAATCGGCGTACTCGCCGCCTCCGACTCTGCGCAGAATGTTCGCGGCTATCTTGTCCTTGCCGTACTTGAGAAGCCAACGAGGACTCTCCGGCACGAAGAGCATCAGCAGGAAAAACAGAAATGCCGGAATCGTTTCGGCTCCGAACATCCAGCGCCAGCCGTGCTGGCCGTTCCACGAGTTAAGGATGTATTCTGTGCCTGCTCCTTCGGGCACCGGCCGAGCGATAATCCAATTTATGATTTGGGCCGCGAGGATCCCGATCACAATCGTGAGTTGGTTGATCGAAACAAGTCGTCCCCGCATACGGGCCGGGGAAATCTCCGCGATATACATTGGGGAGAGATTTGAGGCCAGTCCGATGCCTATGCCTCCAATGATGCGAAAGACGTTGAAGAGTACGAAACTGCCGGCAAGAGCGGTGCCGACGGCGGATACTGTAAAGAGTAGACCCGAGAAGATAAGCAATCGCTTACGGCCGGATCTGTCGCTGATGAACCCGGAAAGTACTGAGCCTGCAAGACAGCCGACAAGGGCGCTGCTTTGCGCCCAGCCCCGCCAGAACGGCGTTTCGTCCGAGATTCCGAAGTAGGGCTCATAAAACGGCTTGGCCCCGCCGATCACCACCCAGTCATAGCCGAACAACAATCCTCCCATCGCCGCAACCAGGCAGACCAGCCAGATGAAGGTCATGTTGTAGCGGGCCTGATGGCTTGTTAAACTTGGCTCGTGCTCTTTCATACTCGGCGCGACTCTTCTTGCTCGTTCTGATTTTACTCTGCGGGCGTTTGGAGGCTTTTGCGAGCCAAGGCGCTGATATCTCCCATCTCTGTCGCGTACGGGCGGAGGCGGAATTGGTAGCTGTAAGGTCCGCTCGGCAGTGTGTACTCCTGGTGCGGCCGAGCGCCCCAGCTATCATCGCCGCCGACGCCCATCTGCTTGTAGTCGAGATTGACGGTTATCGTCTCTCGTCGCGGCAGTTCGTTGATGTGTGTGGCCTTCTCCAGATCGTCCATCGTGAACGGCCAGGCGCTTGCATTCAGCAGCGGCATTCCGATCGCTAACAAACCGACGCCTTCTTTGTTCGTCAAAGCCAGCCAGCGAACATCTGTCTTGTTGCCTGTTTCCTGCGGCCGGACGTACGGGTGGAATTGCTCGGCAACCGGCCCCGAATAGAGACCGACGGGCGAGCCGGTCTTGCGGTCCCAATAGCTCTCATGCGGGCCCCGGCCGAACCAGCTCATCGTGTCGAACTCGCCGGGTATCGCCATCTGCATACCGAATCGCGGCATATCCGGCAGGCGCCTGGTCCCGGGCTCGATCTCGGCGAAGACGATTATCTCGCCGTCGCCGAAGACGGTGTAGGTGGTCGTATATTTGCAGTCCGCGCCGACACCAAGCACTGCGTTGGCCGTGACTCGTACGACCTGCGTTGAAATCTGTTCCGCAGTGACTTTGCCGACCTTTCGGTCTTGACCGGCCCGACGCCAGAGGCCAAGACGATTCGGCATCTTGTTGCCGACGTCATTGTCTATCGGCGCCCGCCATAAATTGGGGATAAGCGGCTCGGCGATTAGCTCTTTGCCGGCGAACGTGAGCGACTCAATGGCTCCGCTCGACTTGCCGACGAGGAGTTCGAAGTCGCCGCCCGCTATCTGTATGCTCTTGGCCGATTCCCGCAACTTTAACGGCCTCATCGCTGCGACGTTTGCCGAAGGCGTCGGCGGAATGTCAAACGGGACCTCGAATTGCTCCCACGCAACCAAGTGTCCCCGGGCGGCCCACGGAGCGTCATCGGCCAGGGCAAAACTGATCTTGAGCCAATATTCGGCGCCGGGTTGCAGTTTCGGTCTCCGGAACGGGACACGAATCTCGCGCTGCTCGCCAGGCGCGAGCGACATTCCAGCCAATGTCCCTGTCTGAATCTGCTTGCCATCCTCCGTCAGCTCCCACAGAATATTGATGAAATCGAGATCGGCGAAGTCGTACTCATTGTGGATACGAACGATGCCATTCTTAAGCTCGACGGGTGCAACCCAGATGCGCTGATAAATCTTTCTGACCTCGTAGATGCTCGGGTTGAGTCTGCGGTCGGGCTGGACGAGGCCATTGCAGCAGAAGTTGCCGTCGTTGGGATTATCGCCGTAGTCGCCGCCATAGGCCCAGAACTGTTTGCCGTCGGGCGAGGTTTTTCGCAGTCCCTGGTCGGCCCAGTCCCAGATGAATCCGCCTATCAGGCGCTTGTGCGAGCGAATCGCATCCCAGTATTCCTTGAGGTTTCCGACCGAGTTGCCCATTGCGTGGGCGTACTCGCAAAGGACCATCGGCCGGTCGTCAA
>JBDREF010000396.1:0-8741 GCA_043820045.1 Planctomycetota bacterium | reverse complement strand
GAGTTGTTGGGTGCAGAAGAGGCTGAACAATAATCAATCCGGGACGCTATAGTAGGTATTTAAGGGGTTTCGAAGTATGACAGAGCAAGTAAATCGCCGTCAGTTTCTAAAGAAGACCGTTATTGGCTCTGCCGCCGTAACATCGGCTTTGAGTCTTGAAGAAAAGGCCCTTTTGGCGGCCACGGGCCGGCAGAACAAGCCGTCCGCTGATTCGGTCAAAGGCTTGCCAGCAGGCAAAATCGGCAATGTCGAGATCAGCAGAATAATCTGCGGCGGCAATCTTATCGGCGGATATGCGCACAGCAGAGATTTGATCTACGCATCATCCTTGCTCAAGCATTATTTCACGGATGAAAAGATCATCGAGACGCTCCAGATATGCGAAGAGAACGGGATAAACACCATCATTACTGGTTCCGGCTCGGCCCCGCTTCTTAGGAAGTACTGGGACGAGAGAGGGGGCAAAATCCAGTGGATCGCGCAGTGCGTGGCACAGACGGACGACCTGACGGCGGACGTCAAGAAGGCCATAGACGGCGGAGCTTCAGGGGCCTTTCTAATCGGCAATATCGGGGACCTCTGGGCTCGAAACGAGAGGGTCGATCTGATCGGTAAAGTCGTCGATTTCATCAAGGAAAATGGAATTGTAGCGGGGGTCGGGGGCCACAACCTGGGCACGCCCATGGCCTGCGAGAAGGCCGGATTGGGCGCCGAATTCTATATGAAGACGCACCACAGCGCGGACTACTGGTCCAAACGTCAGCCCGGCCAGACCAGGGACGTTATCGACAACTACAGCGAGGACAACTACTGGGACAAATATCCCGAGCAGACGGTCGAGTTCATGAAGACGATGGCAAAGCCGTGGATAGCTTACAAGGTCCTGGCCGCCGGGGCTATCCACCCGAGGGACGGCTTCAAATACGCATTCGAGAACGGCGCCGACTTTCTCTGCGTGGGCATGTTTGATTTTCAGGTAATAGAGGATGTTCTTATTGCAAAAGACATTCTATCCGGTAAAATGAACAGGGAACGACCCTGGCGAGCTTGAGAGACGAGAGCCGCGGGTTTTTTGCAGTGTTTGTGTTTGAATGGAAGGGACCTTACTCATGTCAAATAAGAAGGTAGATCGACGTGACTTTCTGAAGAAATCCATTGCTGCTTCGGCGGGAGTTTCACTGGGGCTTAGCAGCTTTGAAGAGCAGAACCTGCTCGCTAAAATGTCGGGAAACTCCGGCGGCGACAAGGTCAAGAACAAATCGGCATCGGCCGGCAACAAACTGCCTTTCGGCAAGATCAAGAACCTCAATATCAGCAGGATCTTCTGCGGCGGTAATCTGATCGGCGGCTGGGCGCACAGCAGGGACTTGATGTACGTCTCGACACTCGTCAAGGCCTATCACACGGACCAGAAGGTCTTCGATACGCTGGAATTGGCCGAAGAGAACGGCGTAAACACGATTCTGACGAATCCCGTTTCCGACAGGGTAATGAATCGCTATTGGAACGAACGCGGCGGCAAAATCCAGTGGATATCGGATTGCGCCTCCGGCGCGGACATCAAGGAAGGCATCAAACGGTCCGTGGACGGCGGCGCGCACGCGGTCTATATCCAGGGCGGCCTGTGCGATAACGCCGTCAAGAAGGGCCAGGTACATCTGTTAGGTGAAGCGCTCGAATATATCAAAGAGCAGGGCATGCCCGGCGGATTAGGGGCACATCTGCTGGATACGGTCAAGGCCTGTGTTGATGGCGGTCTGAAGCCCGATTTCTGGGTCAAGACGCTTCATCCTACGAATTACTGGTCCGCCGACATCGAGCCTGAAAACGACAATATCTGGTGCCGCAAACCGGAAGAAACCATTGCGTACATGAAGACGTTAGAGACGCCGTGGGTTGCCTTCAAGGTCCTGGCTGCCGGGGCGTTTCATCCCAGCAAGACCTTCAAGTTCGTCTTCGAGAGCGGCGCAGATTTCGCCTGTGTGGGGATGTTCGATTTCCAGATCATCGAAAATGTACTCATCGCCCAGGATGTATTCTCAAAGGAAATAACCCGCCAGCGTCCCTGGAGAGCGTGAGAGAGAGTGACTGGTGGAAGAGGTGAGATTGCTTCGTCGCAGTGCTCCTCGCAATGACAAAAAGTGGGTTCTTGTCATTGCGAGCGAGGCGGAGCTGAGCGCGGCAATCTCAGGGTGACTTGCTTGCAGGTCTTCCCAATAGTCTGTGGTTGGTGTTTCTCAATAATCCTTAAATCTTCTGATCCATTCGGGCCAGTCGTCCGGCTGGACGCCGCCGGCTTTGGCCCATACGCCGTTCGTATCGAAGCTGCGGTGCCATTTGAGCGTCCACAACTCCTTGAGGCCGATTCTTCTCACGGAGAAGTCCAGAAAGATACCGTTGATGAATCCATCGTGCCGGTTCAGGCAGAATCGCTTGATTTGCAGGGCGCTGACGCCGTATGTCGATATGTCGCCGTCGTATTCGGGCGGTGTGTCGAATTCGTAGGGCTTGCTCTCGACAAACGCGCAATCCATTAGCATCGGTATATTGGCGGCGCCATCGACGTAGGCGTTCCTCCAGTTGTCCGTCGTTGATTCCCGGCCGTGTATGAACTTTACGTCCGGCGCCGGGTTGCAGAGCCAGTTGTTCATGCCGAAGCTGCCGCGTTGATTGCCGGTCTGCCGGACCGGCCCCCAGGCTGCGAAGGGGTCTCTGGCGCCCTCTTCCCTGAACTTCACGGCCATCGGGCACAGACGCACCTTTTCGTCATTGTTGTAGAACGCCCTTAACGGCTCGGTCCAGCAGTATTGTTCCCATCCGTCCCGGGAGAAATCGCCGCTCCAGAAGGAGCCGTCGTTTTGGCCGGCGTACATCTCGAAGATAACGGCCCACTGGTGAAGTGTCGATTGACAGGCGACCGCCTTTGCCTGTTTCTTTACCCGCTGCAGCGCCGGCATCAGCACCGCCATCAACAAAGCGATGATCGCAATCACCACCAAAAGTTCTATTAAGGTGAACCCTTTTGACCTGTGCACAGCCGACCGTTCTCCTTCTCCATATTCGAGAAGTACTTCCTCAACCGGCATTTGACATAAATCCTGATATGCCGGGCGATTGCAATGTATATCATAATCCGAGCTGTGGCGGAAATACAACTTTAAGGCGGGAAATCTTTGCGGCCTTTCGAGGCATGAAGCAGGGTCTGGCTATCTGCCTGCGACGTTGCCGATGGATAGTATCCTTTTGCGTGCCGAGGGGTCCAGCTTGTCCGCTTTCTTTCTGCAATAACCTCTTTGCCTCATGCACCCGCGGAATATCCTGTCCTGGTAAGCTGCTCCCCACGAATTCCAGCCTTGTATCGCCATACGGTCTGCATCGCTCATGCCCAAAGCATCCTCACCGAAGTGCTCCGGAGCTGCTGTGGTGTAGCGATTGGAGTAGTATTCAGACATGGCCTCGGAGGCCTGGGCGAGGGCATCATCGTAACATTCCAGGCAGTCTTGGCGTGCCTGTTCCAGTGTACGGGCCGGATTGTACCAGTAGCATCTGTGAGCGGAACATCCCGCCGTTGCGACCGCAATCAGCCCGATTAGCGCCAGTTTCCAAACCGTGATTCTCATCTTACTCCCTGCCTGCACCCGGAAACGCCGTCTTGGTACTCCGTTGATAAGCTCTTCACTGAAAAGAAGTTATACGACGAAGTACACCCGCCGGGACTTTGCATATGCCGTGAAATGCGGCGGTTATGTGCTTCTTCCCTTATCTATATATTACCAAGTTTGCGCAAGAAATGCAACTATTTGAGTTTTCTCGAAAATGATATGGCTGGGAGTTGTCCACGGCGTCGAAAAAAGAAGGCCCCCGCATGAAGGAGGGCTGAAGACAGCGGGGGCCGGTAGCAACGGCGGACATCCTGCCCAGCGTCACTATATATACAGCGATTGTCGAGCCCCAAATGTTGATGGTCATTTTGAAAAAATTTTAAAATAAGTGAAAAAATGCAAAAAAAACGGCCCCTGCCAGGAGGAGTGGTTGTAAAAGCAGGGGCCCCAAATTGTGTCATGTGTTCATGAAACGTATTGCGTTCTAAACCTTGGTTGTTATCGAGCACTATATTTAGGTGCCGCAGTCGCCTGCAAATGTAACGTTTTTTTTGCACTTATTGCAGCGAACGGGTCGGATATGGGCTCGGCGGGGCGAAACACCAAGACAGGCCTTTGGGTTGTAAATAAAGCCGCTTAACATTAAGCAGGATTTGCCGTACAATAGGACCTTGCTTGACAGCCGGCCGGGTACGAGGTTGGAAACTGTGGCGTTCCTCGCCAGCGGCGGCGGAGAATCGTGATGGACGTTTGGAAAACTACTATTTTGGGTTAGAAAAATGAAAACATTCCTGTTGGCGTGCCTGTTGGGGATTGTGGGTCTTGCACTCGGACTGGTGCTTTTCGGACAGATGGACGGCGAAAAGATAGTCTTCGAGAAAAAGACCCTGGAGAAGGTAGATTCGTTCGAGGAATTCTGGCCTGTGGCCAAAGCTCAGCCTGCCGGCGTATATATCTGCGGCGGCATCGGTTTTTTCGTGGGCTTCCTGACGGGCCTTGCGCTCTGGATAGGGCGGCGCATAAAGGAAAGGGCCGGCAAAAAAGCGGCTGGTACACTCACCGCCGGGGTAGTTCCGGACAGGGCCGAGAGGAAACCGGTGTACAGAGAACTGCGGCGGCTGGAGTCGGAAAGGCCCCTTGTCTGTAAACTGCTCGGGCTGCTGACGCTGGGAATCTGCAAGTTCTACGCAGTGCCGCAGGGCAATGCCCTCGTTGTTGTGGCGTTTGGGAAGCACCGAAAGGTCTGTCAGCCCGGCCTTCGCGGCCTGCTGAGCTTCTGGGGCCTTTACCAGCGTCCGTACAAGAATATACCTCTGATACAACTAAAAGAAAACACGGCCCCATTCGAGAACGAGACCGTCTTCACGAGCGACGGCGTCAGATGCAAGCTTGATGTTATGGTCTGCTACAAAGTTGTCGATTCGCGAAAGGCCCTGTTCGAGGTGGACAACTATCAAACGGCGATTCAGAACATCGTTCGGGCGGTTCTGAGGAACGAGTGTTCCAGGCAGCCGGGCCGAAAGCTTCTCGCCGCTCGCGAGCAGATTGCCGCAGATGTCCGAGCCGCTCTTGAGCCGGATGTGAAGCCGTGGGGCGTTGCGATTCGATTGGTCGAGATAACCTTCCGCGATATTCCGGAGCAGGACACAGTTGGCCCGCCCCCCTGAGGCCAGGCCCTATTTACCGCCGAGCCCGCAGAGGCCGCAGAGATTTATGAATTATTCTCTTTCTCGGCGATCTCCGCGTTCTCTGCGGTTAATTTGCACGGCAAGCTGGAGAAGGCTTCCGCCGAGTGAGACATGGCATCGCCGGGTACGCATGTTCCGGGCATTGTGATCTGAAACCGGCGTGATGATAAAAGGAGCAAAAGATATGGTTAGAATGGGAAGTATTGCACTTGTTATTTCGTTGTTAATGGTGAATGCGTGTGTTATGGCAGCCGACAATGGGCCCGGAAAGGACGGCTGGGTACGGCTGTTCGACGGCAAATCTCTGGCCGGCTGGCGGGCGAATGAGAACGAGGGCACATTTTCGGTTGACGACGGCATGATAGCAGCCAACGGCAAACGAAGCCACTTGTTCTATGACGGTAAAGTCCGCGGTCACGATTTTCAGAATTTCGAGTTCAGGGCGGATGTGATGACCATGCCGGGGGCGAATTCGGGGGTATATTTTCATACGAAATACCAGGAATCCGGCTGGCTTGCCGACGGCTACGAAGTGCAGATAAACAACACGCATAAAGGCACCGGCGACTATATCGAACTCAACAAGACGGGCAGTCTGTACGCGGTGCGGAATCTGTTCAAGTCGTTTGTCGGCGATAAGGAGTGGTTCAACCTGTATTTCAAAGTGCAGGGCAGAACAGTCACGATAAAGGTAAACGACAAGCTCGTCGTCGAATATGTCGAGCCGGATGAGCCGGTTCGCAACTCGGAGGGCCGTAATCGTGTGTTGTCGAGGGGGACATTCGCGCTTCAGGGCCACGACCCGGACAGTACGGTATATTTCAAAAACATCTACGTCAAACCCCTGCCGGACGGCTCGCGGCCGAAGGACGTCAGGTCGAAGGAAGAAATCGAGCTGCAAAATCGCATCACGAAGTATCACGCCGATTACCTGCCGCTGACTGACTTTCACGTGCACCTGAAGGGAGGATTGACGCTGGAAGAGGCGATGGCAAAATCGCGCGAGACGGGAATTTTCTACGGCGTAGCGGTGAACTGCGGATTAGGTTTTCCCGTGCAGAGCGATGAAGGGGCGAGGGAGTTCTTCAAATCGCTCGATGGCCAGCCGGTCTTCAGGGCGATGCAGGCCGAAGGGCGGGAGTGGGTCAATATGTTCTCGAAAGACGTCATTGCCGAGTTCGACTATGTCTTTACCGATGCGATGACGTTTCACGACCGGCAGGGGCGCAGGACGCGGCTTTGGATGAAAGACGAGGTGTGGGTGGACGACCCTCAGGATTTCATGGAAATGCTCGTTGGGAAGATCGAGGGGATATTAAATGACGAGCCGATCGATATTTATGTGAATCCGACGTTTCTGCCGGACGTGATTCGGGCCGACTACGACCGCCTGTGGACGACAGAGAGGATGGACAGGGTCATTCGCGCCCTCGTGAAAAATGATGTGGCGATGGAGATAAACGCCCGGTATCGGATTCCGAGCGTGGCGTTCATCAAGCGTGCCAAGTCTGCTGGTGTGAAGTTCACGTTCGGCACCAATAACACCGGCAGGGAGCTGGGACACCTGGAGTACTGTCTGGACGTGATTGATGAGTGCGGTTTGAAGAAGGATGATATTTTCATGCCGAAGCCGAAAGGGGCCAAGAAGATCGAACTAAAGGCCGGCGCATCCGGAGCCCGGACCGCGTCGCTTCGGTCGCCTGGCGGGAAGGTCGCCGTCACTGTACGGCTATCCGGACCCGCAGGGGTGGCCGGGGGAACGCGTCTGGAATACAAAGTCGATTATGCCGGTGGAGAAGTGATCGGATACTCACCGCTCGGCATAGTTCGGGATGATCAGCAGTTCACCGGCAACCTCGAATTCGTTGAAGCAGTAAACGGCCCGGTTATCGACGAGACCTACACGATGCTCCACGGCAAACGTCGCGTTTGCCGAAACAACTACGCCGAATCAACGGTCAAACTCCGCAACGACGGCGGCGCCAAATTAGAGCTGATAGTCCGGGCGTACAATGACGGCGTTGCCTTGCGCTACCGATTCCCCGAAAGCAGCGACGGGACCCGCACAGTCACCGGGGAACTGACGGGCTTTCAACTTCCCGCCGGCGGCAGGCTCTGGCTGCACCCGTTCGACAAGGCGAGCAAATACACGCCCGCTTATGAAACCTACTACTCCGATGACGTGCCTGTCGGAACGCCGTCACCGAACGAGGAGGGCTGGGCCTTTCCCGTCCTGTTTCGAAACGCTGACTCTTCGCGCTGGGGTCTTGTCACTGAGGCCGCCCTCGATCCGGCGTATTGCGGCTGCCGGCTCGAACAGAACGCGCCCGGCGGTCTTTACCGCATCCGGTTCCCAAATGAGGGCGAGGGAAACGGCACCGGCGAAGTCGATCCGTCTTCGAGCCTGCCGTGGAGCACGCCGTGGCGCGTTGTCATACTCGGCGACGGCCTCGGGACCATTGTCGAATCCACTCTTGTGGAGAACCTGAATCCGCCGTCAATTGTTGAAGACACCTCGTGGATTAAGCCGGGCCGTGCTTCCTGGAGCTGGCTGTTCGACCACGATAGCCCGCAGGATCACGACAAGCTCCGCAGGTGGATAGACCTCGCCGCCGAGATGGGCTGGGAATACTCCCTCATCGATGCCAACTGGACGATTATGAAGAACGGCACTATCCACGACCTGATCGCCTATGCCAACCAGAAAGGCGTCGGCCTGCTGCTGTGGTACAACTCCGGCGGCGAACACAACATTGTCACCGAGAAGCCCCGCGGCACCATGTCACTGAGGGACGTCCGCCGTTTCGAGTTCGACATGCTCCGCAAGTGGGGCATCAAGGGCGTAAAGGTCGATTTCTTTCAGTCCGACAAGCAGAACATCATCAAGCTTTACCATGACATTCTCAAGGACGCCGCCGACTATCAGATCATGGTTAACTTCCACGGCTGCACTTTGCCTCGCGGCTGGTCCCGCACCTATCCCCATTTGATGAGCATGGAAGCGGTCAAAGGAGAGGAATGTTACAGCTTCGACGGGCTCTATCCCAAAATGGCGTTGACCTATAACACCATAATTCCTTTCACCCGCAACGTGGTCGGTCCGATGGACTATACGCCCGTGATGTTCAAGGACAACGTCTATCCACGTTTGACTACTTACGGCCACGAACTCGCACAGGCGGTCGTTTTCGAATCCGGCTGGATACACTTCGCCGACGGCATAGAGCCGTACCTTGAGCTTCCGGAAGCACCGAAGCGGTTCCTCAAGGAAGTCCCCGCCGCATGGGACGACACGAGGTTCCTCGCCGGCTATCCGGGCAAGTACATCGTCGTCGCTCGCCGCAAGGGCGACCAATGGTTTGTGGGCGGCCTGACCGGTGAAGAGACGCCGCGTGAATTGAACCTCGACCTGGCCTTCCTCGGAGCCGGCGCATACAAAACTACCATCATC
>JBDREF010000395.1:0-2783 GCA_043820045.1 Planctomycetota bacterium | reverse complement strand
GCCTTGATTACCTCCCAGATATCGATTCCCATCCGGTCGAAGACGACTTTAAGCTCGTTGACCATGGCGATATTAACGCAGCGATACACGTTTTCGAGTATTTTCGCCGCCTCGGCGGCTTCGAGACTCGATACGGGGACGACGCTGTCTATCGCCGCGATGTAGAGTTCGCACGCCATATCACGGCACTTCTTCGTCAGGCCGCCGACCACCTTCGGAATGGTCTTGGTGGTGAAGTCCTTGTTGCCCGGGTCTTCCCGCTCCGGCGAATAGGCCAGGTGGAAATCCCTGCCCGCCTTCAGACCGCTGCCCTGGAGTATCGGGACCATCAATTCGCTTGTAGTCCCCGGATACGTCGTGCTCTCGAGAACAACCAACTGGCCGCGCCGTAGATATTTTGCGATTGTTTCGCTGCTGCTGACTATGAACTGCATATCGGGCTCGCGGTTCTCGGTCAACGGCGTCGGCACGCAGACTAATACCGCGTCAACGTCCCTGATGCGGGCCATATTCGTCGTCGCACAAAAGCAGCCGGTCTTCACCATCTTCCTGACCTGTGAATTCGGGACGTGCTTGATGATGCTCCGGCCGCAGTTCAATATGCCGACCTTCTTCTCATCGACATCGAAACCGATGACTTTCAGCCCCGCCGACGCAAACTCCCTGGCCAGAGGCAGGCCCACATAGCCAAGCCCCATGACGCCGACTACGGCTTTCTTATTTTCGACTTTGGTCTTCCATTGACTCATAAATCTACACCTCTTTGTCAAACCGAAGCAGTTAGTCTAAAACGATACGGCCAAAATGTCAAAAGAATTGGAATTCACCAATTAAATATTGACTATTTCGTGTTTTGATTCAAGAATTGAGCGTCAATATTCGGACCTGGAAGTCAACAGTTGAAAACTCGGAAATCTAAAACCTCAAATGAACTGAACGTTCTGTTCACCTGCATCGGCAGGCGCGTCTCCCTGCTTGAGAGCTTCCGCCGGGCGGCGGGGCGGTTGAAGATTAACGCTGCGTTCTTCGGCACCGACACGACAGAACTAAGTGCCGCCCTACAGTTGTGCGACAGGCGCTTCCTGGTCAAGCCGACCGCTCATCCTCGCTATATCGCCGAACTGCTGTCAATCGTTAAAGCCAACAATGTCAAGCTGCTCGTCCCCACCGTCGATCTCGACCTCAAAGCCTTGGCCCGAAACAAATCCAGATTCGCCAACCTCGGCTGCCGGGTTCTCGTTTCCGACCCCCACGTCATTGACACCTGTCAGGACAAAAGAAAAACCTACAAGTTTCTGCTAAAGAACGGCTTCGACACTCCGGCAACCATTAGTATCGGAACGGCTCTAAAAAATAGTCAATCGTCAATGGTCATTCGTCAATCAGAAACAAGTTTTCCTTTGTTTCTGAAGCCTTGGGACGGTTCCGCCGGCAAGGGCAATGCTATCGTCGCCAATCGCCAGGAGTTGTTGTTTTACTCTCGGCGGATCCCGAACGCCATCTGCCAGGAATTTATCCGAGGAACCGAATTCACGTGCGACGTATATGTGGACTTCGACATGAAGGTCCGCTGTGTCGTTCCGAGAAGACGCATCGAGGTCCGGGCGGGCGAGGTCAGCAAGGCCCGGGTGGTCAAGGACGAACGCATCATGAGTCAGGCCGCAAGGCTCGTCGAAAAACTCGGCGCCGGGCCGGGTGTAATCACACTGCAACTTTTCCTGACTGCTGACGGCAAGATCAAATTCATAGAGATAAACCCCCGCTTCGGCGGCGGCGCGCCCCTCTCCATTAAAGCAGGCGCCGATTTCCCCAAATGGATACTCCAGGAACTGACCGGCAAAAAACCAACCATCCGCCCCAGCGCCTTCAAAGACAACCTCACCATGCTCCGCTACGACAGCGAGGTCTGGCTCGAACGACCCTAACAGCGTAAGGCATTTGCCATAGAGAGCACGGAGAGCGCGGAGAGATAGCTTGGTAGGGTGTGCAACTTGTTGCACACGCGGATCTAATCACTTCCAAATATTTTATTCACGCTCTCTTGCATTGCTTGTCATCATAGAGAATTTTCCCGCGTGTGCAATCCCGGCGCGCCGGGATTGCACACCCTACTCATTGGCTTGAAGAATGGTGATGGCCGGTTATAAGGTGACTTTCAGGTACTGTGAATCCTCGGCGAAGCGGATTGCGCCTTCGTAGGCGGCGGGTATGAGCAGGCAGTCGCCGGCGCGGAATTCTACCGGACCGACGCCGGTTCCTAAGATTATCCCCGAGCCGGAGACCATCACCAGCACCTTCATCTCGCCCGGCGAGAGCAGTACCTCGCAATTCCTGCCCTGGTGGCCCTTGTCCATCTTGAAGTATTCGCAATCCACCAGACGGCCAATAGTCGTCACCGGAAGGTCCTCGCCGCAGACGCCGAAATGGATGCTCTCCAGGGCCTGCTCGACGTGCATTTGCCTGGCGTTGCCGGCGTCATCGACCCTGTTCCAGTCGAAAACGCGATACGTCGTATCCGACGGCGTCTGAATCTCCGCGATCAGAAGGCCCGGTCCTATCGCATGGGCCGTCCCGGCAGGAAGAAAATGGCACTCGCCTTCCTGAACCGCGACCTTCAAGAGCATATCGGCCACGCTGCCTTGCTCGATAGCCTCGGCAAACCGCTCTCTCGTCACACCCTTTTTCAATCCCTTGTAGATCACCGCCCCCGGCTCGGCGGAGATGATATACCAGCACTCCGTCTTCGGCGCCCCCTCGCCCAGCCGCCGGCACGTCTGCGGATC
>JBDREF010000394.1:0-13507 GCA_043820045.1 Planctomycetota bacterium | reverse complement strand
ATTCGGGCATGGGCTCTGACGGCCGCGGTTCCGGCTGCCCCTGCGGATTGTTATCGTACTCAAAATCCATAGTAATCCCTTTCAAAAATGGTAGCGGCCATTATAAGTTGCACGAGCTGCGGGGTCAAAGAAGAAAGGCCGAACCCTCAAGCCGGAGAAGACTACGCTCTGAGCAGAATGTCCAAATCTTTCCGGGCGTCTTGTACACATCGAACGAGCTTTTGCGCACGGTCCACCTTCCGGCCGTTCCAGAGCCATTCAAGGATTCTTGTTATTTTGTCGTCGTCTGCTTTGCGCCAATCGCCGAAGCGCAAATCGGCGGGGAGATTGTTTTCTTCGGGTTTGTCGAGCAGAAGGGCGATGCCGGCCATCGCTCCTAATGCCATGTTCTTTGGCTCGATTCCCTGCTCCAGAGCTAATTGCATCGTACCGAATATCCTCTCATCTATCCTTAGCTTTCGCGCTGTATCGCGAGTGACCCTGGCGATAGTATCGCCCAGGTATGGATTAGTCATGCGCTCCAGCAGATCTTCGGCATAGCTCTTGAAGCCGGCTTCGGTGAAAAGCTCATCGTTAAGATGTGCATACTTTTTCACGAGTGCCGCACCGGACTCCTCCATGAAGGCCGCTGTTGCCATTTTCATAACGACCTTATAAGTCTTGAGTTCCGTCATGGAAGTTGCGCCCTTGGCCGACCCGATGAAGCCGAGCAGCGAATGTATGGCGTTGTGCCCGTACAGCTTTGCTTCCTCGAATGGAAGCAAATCGTCCTTTTCGATAAAGACTTCGATGCCGGGCTGAAAATTGGCCAGCCGCGTCCGGCTCACGAGAATTCGGTTGAACTGCTCGACCAGGAAAGCCCGGTCGATGCCGGGGGCGATGGTTTTGAGTTGCAAGTTTGCGATTTCCGCGTGGTCGGTAACGACCCTGCTCATCTTGCCGATTACGGTGTTGAGGAACTGGACGTTCTTCTTTGAGAAGTCACCGGTTCTTTCGACGACGCCTTTTTCCAGTATCTCTGCTGCATGATTGTGGTTTTCCGCTGCATAAATGACCGTAGCTTTTGCACTGCTGCCAGCCAGCCCTTCGGCTATTAGTGAGTTGACGCTGTTTGCCCCGCCCAGGCCGTAGAAATCCACGCTTGGCAGGCAGGTGGCCATTTCTGTCGATTGTGTCAGGACTTGCAGAAGGACTTGCCTGTCCTCTGCGACATTTGGATTTAGAAGCTCGACATCGTCAACCTTCAGAGCCTCGATGCCGTCGGATCGAGCGACATTTACGAAGTAGCTTCCCTTGTTGGCCCTGACGGCGTCAACAAGCTCGGCGTCTATCTCGGCCACGACGGTCCGCGCAAAGTTTCCGCTATGGAACGATTCCTTGGCAAACAGCCCCGCCTGAATCGGCCCGAACCCAAAACCGGTAAATATGTGTTCCGTCATAATTACTGACCTGCGGCCTTCAAGAGGCGGCTTATCTGCGTCTTGTCCGTCAGTACCGCCATTTCCAGTTCGTAGGTCCTGCTTTTTCCGGGGGCGATGTGAATGAGCTTGTTCTGTTCTCTGGCCTTGCGCTGGCCGATCGGAGGATTTGTTCCCGGCTCCAGGGCCGTGACGTACTCCCCGGGACCCCAGTGCTGCCAATTACTCAGCCAGGGCAATTGCTTCTTGCTGTAGCTCAGAACGAGAGCCAGCGAGAGTTTTCGGTTGTAAAGACCGGCGGTGCACATCCCTTTGCCGTCGGCGGCGACGTCGATAAAAGCACAGCCCTCGCCGCCGCCCCTGTGACTGTCGATAGGTCTCGAACACTTTCGGAAATTGCGGCTGCTGTTGAACACTGCGTTATCCATGTCCAATCCGCGCGAGGCCCATTTGCCCTTGCACAAAATCTCCGTCCCTTCGTCAACGAGCGGCCAGCCGAAGTTGCAGTGATACAATATCATGTGCGGCGCCGGGGTGTTGCCGATGTTCGTGACTACATCGTGAATTCGGACGGCCGGTTCGCCGATGGTGCTGGATATGGTCCGTCTCAGTTCCAGGCTCGGCCCGAATACGCGGGACTGTGTCACGACGGCGGTTATGGCCATCTGCGGCTTTCTCGATGCGAGGTCCGGCTGAACGATTGACTCGATCTTAGCCGGAAGGTTGCTGATGCGTCCGTGCAGGCCGCGCTCGCCGAATTCATCGCTTTCGGGTCCGCCGATATGCGTCAGGCCGCAGGTCGTTAACAAGCCGCCTGCGAACGAATAAAGCCATTCCAGCCCGGTATTGGCATCCGGCCGCGGAGCAGTTACTCCGGCGTGGCTGAGCCAGGCAAGGCTGTGTTGGTTATAGAAAGCATCGACTATATCCAGTCCTCTGTCTATGACCACCTTATATCGAAGACCGGCACCGGTATTCATCCAGGCGATTCGGGTCCCCTTGCCCAAGCCGTTATCCAGAATCGAAGTCTCAATGCCCCCAACCTGGGCGTGGTTTGAAACTTTGTCCTGCCAGCCCCCAAGGGGCCAGTTAAATCCAGCATCCTTCTTGGTCATTGATATTTCCTTTCTGAGATTGCCTAACTCAAAGCTTTGCGCAGTGCGTCAAAACTCTGATAAGCTGTCCTGCTGCGTACCACTTCGAGCATTTTGCCGTATGCTTTGATGTTGCCGTATCTGTCTCCGAGCGGCGCTTTGATGAAGAGCGATGCGGACAGATTACTCATCTGTACGGCCTCGGTGAAGTCCATCGAGCCGGCCCTGAACTGGTCCAGGCCTGATGCAATATACGCAATAAGTCCCGCCCTGAATGAGTCTCCGGCCCCGACGAGGTCAACCACCTCGCCGGCCATGAATCGAGATTCGATTCTGTTCGGACCGCCAATGGTTCCGTCCCGACAGACGTGCCGTTCATAAGCGCCGCTGCTGACAGTTACGCCGAACAGCTTGGTTCTGTCATCGTTTCGCCAGAACTTCTCCGTCAGAAATTGAAGAAAGTGCACGTCGTTTTCATGCTCTCTGAAATCGCTCCAGTTTCGTCCCGGGGCAAGAGTATTCTCAATGAGCTTTGCCTCATCGCAGGAAGTAAAGAACAAATCAACTTCGGGCAGAAGCGGCTCCAGAAGCCGGTACTCTTTTATTGCGACACCTTGCTCAATCAGCTTATGAGGATTGCCCGTCAAGGTGTGGCTGTCCACGATTGTCACTGCGCCGTGGTTGCGACACCATTTGATGAACTCGGCCAGGTCCCGTCCACCATTGGCGTCGCCCCTGTCGGACAGACCTGAGTACATGTAATAAACGACACGGGGCCGCAGCCTTTCGACGGCGGGCTTGAATGTTTGGAAGTCGAAGTCATTATTGGCATTGGGAAAATATGCGATGCCTCCTCTGTCTTCGCCCGAGGTACTATGGATAAACGTCGTTCCCGTGGGCAGACTGGGATGTATATGAGTTGCCGACATATCGATGCCGTTGGCAATCATCACATCGTAGAAAAATCGGCCCTGCGCATCCATGCCGTCGCAGTCGCCTTTGCCGAGGTTCACGCCGACGGCAACTTTCAATCCTGTCCTTGCGATCAGCGGCGCGGAATTGCCGGGTCCGCCTGCTGTTGCGAAACCCTGCTCGATCCATTCGGCTAATTGCCGCTGCGAATAGTCAGGCATGTCCTCGGTTTTGCACTTTGCCAGACCGCCCTTGCCGACCAGCTCATCGGCGAATTCGAAGTCGGGCCTTCGCAAATCCGCTACGGCCGTATTTAGAATCAGTACATCGGTAGCCATATTGCTGTCTTCATAAAAGGGTGTTTTCAATGTCGAATCAGTGCATCTCCGCCTCGCATGTGCCTATGCCGGGCCGATAGAAGTTGAACTGAACGTTCGGATGGCCGGAGAGCAGTGACATCGGCACCGCGCTGTCGGCGATTTTCTTGCTTATCATCAGGGTCGTCAATCTCATGCCGAAAGGATTGTCGTGTGTGCCCGCCTGCCATATTGATACTTTCTCCGCCTTCCACGTCTCCACGGGCCCGACGGTAATAGCTTTGGTCGGTACGCCTGTAACAACGCCGCCGCCGCTGGTTCGTGCGTTCTGCATGACGGTCACCGGGTGAAGATCGACGACGCGCGTCGTGAGCCGGCAATATTCCTGCGGGCTCGGCGGTTCGTTCTTGTAGTTACCCTCGCGCTTCGGCGGGTCGTTGAACGCCCAGTGCTTGATATCACCCTGGCCGCCCTGCATGACTAGGCAGCGAACGCCGTCCCAGCTCTTGATATACTCCGAGGTATCGGCCTTCGGAAAGTGGATGTTGGACTCCGGCATCCTGTGCTTTTTGTTAATCCTGTCGAAGCAAAGCTCCATGTCCGCTTTGGCGAAAGACAACGGATGCGAACGCGGCGCCTCTTTTCCGTCCAGGTACCATTCGTCCATCCCCCAGAAATGAGCGTCCTTAAGATTCAGTTCAATGGCGTTGACTATACGAGCCACGAGAGGAAGCTGCTCTGTCGGGCCGATCGGTCCGCAGATTCCTGCGGGATTATCGGCCGTGGCCTGCTTCCATGCAGTGACGTATTCAAGTGCTTCGGCTAAGTAGAAGTCCTCAAGTGTATCGTAGAACACGACTTTGAAGCCTTCCCTGCTCAAACCGGCCAAATGATCGGCCGTGAGTTTGGCTGCATCGTTGAGAATATCGTCATCGAGCGTCGTATAATCCCACCATTCCGGCGCTAATATGCTGGTTTTTCTTGCCATTGCCGATCTCCTTATAATGTATGTACCAGATCGCCGAGTTCAGCTCTGAGAATATTGTCCTGCGGGTATGCGTGGCCCAAATGCTGCCGGAAGCCTTCGGCGAACGCAGAGCCTATCTGCCGGCCTCTCTTTTCGCCGGACGCCTTCATTATGTTGACGTACTCATCCATTCCGTGGTGTGTCATGAGCCAATGCCGCTGGCTTTCATGGCAGCACAGCATCTTCTCTTTGGCGTCCATCACATCGCTTATATCGACTATGGTGCCCGGCTTAATCTCGACGCCGAATTTATCCTTATGGTCCGCCGGGTCCATGTAGTACAGGTAAGGTATCGGCTCGAACGGCTCTGCGCCGGGCGTTTCGACATTCACGACCCCGCAGGCAAAGCACGCTGTTTGAGCGAGCTTGCTGGCCATTTCGTGGTCGACCATGTAGTCCGAAGGGCTCGTCGTAAAGACAATTGTGGGGCGCACTTTTCGCAGCAACTCAATGGCCTTGAGCAGGGTTGGCCTGTCATACAGAATGAAAATGTCGCCGCATTCGAGACAATGATAGCTGCCGTCCAACATGGCCGCCGCTTTGGCGGCTTCGGCCCTGCGAATCCTGCTGATCTCTTCTCTGCCGTACTGCACTGTCCCGCAATCGCCCGGCGCCATTGTGGCAATATGAATCTGCCAGCCCTTTTCTCGCAGCAATGCAAGTGTCCCCGCGCAGAAAAACTCCGCATCGTCGGGATGCGCGCCTAAACTCAATACGATCTTCCCATTCGTCGTAGCCATACTCCGAGGTACCTCCTTGTGGTTTTACTTGCCCATCAAATGATTTATTATCAGCATGTCCAGTTCTTCGTAATCCCGCTCGGCGATGAGCTTCTCGGCCTTCTTTGTGTCCAGACTTCGAACAAGCTCGACCAGTCGCAGGAAGATTGCCCTGCTGTTGGACAGATGCTTCGTGGCTGCTTCCTGTTTCTGGGTTCGCATTGCCTTGACGTCCAGACCCACGAACTCGCCGCGTTTGCCGAAATCGTACTTGTCGAGTATGCGGACCTGGTTGAAAGCCCTTCGCAGGTCCACGGAGCCGAAAGTCTTGTCCTCGTCGAATTTCAGGCCGTTCTGATCGTTCAGGTGCACGGTAAACAATTTGTCATAAGCGAGGGCAAACCCCATCTCATCCGACGGATCCATGCCGGCAAGGATTGCGTGGGCCGTCTCGATATTGACCCCAACGCGGTCCGGCTCGTTCGTAAGATAACTGACGGCGACTGCATGCCCGGTAGTGGGGATATAGGCATGGTCCATCGGCTCATTGGGCTTGGGCTCAATTGCAATCTTAGCGTTCTTGTTGTAATCGAGCATGTCGTTGATGGCTTCCACGATTCTCTGTACGGCGACCTTGCTGTCCTTGGCCTCGCGGATATATGTGCCTTCGCGGGCCAGCCACAGAACGACCAGTTTGCAGTCGAGCGCGGCGGTGATGTCGAGCGTCCGCCGGCTGCGCTCTTTTGCATATTCGCGGCAGGCAGGATCGTTGGACGTGTAAGCTCCGTCTATCGTGCGGGGCCCTTCCCACAGCCGGGGAGCGACAAATTCAGCGGCCAAACCTTCGCTCTCGAGCATAGAGCGTACTTCCTCGGCTTTCTTGATAATCTGCTGCGGGCTCAGGTTGTCCATGTCCGGTACTGCGTCGTCATCGTGAAACTGCACGCCGTCAAAGCCTAATTGCTTGTATAGTTTCAGCTTTTTGCCGAACGTGACACTGTTCCTGACCGTTGGCCCGAATGGGTCCGAACCTTCGTGAATGTTCCAGGGACCGAATGAAAAGCGGTATTCTCCAGCCATCTTATTTCTCCTTGAAGTTTCTTTCAGTTCTGTTGTCTTAGCACAGCGTGAGCATGACGTGCGTAATGGGCGCTAAGGTCACGTTCATAATCTTTGAGGATTTTTTCGCCGAGGCCCCTGTAATCACCGCAGCGAAACAGCGCCCGTGCAAGAATCAACTCTCGCAGCGAGCGGTTTCTTGTTTCTGTATCGACATCGCTGGGGGGTGTTCGGCTTTGGGCGGTTTCTATGTCAGTAAAAGCATAGCCTGTCATGCCGGGCTTTTTCAGAAGCTCGGCCAACGGCTTCGCAGCGGCAGTGTCGCCAAGACTCTCGAGCGCCATTGCCACCGCCCGGCAATGTGAGAACTCACTGGCCGCGTCGAGTGGGGCGACCTTTTCAAGAATCGGCTCCAGTGCCTGCTTGCTTCGCGTTCGGCCCAGGGCTACGATTAAGCTGTCAAGCTCGCTCAAGCTCATGCCGTATTGCCCCATGCCCGTGTAGTTCCAGCCCTTGTCCCAATGGCCTGACCTTACGGCTTCAGCCAGAGTGCCTGCGCCCACCGGATCGCCCAGCATTCCAAGCACATGGGCGTAGGCAAGTTTGCTCTTGTCCGTCTGAGCACGCCCATACGCTTTCCTCAGAAGGGGCATTGCATCCTCACGCTGGGCGAGGACTGCCTCCAGCCCATCGAAGTCATTGGCGATACGCTCAACAGCCTGCCCGATCTGTTCGGCGGGCAATGGAAACGAGTCTTTGTCTGTAAGTACCCTTTCGGGCAAATTACCCTTTTCGACGAGATGCTTCTGGAGCGCCTTGATATCGATATCGCGCAGCGGCTTGCCGCTGCTGACGGCCATCATCGCTGCGACACCTGCGGCATAGCCCTGGTTTTGGATATCCGCCTGCATGCGTATGACGGGCATTGCATCGCGGTGCGCGCTTACGCCGAGACCTGTAACCAGGATGCCGTCAAGACCCTTCGGCAGCAAACATCGGAAGGGCACGTTGACGAGCATTTCTTCTCTGTCCGGCGGCTTGAGCATGAATACCTCGTGTATCGTATAGCCGTGAGAGTCGAAATTGCTCCTCGCTATCACAATGGTATCAGGATACGTCCGCCCAAGCGAAATATCCATCGGTGACATCATGAACTCGCCGACTATCCGGCGGCGCTCCCGCGTATCCAGCAATTGGCCGAGGTCGTAAGCGCGACGGAATTTACTCTTTGCGACAACGAACGAACGCCAGATGTCGATAACATCGCCGTCATCGATGAAGGTCCAATCCGTGTTAGTGTATCCTGCGCCGATTTCACGTGGCGGAAGGCCCGCCCCCTGTACGGCTACGCTCGTGCCGTCTGTATAGACGCATGCGGCGCCTGCTGCAGCGGCGATGTCCGCGTTGCCCGTCGAATCAATGACTACCTTAGCCAGTATTACCCCACGGCCTTCGGGCGTGGCGACCACCACGCCCTTGACGCGATTACCTTCAACGAATGCGCCACATCCGAGGACGCCAAACCAAATGTCCGAACCGGCCTTACGCAACTGGCTTCGATACCATTGCTTTTTCGATTCGACGTTCCATCCGCCGCGTCTCGGTCTTGATGCCGGTCCGAGCGCCGCCACGCCATCGTCGATTTCTTTGGTGAATCCTTTGATATAACCATAATAATAGCTGCTGATATAGCCCATCGTACCGACGCCGCCCAAGCCATGCAGATACTCGACTACAAGAGTCCTGGCTCCCTGTCTCGCTGCGGCGATGCCGGCCGGCGCTCCCCCGGTGCCGCCGCCGACGACCACGACGTCATACTCTCCGATGATGGGAACCGCACGCTCGTCGGCGGGGATGCCTGCCCGTTTTTCCCACTGCGGGCGTATGCCGCTTAGATTCTCTCGAACGTCTCCCGACGCGGCCACGGTTGCCGATTCGCCCCGCAATCTCACGTTGCGCGGCGTCCGCATTTTTTTTGCCTCTGAAGCGGCGGCCTTGCCGATACGGCTGCCTGTTTCCATCAACTCCAAAGGCCGAAGCAGCTTTTCGGCGGCGTCGCGCGATATATCCGCACAACCGCCTAACACGAACAGGCTGGGGATGCCGGCGGGCCTGAACGCACGCAAATCAGCCTTCTCAGCGTCCGGCCATGCACCGGAGAGGCTCTTCTCAGCCTTTACCGGATCGGGCGGAACCTGGAAGAGTATTTCCGACTCGTCTTCGAGGCCGCTGTACCATGTCTTGTCGCGGGCAATCTGCTCGGCCCGGGCGAAGGATGCGAAAGAGCCGTCTTTCATCGGTATATCGAGTGTGTACTCGACGGCCTCATATTGCGGCCCGCTGCGTGCCGACACTGACGTGGGCATATTTCTCGTCCTGACGTTTTGGCCCGGCTCCACTCCATCGCCGACGACGATACGCTTGAATGTCTGCACGCCGGCCGGATACTGCTCGAACGACGCGCCCGCCATCCTGGCCACACTTGCCCGCGGCGTCGCGTCAATTATGACCTTCGCTTTGACCGCCTGCCGGCCGGAGCGGTTGGCCATCACAATTCCCGCGGGCTTTCCGTCGCCATCATGGAGTACATCGGTCGCGTAGCAGCCGAACAGAAACTGAACGCCCGCTCCCAGCAGCGCTTCATCCAGGACACGCTTGGCCTGCATGGGGGTCGGGGGCATCCGCACATCGTCGCCGGATTTGGCGGATGAAGCTTCGTCCTCTATCAAAATCTCGCCGAGCAGCACCCTCTGGACGTCCGGACTCTTCTCGACAAAGAATCTCACGTATCGGGCATTGCCGCTCACCGGGGCCGAGAGTGGTACGGGTCCCCACGGCTCCGGGACGGATTCGCCGAGCCTTTCGTTGCGGATGGTTGCGACCTGTTTCCATTGCCGCTTATCGCTGCTGACCGAGACGGTCACGGTTTTCACCTCGAAATCGTCGCTCACTCCGGGATTGCGGCGCTGATAAGCCATTATGTGAACTTTCTTGAGCCGATGCGCAGAGCCAAGGTCCGCGATAATTGTCACGTCGCCGTCGTACTGGACGCTCTGGCCGGCGGCGCTGTACCATTTCCCGTCAGTCAGCAGCGACGGCTGTTGTGTGTCTTTGTGGACTGGAGCGGACGGTCTGTCGGCTTCGTATGTGAAATCGATTCCATTTCGTGGCAGCAGCGAAACAGACGGCTCGGCAAAAACTTTTTTCGCAAGCGGCGAGATCGGCACTTCACCGGCTTCGAGCCAGAGCCTGTACGTGCCGCAGATGTCCTGGCCAAGATATGGACGCTGTGCCGCTAAGAAAACCTTTGCTCCCTGCTTCGCGGCTGCGACCGCGGCGGCCACGCCGCCCGACGTCCCGCCGACGACCACGACATCGACATCGTAGGCAACGGGAATCTCTCTCGCCGATTCGTTCACTGTGCTGCTGCGAGCCGCCTGTCCACAGGGCTGATAAGACAACATCGCAAATAGCAAGATATGAACTGTCTTTTTCATGGTTCCGTCTGCCTTTCCTTCATCATTCGCTATTTGATATTCAAGCCTTCTGTTCTTCCTTTGGCCGATTTTTCCACCTCCTATGGAGCCACCAGTACTGGCTCGGGTCTTCCCGGACAAAGTCCTCGATGGCTTTGGTATATTCTGCGGTGACCCATTTGAGCGGGTCTTTCTTGTCGGCCCATTCTTCCGGCAAGATGATCCGGTTGACCCCTATCTCGAAGAAGAAACGGTTGCCGACTCTCCTGCTGTAGCCTACTACTATCGGCATGTTATTGGTTATGGCAAGCAGTCCTATGCTCTTGTAAGTGCTGGCTTTACGGCCGAAGAAATCGACAAAAATACCCTTCCTGCCGGCGTCCTGGTCGGCGATAAAGCAGAGAGTCGAGCCTGTAGAGATGAGCTTCTCCATGAGCGATGCCGCACCTTTCTTGTCGATTATACGTTGCCCGACTCGCTTTCGCACGCCGTAAAGGTAGCTGTTGATATACTTGTTGTCGAGCGGCCGTGCGATGCTGTAGATATTGAAGCCAAACAGCCCCAACAGGTACCCTACGATCTCAAAATTGCTGTAGTGGGCGGCGACCATCAGCAACCCGCGGCCTTCCTGCATCAGCCATTTGGCCCTTTCGGTGTTTTTGTATCGGGAGTACTGTCGCCAGTTATACTTCTTAACAAGCCGCGGCGTAAAAAGTATGTCAATCGTCAGCATCACGATATGCTCGAAGCTTCGCCGGCCGGTCTGCCAAATCCATTCTTCACTTTTTTCCGGGTAACTTGCACGAAGATTGTCCAGGGCCCGCTGCCGGCCGCGATGATAGTACCTCCACAGCAATCGTCCTAAAAAACACGCGGTTCTAAGATCGGTCTCGACGTCGAAGAGGTAGAGGAAAACGATGAGAATCCGCAAGGCGAGATAGGCGAGCCAATCCGTGACGGGATTGTGCTTCCTCTTTTTCTTCTTACGTGAAGGCAAATCAGCCATAGGCCGTGATTTTAGATAAGAAAATGACTATCGTCAAGCTTGAGGATACAAACAAGGCTACTCTCTGCGCTGCTTCCCAGAGTTTTTCCTTGACTGTGGGCGGCTAATTTGATAAATATTAGGGTAAGTAGAACCTGTGTATTCTTGGCTTTCCTGGCAGGAGTTTTGTGATTGGCGGTCTCGAAAAGGACGAGGGTGGTTTCAAACCGGGGGTACCGAACTATCCTCAGCCTGTGTGGATAGGACACTGCGAAAAACAATGACCGTTATCGGTTGTTTTACATCAACTTCTTTTTGAAGGAGGACTGTTATGTTTAAGAAAATGCTTTGTTTGGCTTCTTTGGCTCTGGTGTTCGGTCTGGTCGGCAGCGCCTCTGCGGACCTGGTAGTGCACTGGTCGCTGGAAGACGGTTCCGGGACGGTTGCGACGGACGTCTCCGGCAACGGTAATGACGGGACCTTTAACGGCGCTCCCGAGTGGGTGGACGGGTACTTCGGAGGGGGCTTGCACTTCCGGGGCGATGCCGATGCTGATTCGGTTGTGTATTCCCTGCCCGGCGGGGCCGCGGTCTGGCAAACCGGCACAATCGCACTGTGGGTCAAGGCCGACAGTCTGGGGCAGGACAACTGGAGCAGTTGTTTTACAAACTACACTCCCAATAGCGCCGGCGTTCAGTTTGATGTGGATGGTGGAAATCCCGGCAACTATCGCCTCAATCCGGGTGGGCAGTTCTTCGGCCCGGCTACGACAGAGTGGACTCATCTGGCTTTGGCCTTTGAGGCCGGCACAGGGACATTTTACTACAACGGCGCGGAGGCTACAACCGCAGCCCTGAGCGATTCCCAAAGGACGTTCAACGAATTTGCCCTCGGCATCAACAGGAACCACACCAACTGGTTGGCCAGTATAATTGATGAATTGCGAATCTACGATCACGCCCTTGCAGCAGACGAGATTCAGGCAATCATGGAAAGTGCAGGTGGAGGACTCCCGCTCGCCCGAAGACCGGATCCGAAAGACGGTGCCATGTTTGAGCAGACATGGGCGAATCTATCGTGGACGCCGGGAGACTTCGCTGTCTCGCACGATCTGTACTTCGGAACGAACTTCGACGATGTCAACGAAGGCGCCGAGGCCACATTTGTCGGTAATACTCTCTCCACCTTTCAGGTGGTGGGTTTTCCGGGCTTTCCCGAGTCGGCAGGGTTGCAGCCGGGTACGACGTACTACTGGCGTGTTGACGAGGTCAACGACGCCGATCCCAACAGTCCGTGGAAAGGCTACGTCTGGAGCTTTTTCATTCCCCCCAGGAAGGCCTATGACCCTCAGCCTGCGGACGGCACCGGATTTGCATTTACCGATGCTACTCTCAGTTGGACGCCGGGCTTCGATGCCAAATTGCACCATGTGTACTTCGGCGAGAATCTCGAAGATGTGAACAACGGCACGGGCGGCACTTACAAAGGTCCTGCGGCAGATGCAACCTACAACCCCGGATCACTTGAACGAGGGAAGGTTTACTACTGGAGAATCGATGAGTTTGACGGCGCTGCCACACAAAAGGGCGATGTCTGGAGTTTCGGAACGATACCCGTTATGGCTATTTCTGACCCCAGCCTTGTCGGCTGGTGGAAGCTTGACGAGGGTTCTGGCGCAACTGTCGTCGATTACTCCGGCTATGACCATCACGGAACAATCCGGGGCAGCACCTTCTGGACCGAGGGTTACGACCTCGGCTCGCTGGAATTCACCGGCGCCGGCGATTACGTAGAGATGATTGGCTACGTAGGCGTAACCGGCACTAATCCGCGAACCACGACCGCATGGATCAGGACAACGACGCCCAACCGGACCATCATTTCCTGGGGACTCAATGTCGCCGGACAAAAGTGGAGAGTGCGCTCCGACGCCACGGGCGGGTTGCGGGCAGAGGTCAACGGCGGATATAACTACGGCGTGACGAATATCACCGACGGGCTGTGGCATCACGTGGCCGTTACGTTCGAGGACGACGGAACCCCTGACGCGCTGGATCTGAAACTGTATGTGGACGGTCAGATGGACGCCACTGCCGATATTCAGGATGAGCCTATCGACACAGCCGCCACCGGTGTGGTCAGGATCGGTGAGTCCCCCTGGCACAATGCGCCATTCGTTGGCTTGATTGACGACGTTCGTATTTATGACAAGGCGCTCACACAGGAAGAGATTCAATTAGTTATGAGAATTGATCCGCTGCTGGCCTGGTTTCCGAAGCCGACTGACGGAGCAACCGTGGATATTGATAACGCCACGCCTCTTAGCTGGTCGCGGGGAGATAATGCATCGCAGCACGATGTCTATCTCGGCACCGACAAGGATGCCGTGGCTAATGCCGACGCCTCCGATACGACAGGCATTTACCGAGGCAGTCAGAGCGGCACCAGTTATACTCCGCAAGATATCGCCTGGGGCGGCGGACCTTACTACTGGCGCATC
>JBDREF010000393.1:0-3818 GCA_043820045.1 Planctomycetota bacterium | reverse complement strand
GCACGCAGCTCGTCCGATAGAATCACCACGTGGTCGCTGTCCCATCGCACGCCACGGCTGACGTGGAGCAGTATCTCATCGAGAAAAGTAAGCACCGACGATATCTTATCGGAGATCACTTCCGTCGGATGAAAATGGCCTGCGTCGAGGCAAAGCAGTGTTTTGTTTTCAATCGCGTAGGCCAGATAGAACTCGTGTGAGCCGACGACATAGCTCTCGGAACCTATTCCGAACAGCTTGCTCTCGACCGCATCCAGCAAGTAGCTGCGGTCCATCTTCTTGGCGAATATTTCATCGAGCGATTTTCTAAGCCGTTCGCGCGGCGCCTTGCGGTCCACGGGGATATCTTTGTAGCCGTCTGCAATCCACAGGTTTGTCACGCAGGGCGTGCCCAGCTCTTTTCCCATCGCCGCCCCGATCTTACGGCACACGATACCGTGCTCGACCCAGAACTTGCGTATCCCTTCGTCGGCGCTGGCTAATGTAAAGCCGCTGTCGGCTTTCGGGTGAGAGAAGAACGTCCCGTTGAAATCCATCCCGAGGCCGTTCGCCTTGGCCCAGTCAATCCAGGCTGCAAAGTGTTTCGGTTCCAGCTCGTTGCGTTCGACTCTGCCGCCGGCCTCTGCATACATTGCGTGCAGGTTCAGCCGGTGCCTGCCCGGTATCAGGCTAAGAGCCATCTCTATGTCGGCCCGCAGTTCATCGGCTGTTCGCGCCTTGCCGGGGTAGGCGCCGGTGGCCATAATCCCGCCGCCGCTCAGGCCGTCGCTGCTTTCGAAACCTCCGACGTCGTCTCCCTGCCAGCAGTGCAGCGATATCGCGATTCTGCCTAATCGTTCCATTGCTTCGTCGCTGTCTACCCCTAATTCGGCGTAACGCTCCCGCGCCGCCTCATACGCTTTTTCTATAGACTTTGATTTGCTCATAGCGAATCCTTATCTTGCTGAAAACTGCTCCAGAAGTTTTCGTTCGGCCCGGAGTGTCCACAGACCGTCATTGAGGCATTGGGAGACTTCCGGCATTTTCTCGTTCATATCTTCGAGCCGCATCAGTCCCAGCCCGCGGCAGGCGGGATAGACGATGATTTTACCTGCAATGGACCTGTTCTCGACTGCCCTGATTCCGTCGGTTGCGCCGTCGAGCCCGCTGACAGCGGCGACGCTGACGTTGGTGTCGAGCTGGCCGGATTCGACTTTTGCCAGCATCCGTTTCATGTCTTCCAGGGTCGAGCCGCTGGTGCCAATGAAGTACAATTGTTTCTCTATGTAGGTATCGAGATCAATTTCCCCCGTGACCGTCGCAGGTATGCCGGCGAAGATATTTATTAGTCCATGCACAGCGGCGCCATGCACGGCGGCGGCGACCAGAGCAGGTACCGGCGCCATCAGGGCCGTGTAGTCAAACGCTTCGGCGGTTTTCTCCTTTGTCGGATTGTAGGGTGTGTACCGGACGCCGTTCTTCTTAGCCAGAGGTGCGGCGACTTTCGTCAATGCGGCCAGCCGGGTATCGTCCACGTCGCTTCCAAAAACGCTCACGCCTTCGACGCCCTGACAGATGTTGCGAATCACGTGCATCATTCCCATCGGACCGCCGGCGCCGACAACGTTGATCTTGTCGCCGGGGCGAATTTCGTCTGTCTTCGGGATTATTTTCATCGACTCAGCCGGGTCCGAGCCGGTCGTGCCGATTATTCGAATGCCGCCGTAATGAACCCGGCCCACCATAGTAGTGACGTCTCTGCCGAACCTGCCGCCACAGAGGACAATGTTCAGGAGGCCGTTCAGGGCTACCTTGGCAAACAGCGCCTCGACCGCCTCAGGCTTCGAGCCGAAATAAATCATATCGTCATAGCTGGCGTCCGCGAGTTCTGTTATTTCTGCCGCTATTTCGACCGGCACGCCTAAATCCGCCGGGGCGGAAGATTGCGAGACCCATGTGATTAGAGCCGGTCTGCCGTAACGGCTGAACAACTTCCCGAAAGTATCTTTCGTCACCTTCTTATCGGCGGCGACGAGCATTCGCCCGTCTTTTTTGAGGCTTGTGCGTTCCGTGGAGACGTAGGCGTCTTCGACACAGGCCCACGGTTCGGCCAGGGCTACCGCCGAGCCGGAAAGCTCCTCGCTGACGGGCAGGAGCATTGATTCGCCCTGCGGCGAGGTTACGACTCTTTCGTCCATAAGCACGAATTCGGCTAAGGCTCCCTCGAAATTGTATCCGAACGCGCCGTTGGAAGTCGCCGTTCGCAGCCAGCGGTAATCGGTTTGTACAAGGAATCTCTGGCCGGCTCTGAAGTCTCCTACTTCCGAACCAACCGCCTCGATTCTGACTACTGTTTCGTGTCCCGGTACCGTCGGCGCTTCTCCGGGGACGTAGCTTGGTATCTCCTTGAGCACGTCGAGATCGATGCCGGAAACGATTTCGCTCTTACGAACGTGTGAGGAGAATTGCTTCAACAATTTGAGATCGGAAAAGCAAAGCCCGACCGCCTCAACCCGGCAGAGAATCTGATGCCTGCCCGGCCTGAAGACATCTTTGGATTTGTTCAGGACAAGCTCGTCCGGTCCGACCAACTGGACGGCATACTGTGTTTGCTGTAAATCCGGCATAGTGGTTATTTTCCTGTCGTCATTGCGAGCAGCGAGGCAATCTAATAACGCAACGAATGAGATTGCCACGGCCTGCCTTGCAGGCCTCGCAATGACAGGCGCCATCAATTCCTGATCTTGGCCAATATTTCTTTGGGAGTTACGTTCTCACTCAAGCCGCTAAGGCTGTCTTCATGCCCCGGCGGCAGCGAACTTCCAACTTGCTCGAAAAACGTGTTCTTTTCAGCGACGTTTTCAAAATTCCTCTTGGCCCATTCGCCGGAATATCCGAGGCGGCATTTCCTCTGAAGAACCGAATGGGCGTACACGATGTGCGCTCCTTTCAGGAACGCCGGAACCAACGGCTCCAGCTCTTTGCCGGCGAAGTCGTCCACAAATTTCTGACCGGGGCTGTTCATCTCGGTCCCTTCAACGACGGGCAGGTGCAGCTTCTGGGCCAATTCCACGACCTGATACAGGTTCTTGAGTTTTACCCCGGGAGACCCGGGTGTGTAATTGCGGTCCGGGATAACATTGATAGCCGCCGCCCCGGTGCTCATTGCAACCTCAAGCAATTCCTCGATCGCCTTCTCGCCGTCGCTTGTTCCATCCAGCCACGTGTGCACGGGTATTCCGCCGCAAGCGAGTATGAAGTCATTCGTATCGGCCATGCGGGGGAATGAACCTTTGTCCGGCTGCACGTACCCCACTCCGCCGCGTTTCATCGTTTTGGCGCGTATCGCATTGAGCAGGTCCCTGCCCTCGGGCAACTGTGATGTCTCAATCTCCACGCCCAACTTCTGGGACCAGAACCTGGCCAGCGTTTTGGCCTCCGTGAAGGTCGCTGCGGCCTTGCGGGCATAGGCTAAGCACATGTGGCGCTCGGTGGCGTTGCCTGACGGCGTCAGCGAGAGGACGTCCCGCTCGTAGTCGAGTTCGACGGGGCGAAGATGTTTGTTTACCCGGCCCATCAAGTCTCGATTTCTCTGCTGGGCGGTCTGTCGGAGCCCGGCGAGAAATGCTTTCTGCCCGTCCGGCACCTTCGCGGATGGGAATCCCACTCCCATGTGATATGAAATGCCCGGCTCGCCTGGCGAGTTGATCACCCTGTCCGCAAATTCCGGTACGAATACTCGCGTCTCAAACCCCGCGCAGCCCTTGACGCCCAACAACTTGCAGGCGTCCAGGAACTCTTCCAGCGCGTCCAATACGTCAAAATCCACCACGCCGGCG
>JBDREF010000392.1:0-21276 GCA_043820045.1 Planctomycetota bacterium | reverse complement strand
AGCGATTGACCATTACCTCGGTTGGCGCAACCGTACTCGTGACATTAGTCTTGAAGATTGGAAATCATATCGTCGTACGCAGAAGAAGGTTGCCTAAACAATATGAACTCTACGAAACTCACTAACTGGAAACGGCACTAGGCAATCGGTCCGCTTTCATCACACCCTCGCTTCCAGGGACAAACACCAGATCGATCCGCATGGGCAAGCAAGTTGCCCATCCTATGCTACTATATCAACAATCTGACAGATGACGAAGTAATAGTCTACGGAGGCGGTTCGACGAGTAGTCTCCACAATACGGCTCTGCAACGGTATGCTTGCAAAAGGCAAAGCCCTTTTGTCGGACGATACTTAGCGTCTGTACCAAGATCAAGCCGATTTTCCACATGTTTATCATTACACTGAATCCTGACATTAAATTCGTTCTTACAAACAATCGCTTCAAACTGAACACGGTCAGTTTCAGGATGAATTTTTGGGAGTTCTTCGTCAAAATATGGATCTTTGTATAGGCCTTTCTCACCCTCTGTATATGTAATACGTGCCTTTCCATTTGGATATACAACAGCGCCAACGCCAAAGTTCATTAAAACTCCGGTCGAAAGGAGCTTTATGCCAATCCAATAATCGTTTGGATTGGTGCCAATATCAACATTAGTAAAACTCATCTCCGATGACACAGAAAGATCGGCCTGCTCTCCAGTATGGGGAAGTAGAAATGAATGTGGGAAATCATACGGAGCACCAAACTCTAAACCACCGTCTGGACGCTGGTATCTATGACATAACATCGAGGATATCAGATGTTCACTATTACGTGGATATTCAAATGGCAGTATTTCTTTCCGTGGAAACCGTGTAGCTTCAGCTATTGGCAACGTACTCAGGCTGAACTGAAAGGCCTCCTTTGCTTGATCTTGCAGTTGCCCCATGCCATGAGGGGTCAATGCATATCTGAGTATCCGTGCGGGACTAAGGTTGAATGGAACGAGTCTTTCGATGTCGCGGTCTTGTAACAAAATAACCTGCGGTTTCAGCCGCCAAGCAGCTGTTGCTCCAAGCTCCATCATAACAGACGCATTTTCACCGGTTATATCGAAAATGAGAATGTCGGCATTGTATAGCCAATTCCAGATTTCATCATGAATTACAACCGGACTTGTTGAATTGACTGCACGGTCCAGTCTGGCGGTAAGACCAAGATTCTGACATGCGGATTCCAGGGCCCTCCTCAAACAGTCTTCGACAATCTCATATTTGCTCTCTGAGGGTGACAGAAAATAGGCATTCACAGTACCAGGACGGACTTCGAACGGTAACCTACGCGGGAGGTTGTCACTTGGCCAAGTTGACACGGCTGATTCTCCTTTACCTTACATCATAACACGTGGATGGTCCGCGGCTGCTATGCCGCCGATTTTAATAGGATTTTAATATGGACCGCAATCTATTCATGTTACTTTATAGCGATCTTCTACTTCCGAAATCCGCCGACGCCTTACTTATTTCTCCCTTTCATCGAGGTCCTTTCGTATCTTGCATCTGGCTCAGAGGTGCCAGGGGGTTCTCATGGGGCGGGTTAGCATTCTATTAGCCTGGTCGTCGTTGATGAATTGCTCTTTTTCGGGGTTCCATTTTAGCTTGCCCCTTAGGGGCGAGCGGCCGAGGCGGATGGCGATGTCGTCGAGGTGGCAGATGGTATCGGAACGCATCGCCGTGTCGACCGGGCAGATGGTTTGCTGTCTGCTTTTGACGCAATCGATGAAGTTACGGCGGTGATCGCTGCTTCGAGGCAGGCGAATCTCGTCGGGGCCTATCGTCGCGGTCAGCAGTGACTTCGGCTCGGCGTCGATAAATTCCCGGCCCACCAGGACCCAGCCTTCTGTGCCAAGGAAGAGTATCCCCAGACCGTTGCGCAGCGAGAATTGCTTCGCTCGCTCCAGGGCGGTTTTCGTATTCATGTGAATCATTTTGACTCCGTTGGCGTACAGGTGCTCGACCTCCCACTCGACGGCGGTATCTGCAAGTCCGTCGGCGGGGATGACGCCGGTGCCATCTATCTCGACCGGGCCGGTGTCGTCGGTTCCGTTGGCCCACTGTGCGATATCCATGGGATGGATTCCCCATGCGCCGCCGAGGCCGCCTAAGGAATAGTCATAGATATGCGTCCATAAACCGAGAGTGCCCATAGCCCTTGAAGCGCATCGCTCGTATGTGTATGGCGCCCAAGGCGCCGGGCCGAGCCATGTGTCGTAGTCGAACTCGTCTTTGTCCGGAGTCGGCTGGTTGGGTTGGTTTGGGCAAGTCACGCTCGGGTGCGAGCCAACCATTATCGTATGGAGTTTGCCTATTCTTTCGTTGCGGGCCAGCTCGCAGGCAAAGCGGAATTTCTCGTCGGATCTCTGCTGCGTGCCGAACTGAAACACGACGCCGTAACGGTTGACTGCACTGCGCACGGCCTTGCCATCTGCGATGCTCATGGCCAGCGGCTTTTCGTAGTACATATCTTTGCCGTTGCGGGCCGCCTCTATACCTATCAGGGCGTGCCAATGGTCGGGCGTCACTACTGTCACCGCGTCAATATCTTCACGAGCGAGCAATTCACGAAAATCGCGATAGGCTCTGCAGCCGTTGTCGCCGTACTTTCCGGCTACCCTTTCCAGGGCCTTTTGCCGAAAGCTTTCGCGCAGATCACAGACGGCAACGGCTCTGACGTCCTCGTATCCCAGAAATGTGCGAAGATGCCCGCCGCCCATGCTGCCGACGCCGATAAAGCCCATCGTTACCTTTTCACTCGGCGGTACGGCTCCATTCGCGCCGAGCACCGATGACGGAACAAAGTGGGGCAAACCTGCCGCCGCTAATGCGCCGCCGGATAGGCCCTTCAAGAACCCTCGTCGATTCATGTTGTCGTGTCCCATTGAACGCGTTCTTAACCATTTCAAGCCGCCGGCCATGATATGATAGAACCGCCAGAGCTACAAGGCCATATCCGGTGGCTCTTTGGGGCCTGGTTGATAAACTCAAGGCATATTCTGCTTTTCGGGGGCGGAAAAAGGCATAAACCTTCGGTTAACCGAAAAGAACCTTGAAAATCATCCGGAAATCGCATATAATCGGGCTTGTAACAGGTGGCAAACTCAGCGGGGGAAAACTGTTAGCAGGAGTCCGAACGATGAGGCCAAAAAACGGTACGTCATATCATTCTTGCTTCAAAAACGAGGCGGAGCCGGCGCAGAAGACCGGATTGAAACAGGTCAGACACATCATGCTTCTGGTTTTCGTCGTAATTGAAGTGTTCTTGGTGACCGTTGACGCCGGAGCCGATGAAAACGAGTGGTTCGTGTATCTGGGCAATCAAGAGGCCAAGAAATCGCCGCGGAAGAACATAAATGCCGCCGAGGCGCTTCCGCCTCTGCCGCTTCCGGCGACGCCGCTGCGCAGGACCGAGCGCAAGAAGCCTCCGCAGCCCGACTACCTGGTCGGAAAAGTCATTTGGGGAGAATCTGCTTCTTTCGTCGATACGACCGGCACGAAGCTGGAAATTGCCGACTGGAACTTATGCCCCACGGACGCGGAGAAGTTCGTGGAAAACGCCCGGGCGATGGATTTGCAGTATCATTGGCAGAACACGAACCTCAACAGTTTTCATTTCGACCCGAAGAAGCTGCCGGCCCTGTTGTTCAGCGGCGTGCGGACCCTGAAGCTCGGCGATTCGCATATCCAGGCCCTGCGCGACTATGTTCTGAACGGCGGGATGATAATTTGCGATTCGATTGCCGGCTCGCCCTATTTTTATGAGTCTGCCAAGAAGGTCTTTCTTCGGGCATTTCCAGAATCTCGCTTTCGCACAATCCCGGCCGATCATCCTCTGTATCACATGATAGTGGATATAGATGAAGTGACATATCCGGGCGCCAAGGGCAAGGCCGAGCCTTTCCTTGAGGGTATTTATGTCGGCAGCCGGGTGGGGGTGCTCGCTTCGAAGTTCGGTTTGGGTTGTGGATGGAACCACAGCACGGAGAGACTCAAGCAGCTTTCCGGCGCAGCGTATTACGATGTTGACAGCGCCAACCGGATAGGAGTCGATCTCGCGGCGTACATCGTCGGTTACGCGGAAGTCGGGCTCGTCGAGGGCAGGCCGGAGGTATTCGGGCTGGCCGATGAGAAAAGGCCTACGGACGAGTTTGTTTTCGCCCAGATAAAGCATGACGGCCTCTGGAACGCGCATCCGGGGGCGGCGACGGCACTGCTGATGAAGCTGCGGCGTTACACCGCCGTAAGGGTGAATTTAAAACGTGTCGGTGTCGAACCGGGCCAGGATGACCTTTCGTCGCATCCGTTTCTGTATCTGACCGGGCTGGATGATTTTTCGTTTTCCCAGAACGAGATAAGCACCCTCCAAGGCTATCTTAATTCCGGCGGCGTGCTTCTGATCAATAACGGCCTGGGATTGGGCACGTTTCACTCTGCCGTCCGGCGCGAGTTGAACAAACTCTTGCCGAATATGGCTTTGGAACCCATTCCGGCAGACCATGATATCTTCAAGGGCCTTTTTGATGCTTCGACTGTGCAGTATTGCCCGTCGCTGGCCAAGAGCAAGCCTGAGTTGAATAATCAGCCGTACCTGCTTGGGATTACTATCGACGGCGATTTGCGAGTTATCTACAGTCCTTACGACCTCGAAGCCGGCTGGCTTGAAGTCAATTACCCGCTGATGAAAGGCTATGAGTCAATTTCCTCTCAGCGGCTGGGAATGAACATCATAATTTACATCATGACTCATTAACGTGGAGTTTCTATGTCCGATGGAATTGCATCAACCGTTCAATGCCCGGATTGTGGCAAGACGTATAAGATGAGCCACGTTTCGCCGGGGAAAAAGGCCCGCTGCAAATGTGGGTGCTACTTTGAGATAGGCGCCGAACCCGACGACACACGGCAGCCGCGGAGAGTCGAGTTCTCCGACGATGAAGCACTTGCAGCAGTGGAAAAACTGGCCAAAGTCAAAGCCGCCTTACTCAAGGAAGTTGGAAAGGCCATCGTAGGCCAGACGGAGGTTCTGGAGCAGGTACTTGCCGCGTTTTTCGCCGGAGGCCATTGCCTTCTGTTGGGAGTACCGGGTCTGGCGAAGACACTGATGGTGCACAGTCTGGCTCAGACAATGCATCTTGATTTTAAGCGGATTCAGTTTACTCCGGACCTGATGCCCACCGATATCACGGGTACGAACATCCTGGAGGATGACCCCGAGACCCGGCAGCGACGCTTCACTTTTCACAAAGGGCCGATTTTCACCAATGTTCTTTTGGCCGATGAAATCAATCGTACGCCTCCCAAGACGCAGGCGGCACTGCTCGAAGCCATGCAGGAGCGCCACGTGACAACAGGCGGCAATACCTATAAATTGCCCACGCCGTTTCTGGTGCTCGCCACCCAGAATCCTCTGGAGCTTGAAGGCACTTACCCTTTGCCCGAGGCACAGCTTGACCGCTTCATCCTGTTGGTAAAGGTCGATTATCCGAACCTTGAGCAGGAGCAGAAGATTCTGCTGACGACAACCGGCGGCGATGGTGAGATGCTCAAGAGCATCCTTGATGCCAAGTCAGTGACAATGTTCCAGGACCTGGTCAGGCGGGTGCCTGTAAGCGAGCACGTGGCAAACTATGCAGCGAGATTATGCCGCGCGACGCGGCCGCAGGGGGACGTGCCCGACTTCGTCAAAAAATATGTGCGCTTCGGCTGCGGACCTCGTGCGGGACAATCATTACTTTTATCCGCCAAAGCGCACGTCGTCCTTAACGGCCGCTTCAACGTTTCATGCGACGACATTCGCAAATACGCTCTGCCGGTCATGCGCCACCGGGTGATACTCAATTTCGCCGCGGCCAGCGAGGGACTTGATTCGGATGCGGTGATTACGCAACTGTTGGATACGATTACCGAGTCGCAGTGAACCAGCGTTGACGGCTGGAGGAGTCCATGAGTCAATCAGGCGAATATCGCTATCTTCCAGCTCGCATGGCTGAACGCCTTCGCGGCATTGAAATCGGTGTGCGCAGGCCGATGGACGGCAGCAACCAGGGATTGCACAGGTCGCCGGCCTTCGGCTCGTCGGTCGAATTCGCCGAATACCGCGAATACATGCCGGGCGATCCCATTGCGCGGATTGACTGGCCCGTTTACGCTCGCAGCGACCGGTATGTAATCAGACGTTTTCACGAGGACGTCAGTATCCGCTGCTTCGTCATGCTCGATATTTCCGGGAGCATGGGCTTCAAAGGCACCGGGACCATGAGCAAGATCGAATACGGCTCCTATATCGCCGCCGCGATGTTGTATGTAATGGTGCACCAGAGCGACACTTCTTCATTGATTACATTCGATACCAAAATCCGCAACTACTATGAGCCGACTGGCGCCTTCACAAGGCTCAAACCGATGCTGCAGGGCCTTGAGAACATCGAATTGGGTAAAGAGGGCGACATCGAGGCGACGCTGCACAACGCCGCCGAGCTGATCAAAGGCAGGGCGCTGGTGATTATCATCTCCGATTTTCTTGAGGAGCCAGAAAAGATCATCAGGGGCATCAACCATCTGTATCACGACGGCAAAGAGGTCACGTTGTTTCATATTATGGACCCAACCGAGCTGAATATGCCGCTGTCGGGATTGGTCGAGGTCGTATCGATGGAACAGCAGGGCAAGCTGACGGTGGATTTCGGGCGGATCAAGGAAAGTTATCTGAGGCAGTTGCGAGAGTATCTCGAACAACTCCGGACCGGCTGCCAGAAGATTCGTGCGGATTACATCTTTGCCGATACCGGCATGGATGTTTACGACGCTATTTTGCAGAGGAGGAAAATCGGATGATTTTCTCTGCTCCTATTTTTCTTTTTCTTCTGCCTGCTGCGGCCCTGCCGGTCATCTTTCATCTTTTCTTCAAGCAGAAGAAGCGCCAGGTCCTTTTTCCGACGTTGATGTTCTTCCATCGGATGGATCCGAGACTTAATTCCCGGCGCAAGATTCAGCAGTTTTTGCTGCTGCTGATGCGCGTGTTGCTGATAGCATTTGTCCTGCTGGCTCTGTCCCGGCCGAAATTCCAAAGCGATGTACAGATGGGAGGCAAAATTTCGGTGGTCGCCGTGGTTGACAATTCCGGCTCGATGAGCGAGACCGCCGGCGACGACAAGACCAAGCTGGAATTAGCCGTAGATGGAGCCAAAAGACTTATCTCTTCACTCGGCGAAAGCGCCCTGATGAATGCCGTGACACTTGTTGAAGATTCGGCCGTAACGTTTGGCAATTCGTTGACGTCCGACAGGGAATCCCTGCTGTCGTCGCTGGACAAGATATCGCCGACCAACGCTACGGGTGACGCCCAACATGCGTTGGCAAGGGCTTTCAAGCTCCTTGCGGCAGATTCTGCTCGCGGCGGCGTCGTTCACGTGTTCAGCGACATGCAGGAATCCGAGTGGGCTAATGATGCGTTGCAGTCGGTGCCGGCGGACGCAGGGATAAATGTATATTTCCACAGGGTAGGCTCCGGCGGCGGTAGGCAGGCAAATGTGGCTATAAGCTCGATACAACTTCCCCGCCGGAAAATACTGCCCAGGCACCAGTTGAAAATCGGCGTTGTCTGCACGAATAACTCGGAGGCGACAGCAAATATTCGGCTCAATTCCGTCGATAATCAGGACAATAAGAACACGCAAAAAATAGTGCTCGAACCGGGCAGAAACCAGGTGGTCGAAGTCGCAATAAATCCGGATGCTTCGGGGTATCACTGGCTGAGGACGTGGATCGAAGGGGACGGATTTTCCGCGGATAACGAGGCTGGGATTGGAGTATTCTGCGGACAAACGGCCGCTGTTTTGTTCAGCGGTTCGCAAGATGAATTCGGCGTGCTGCCGACGGCCGTGTCGCCGGACAAGTACGGACAGTTTACCGGTATGACCTCGAAATTTGGCCGGTTGAGCCAGGGGCTTGAGGCAAACGGCGAAAAACCGATTCTCGTTGTCGCGACGTGGGAAGAAATGAGGCAGGCCGGTACGGACTTCACTGCGCTGCGAGAATACGTGGAAGGCGGCGGCAATCTGCTGATTGTCCCGTCGCTGCGGAGGGGCAGTGCGAAGGGGCAGCCTCCGGCCTGGCTCGGGGCCGATACCAAAACCCGCATCTCGCAGCCGCGCGGAACGAAGATGCAGGTGCTGGATAGAAAGAGCGATTTTTGGAATCGGATTCTCGAAGCGGCGGAATCCGTTTCGCTTGACAACATAAGCGTTTTCAGCTTTTACCCGCTGGAGTTGTCGCAGGAGTTTGCCCCGATTCTGGGAACTGATTTCGAAAACGTGATATTTGCCCACAAGAGCCTCGATGAGGGAAACATTTATGTCAGCGGTACGGCGTTTGACCCGCGATGGAACAGCCTGCCCTTGACGGGGCTTATCGTCGTTATGACGCAGAGTATTGCCACCGGAGGGACGCCCTTTGAAGAAGATTCGATGGTCTCACTGGTAGCCGGAGAGCAGCCGCGGGGTATCGATGCAGGTGTGCAGCAAGTCGAGGTTCGTTCTGTTTTGGATCAAGAGGTCACCTGGCAAGGCCGGGCGAGTGAGATGCCGGCGTTTCCCAAAGCGGGTATCTATATGGTCAATACCCCTGACAAGGAGTATTGCATCTCGGTGCGTTCGTCAGAGAGCGAAGGCATCCGGAATTTCGTGCAGGGTTCGCAGGTTCCTGCTTTACAGAAGGTAACACACGAGGTTATGGACTATGACCCGGCGGAAGATATGGACAAGTTCCATTACGGCCGGAGCAGAACGTTCGAGCTTTTCCTGCCTCTTGTTTTGTTAGCTACTTTGGCGCTGCTGGTGGAGGGTTGGCTGGCCAATCCGGTTCGGGCTCGCTCTGAAGAAACAAAGCGGACAAAAGGCAAGCGTGCGGCGGCTCAGAGCGAACGCGCGAGCGGGGCTGCCGGGCAGCCGCAGCGCCAGGTTGCCGTCAGTGGGGGGGCGGGCTGATGGAAGTGCTTCGATGGCGCACTCATCTTAATCCCGTACTGGCCGCAGCGCTGATTTTGATTATGGCCGTGTGGCTGATAATTCTCTTCCGGCGGCAAAGGACAAGCCGTTCGTTGAGGCAGACCGTGCTCCTGCTGCTGCCGAAAGTCCTGATAGTGCTGCTGATAATCTTGGCTTATTTTGATCCGGTTCGAAGCGTAATTCAGAGACCAAAAAGGGACAAAAAGATCATGGTTCTGGTCGATGACTCCTCATCCATGGACTGCCAGGACGAACCGGGAGCAAGCCGGTCCCGGAGGGCAGAGAGGCTGTCTCAAAATCTCAGCGAAGAGCTGCGTTCTTTCATCGATTTCGAGACATTGCATTTTGACATGGATGTGCGCAGTGCCAAAGACAACAACCGAGACCCCGAGCAAATCCGAGGCACTGATTTGGGCAAATGTCTCGTTACGATAGCCGATGGTGCGGATAGATCGAACTATACGGCGGCGGTTTTGCTTACTGACGGCGGGGACGAATTGATCCGAAGTCCGAGACCCCCGGATGTGCCGCTTTACATAACCGGCGTCGGAAGCTCGCCGGATTCATGGAACGATTTGTCGATAAGCGAAGTGACCGCGCCGACGATAGTCGAGCAGGGCAGCAACTTCGACGTCACCGCCGATATACTCGCGCGTTTTGCTTCGAAGGATGTTGCCTCAGAGGCCCCCGTTGCCCAGGTCCGGCTCGAAGAAAGACAGCAGGACCAGTGGCAGTTGCTCGGTTCGGAGTTTGTGCGTCTGGATAGTTCGAGAGCACGCGCCAAGTTTTCTCTTCATGCTCCGCCGGAACCAGGGACGAAGGAATATCGCATAAATGTTCAAAACATGCCCGGCGAGATTTCAAGCCTGAACAACACTCGAAACTTCAGCGTGGAAGTGCGCACGGACACACTGCATGTGTTGTTCTTTGCCCAGGAGCTTGGGTGGGATTTCAGCATGATACGCAAGGAGCTTACCCGCGATCCTTCGGTGGAATTGACGGCTCTGTTTCGCCTCAGCGAGCAGCGATTTGTAGTTCAGGGCAGCCGGCAGAAGGGCGACGAGCAGCTCGAAGCGGGCTTTCCGGCCTCAAAGGCGGTGCTCGACCTCTACAAATGTGTGATTGTCGGATCTTTCGGCGTCTCGCAGTGGCGCCAGGACCAGTTGCAGGCGTTGCTGGAATATGTCAGAGACGGAGGCTCGGTGGTATTCCTGGGCGGCGAGAATTCGTTCGGCAGCGGAGGGTACGGCCGAACTATAATCGAGCCGCTTTTTCCCTGGCGGATAAGCAATTCTCAATCGGCGTTTCAGGTGGGCCAGTTCGGTGTGAGCGTTCCGGCGGCGGCTTTGAACAACAGTCTTATCGAAGAAACTGCGAAAATCGTCTCGCAATTGGACTCTGTATCTGTAGAAAGCGTGAACGTCGAGGGGCCTCTCAAGGACGGCGCTGTGACGTTGCTTGAAGTTTCGGTCGCCGGCAGGGCCGTGCCGCTGGTTGCGATGCAGCGCTACGGCCAGGGACAAACGATGGCGATTGCCACCAATACGCTCTGGAAATGGTGCCGTGCTTCCGATTCGCTTCGGGACGCATACGGCTACTTCTGGCGGCATACGGTGAAGAACATGACAGGCTGGGAGGAAGGCCGGCGTTTTCTGGCCGTCAAGTGGGACCAGGAGCAATACAATCCGGGCGAAAGTGCCGTAGCTACTATCCGTGTTGCAGGCCGTTACGATGCGGACCAGTTGCGACTGGCGGCCAAGATGGACGTCGAGGGAAAATCAACACCGATATCGGTCGAGCCGATGATGGGGCGCGAGAATACGTTTACGGCCCAGATGAATTTTGCCAGAAGCGCCAGATACCTTTTTGAATTGGAGTCCTTCGTTGGCGAGCAGCCGCTGGAGTCTTATCAGAAGACGATTGCCGTCGGGACGCGCTTGAACGAAGGGGCTAACCTGGAGGTGGACCATGCTTTTCTCAGCAGCCTGGCCGCCCAGGCCGGCGGCAGGTATTTTCCGGAGTCCGAATTCGAAAGCCTGGTCGGAACTCTGCGAAGCCAGATTCTCAGCAGGGTAGTGAGCATGGAAATTCCGCTTATAGAGGACAATTATATTTATATTATTCTCTTTGTCGGTATTCTGATTCTGGAGTGGGTAATTCGCCGAAAAATGAATCTTTTATAGTCACGGGTTTGAATGCGATGACCATGAATGATATAGTTGCTGTTGCGGTCAGACTTCTGATGGTTCTGATGCTGCCGGCGTCCGCTCAGGCGGCGCCGCGAAAGGCGGCCGTATACTTCTCCGACGGCAAAGTCCTGACAGGCAGGATTGCCCTGACTTCGGGAAGAAAATTTAAGTTGAACGTCCCCGAGGGCGGCGTGCTCAAGACCACGGATATGGTCACGGGCGAGGATGTTCAGTACGGCAAGGTTCGGCAGTTCACTTTCGAGCCGATTAGAGAAATGCGTTTCTATCCCAACAGGGAGGAAATGCGCCAGGACTGGAAGTTTACGGAAGAGACAAAATATGACGAAAAGACGGCGGTCGCCGATTATACGCCGGCCCAGAAGGCCTTCTGGGGCGAAACCTATCCGCTGAGGTACCTCACTTCCACGGTGATTTTCAGCAGCGGCGAAACACTCGAAGGGTACCTCTATAGTGTCACGATCTATATCGAGACCGAAGAAAAAACACACAGGATTATTCTACGCAACAAAGACCGGGGTGAGAAGGGCACGAAGCTGGATGATTTGGTCTATGTAACAAAAATCAAAATGCTGGACGAGGGGAAAGAAATTGCAGGGGACGTCACCGTCAAATTCACTGACATGACCTTCGGGCCGAATGACCTTATGCAGGCAGTGACGCGGGATTCGCTCACTCCGGTGCCAACCGAACGAGGCGACGACCAGGACACTTTCATCGTCAAATCGGCTTTTGGTGAAGACTTCTATCTGGCAGTAAAGAAAGGCGACAAGTATCTGGTCGGTTGGCCCGAAGCAGGGGACAAAAAACTCGTCGCCCTGGCGCAGGACTACGTCAATCGCCAGCGTGATTTTTACAATGACAAGAAGCTCCTTGGCGTCATGAAAAGCGCGGACGGCCGTGAGGTACTGACACTTGTCAACCTCCGCCGCAGATTCGCACCGACCAATTTCGGCGACATTGGCGGGGAATGGGACAAGAAGTTGGGCAGGATTGTCGAGCCCTGGAGGCTGAGTATATGGAGATGGAAATACGACCAGGCCAACCAGGAGTTGCTGCTGTCTTCGCGCGGCACCTTCTTCCGTCTGATATTTCTGCCGGAAGATCCTACGCCGGTTGCAGAAATCTCCGAAAAACTCTGGCAGGTGCGGCGTGACAAAGATACTGTATTTGTCGGCAACTCTGCTGTGAAAAAAGATACGAAAGTCGAGCCATGAACCAGATAGTTACACATGAAGACGACAATATCCACGAGCTGATACTGCGAACTCGCAACCTTATGCTCACGAGCCGATTGCTCAGGGGCCTGCTGATATGGCTGGTGGTCACCCTGGGGATGTGGCTTGTCCTGTTCATGGTGGACAATCTCTTGCATCTTCCGGAAGGACTGCGCCTGGCTTTGGGGCTGGGCGGGCTTGGCGTAATGCTGTTCGAATTCTGGCAGCTTCTGCTGATGCCCGTTGTCCGGCGGGAAAGACTCGAATCCGTTACACTGTTCCTGGAGAAGAAGTTTGCAATTCCCGAAAATATGCTGATAAACGCGTTATGCTTCGAGTCCGCCCGGCTCAGCCCGAGGCAGGAGCCTTTTGCCCAGGAAACGATCAGAACGGGCTCGGAGATGATGGCCAAAGCAAAGGTTGACGAGTTGTGGCAGTTCAAGAAACTCAGCCGCTGGCTGGCGGCCCTTATGATTCTTATTATGATATGGGGTATCTACGGCATCAGCAAGGGCCATCAGGTTACAAACGCACTGCTTCGATATATCAGTCCGTTGGGCGACGTTCCTCCCGCCGGCTCGGTGGTTCTTAAAGTCACGCCGTCCAGGGACGTATTCCTGGCCGAAGGCGACGATTTGAAGGTGCACGTCGAGGTCGCAGGCCTTGAGGGCGAGAAGTCGCTTTTGAAATATCCTGAGATTGTGTGGCAGCAGGGCGGTGATTATGTCAGCAACGAGAAAGGCCCGAACAAGAGCACCACAATGCAGGCGTCAAGCGAGGGGAACAACAGCTACGATTATACGTTCAAATCGGTTCGCGAGTCCTTTGCTTTTCGCGTCTTTGCCGCCGATACATATACGCCGAGTATCAAGGTGACGGTGAACAGGCTCCCGCACATCAAGGAATCCGAGTTTCATATTACAGCTCCTGCCTATACAGGCGCTGCGCCTGTGAGTACTCTTGGGCCGCCAGAGGCTCTGGCTGGTCCGGCCGGTTCGGCGGTGGCGGTCAACGTAAAACTCGACAAAAGTGCCGAAGGGCTCTGGTTCAAGGATTCTGGTGACTGGATCGCGTTTGAGAATAACAACGGACTCTGGACGGCCAAGACGCAGTTGCGGCAGGCGGGGTCCTATCAGGTACAGGTCAAGGCGAAAGGATTCGACCAGCGGATAAAAATTGCCGAAGGGCCGGTACTTGTACAGCAGGACCGGCCGCCTGAAGTGGAATTTGTCACATCCGAGTTCAGCCGTCGAGTGAGTCTCGGCGAGAGGCTGAGGATTGACATACAGGCTTACGATGATTTCGGGGCCAGGCGGATTCATGTGACGCAGAATTCCGTAAGGGCCGACAGTTCCGCCCAGGAAATTAAGAGCTGGGATTACGAGGGCCCCCCAGGCAGAACGGAGGCGCTTGAAACTTTGCTTCTGTCGATAGACGCAAGTTCGTTCAAGCCCGGTGAGACTTACGTTCTGGAGGCGTTCTGCGAAGATTTCAGTCCTGCGGGGAATGTCGGCAAGTCCAAGCCTTTGACGCTGCAGGTCAAGTCTCTGGAGGAAATGACGATTTCCGAGGACGACCCGAACAGTGATGCTTTTGCAGAACTGGACAAGGCGATAATAGCTCAGCAGACGGCTCTCGGCGTCACCGTGAACCTGATGGCGAATCTCGATGATGTAGTGGATGCGAATCGCAGCGGTTCTGAGAACCTTGCCGCCGTCAAGCCGCACCTGGCGCAGATGAAGCAAAAGCAGGAGACGGTAGGATCGCATATGACCGCGGCGGGGCAAGTCTCCGCCGAGCCCAAACCGAGATTTGTCTCTCGACTCATCGAATTGCGGGATAACGAGCACGCGAGAATTCTGGAAAGAATAGCAGGAACGGACTCGGCCGGGAAAATCGATAACAGCTCCGCTTCGTCTTCTCTCAAGTCCGTCGAAAAGCAGCAGGCTTATCTCCTCGATCAGCTCATGGCCCTCAAAGGTATCGTAGCCATGCAGAGCCGGACCGAAGCGGAGAAGGAAATGGCGGAGCTTCTGGGACAGGAGGAAGATACGCTCAGTGAAACTCCGCCAGAGACGTTGGAAAACACGGCCAAGGAGCTGGGCGAGTTTGTAAAGCAGCAGAAAGATATCATGGAGAAGCGCCAGATGGTTCAGGATCAGCCGCCGGAGGACTTCTCCGAGGACGACAAGGAACTGCTCGAAGACCTCGCGATTGACCAGTCGAAGCTCGCGGAAATTCTGAAGGACGTTGTCAACGATCTGAGCAATATGAATCTTCTGGATTTTGGCGACGACCAAATGGTTGACGAGATGAAGAGTATCTATGAGAAGGCCGATGAGCTGGCCGACAAAGCCGAAGAGGCCGCCGAAATGCGCCAGGCCCGGCAGGATGCGTATCGTTTGGAAACCGAAGCGGTCGAAATGGCCGAAGAGCTTATGATAAACTGCGAAGCGACGCTCGGGGCGTACGACAATATCCAGTTCGTCGCCGAGATTCCCGAGGACGAACAACTGGTAGCCCCGCTTGCAGAGCTTCCGAGCGAGTTGGAGGATCTCGTCGGCGATTTGATAACATCGGAAGAAGAAATGCGGCCGGAGGTGGAAGACGTCGGCAGCTACCTCAACTCCCTGGATCATACCGCCGGGCCTGTTGCCGACGGGACCATAAGCAGCACCAGCGCCAAAGGCAAGACCGGCGATCAGAAGCCGGAAGATAATGTTCTGGAGGGAAGAAGCGGCGCCGGCCGTAGCGGCATGTCCGACGGGCAACTCGTCGAATCGGTCGCCAAAGACCTCGATCAGAACGAATACGGCCTGCGGGAACGCGTATCCAACACGCCGCTCGAAGGCGGGCAGGTCGAAGATCAGGACGTCGGAGCCGCCACCGGGGGGACAGGTCTCGGTAAGACCACCGACAGCACGACTGAGTTCGGCATGGGTGGAAAGCTGCCGCCCAAGGTGCTGGAGATGATGCAGGCGACCCTGCAGAAACAGCAGGGTATCAGGCAGGCATCGGAAGAGCTGGTTCTGGAACTTAAACGGCATAATCTTTCTGCAACCGAGCTTGAAGTTTCGATCCGGGCTATGAAAACTCTGGAAGAATCGATTAAACGCGCTGATGGAATTGCAATCAACCAGGCATACGATGAGACTGTTGAATCGCTGAAGAGGTCACGAGGTGCAATGGGCAGCCAGGTTGCCATGCAGTACACCGACGACCCGGTTCTGGCCAGAAAGCTCCAAAATATGATTTCCAGGAGGCAGATGTCGAATTTCAGGGGTTACGATCAGATGGTAAGTGCGTATTTCGAAGCGTTGGCGAAGACCGCAGTTAAAGACGAATCCGCCCAGGACAAATGACAAATTCCATCGTCTGCCGAACTTGAGCAATATGATTAGATCCGGGAGAATACAACTGGGAGCGAGAACACACGTGCAAATCAGATGCCTTCTGTGCTGTGCTGCGATGGCTATATTTTCTTCCGGCGCGGCCAGGTCCGAGGAAGTTGCATCTTCGCCTTCCTGGCACGTGAAAGATGCGGCAGTTCGGTTTCGGGTCGAAAAGGATTATGCCAAGTCGCTCATTCCCCACGTCTCGCTTCTGGATATTCAGCCCGACAAGAAATCGGAAAGTGTGCAAAAATGGATAGAGAAGAACAGGTGGACTGATAAGCGTCGGATCAACGGCAGGCTCTGCCTGAATTTTCTTCCCTCTTTTGGCTCCAAGCCGATTATCTATAACCTTCACAAAGACTTCACGCACTTTGTCGCCAGGGCCGGAATCATTGACGGCGCCGATCCGAACACTTCGGTTATTTTCGAGGTGTATGCAGACAAGAGGCTCATATTCAGGTCCGATCCGCTCACCAAGCGCAGGCAGTTGGAGGAGATCAACACCGCGATACCGGCCCGGAGCAAGCAGCTCAAGCTCGTGGTAGAAGCATCCGACAGCAAGTATTTTCGCTGGGCCAGGTGGGTGGATCCGGGATTCATGCTCAGGGGCCGGTTCCCCGAGGTATCTTCCGTACGAATTTACGCTCCCGGGTACAATTTGGAAGATTTTACGCCGGAGGTTTTCATTACCAGCAGCGGGGCAAGAGTCAACAGCCGGATTCTCTCGGCAGGGCGGGGCGAACCGATGGATATTCTCTTCGAGAGTACCAAAGGCTATCCGAGCTACCTGATCTATCTCGTGCCCAAAGCCAAACAGAGCGAGTCGAGTACATCATGGGAGCCCCGGGCCGGGCTCGTGCTCGAGACAAGATGGACAAACAGAGGTCTTCGCTCGTCGGACAAACTGCCGCAATTCCAGGAGGCTTTCGACAAGACGGCCCAGCCGGTGGGCCGTAGTCTCGTCGATGATATTCAGCATTCGTTTCCAATTCATAGAAAGCCGGCTTACAGCACGAGTGAGCCTCCTGCGAGAGGTGGTTTCGGACTCTATCACTACAAGGGTTTCTTTGAGGTGCCCAAGGCCGGCCAGTACACCTTTGCCACGATTTCCCGCTGGGACTCCTATCTGAGTATCGACGGCGAGTTAGTGGCGGGCTGGCCCGGTCAGCACGATATACAGGGGGGGCTGCGAGGAGAGAAAAAGGGCAATATCTCTCTCAAGCCCGGCATACATAAACTGGAGTACTATCACTATGCCCAGTGGGAGAAAATGTTTGCCGTCGCCGCATGGAAGAAACCCGGCGAGGAGTTGAGGGTGATGACCCGAACAGATTTCATTCCGTTCGGGCACTACGAAGCCGTTTCCGCTGACTTCGAAGAGCCGAATAAACCTTATGCGGCCTTCGAGTGGTGGCCCGTGGATGATTTCCGCCTCGAACAGACCGGAACTGCTTTTGTTGCGATGCGATTCAAGGCAATCAGGCCGGATGCGCTGAGGCGGTACTCGTACCGCTGGACTTTTGACGATGGGACGGTTGCGGCGGGCGAGACGGTCGATCACGTTTTCCTGCGGCCGGCGCTGCGAAAAGTTGAACTCGAAGTATCGCTGGACGGCAAATCCTTAGCGCAGGCCAGCCATGATGTCTATGTCCACTGCGCGTGGGACAAGTGCCTCATGGATACGGACAATGCGGACTTTTTCGATGAAGTCGTAAAGAAGCGAGACCTGGCCAAGTCTCCTCCGGACGACCTTATAAACCTGTCCGTCATGGCCGAGCAGGCCGACCGTCCCGACTGGAAGACTCGCGCCACCGCGGCCCTGAGCGAAGGGGTGGTCAGGCTCGTGCAGGAATCGGGCGATACAGATTTCCTCTTTGACTTCGGGCAATACCTTTGTTCCGCCGAGCTGAAGAAATACGACAAGGCCCTGGAGCTTTTCAGCCGGCTTGCGACAAAGAACGGCGTGGATAAATCCGTTCAACGAAGAGCGGCGGTCTATCAGGCCGAGATTCTGATAAAGTTCTTCGGAAGAAACGATGAGGCTTTGAAGATGCTCGACCCGCTTGCGATAGACGCAGCTTCGCCCGATGACCTGGCCCGCCGTGCGATAACGGCGAAAGCGCAGGCGATGCTGGGCTTGGGGCAGGCAAAGGAAGCTATCGACCTGGTTCAACGACTGAGCGACTCCTCGAAACCCGCCGACAAAACAAAGCAGCATATCAAGCATGCCGGCTTGCTCAGACACGCGAGAATGCTGGCTGAGTATAAGGGCGATGCGGCCCAGTTGAATTTCGCCGCGGCGAATATCGAGACGATTATCGCCGAGGACCCTGTGAAATTGTTCGCGCCGGGTGAGAACATTGTGAAACTCGACATACACTTAGCCGCCGAAGAGTTTCAGGCGGCGTTCTATTTAGCCGAACGGCTCAAGAACTTACAGTTGAACGATTACGACATCGCCGAAGTCCTCGCCCGCCAGGTATTTGCCCTGTGCGGCATGAAAGACATAGAAAAAGCCAAATCCGTTTACGCTCAATTGACCAGAGACTACCCCCGCAGCCCCGCAACAGAAACAGCCAAACAAGCCATAATCCAAGCCCTTGGTCAATAGCCCAGTGCGGCTGCCCCGCCTTACACTCCAGCATAACTTGGTTATTCGTTTCGATTAGTTCTCTCATGCCTGCCCTCTTCCGGCTGGTTTGAGAAGGTCACTGGCGGAGCCCGGCAGTTGGGTCGTAGTTCATCAAAGCCGACTCACCCGGATATCCACAAAACTTGGGAGGTGGGCTGCCGCGCTCCGGCAGGAAATCAGTAAACGTCCGTATCCATTCCCCCAGCCATTAATTGGTGGCCGTACTTGATCGCTCTCCGCTCTGAAAAAGGACTGGATCATCAGAACAGAAGATTGAACCATTGCACGAATTTCAAAGCTTCTCGTGAGTCCGCTCCGAAATATTTTGCTGTGATGGCCGTTCCAAATGGTAGGCCCGGATTTTCCTGCCACGCAAGCCATGTATGGACTCTCGCTTTGCTGAACAATTTATCAGAGAACTGAGCGCCGATCTGCTTTGCGTGCTTCGTTACTTCATCTGCATACGACCAACACTTATCATCTGATGGCACCAACTTGCCCAGAAAATCTTCAAGCTCCCCTTTGTTTTGATTATCAGGCATAAGCCAAACACCAACCTTCCAGTCAGCGTACATGCCGCCAATTATCGTTCCATCTCTATTGGGTGACTCCGGAAGTGTGATATCTATTTTGGAAAGCTCGTTAGTCACCTGTTGCCATCGCTTATCCACATCCAAGTTTGCATCTACAATGATTCCAAGCCGTTTGTAGGACTTCACGTTAACTTGTATGGATTTCACTAATGGTCCAAAGCCTCCGCAATCATGCACATGAGGAAGAACATTTGCGGGATTATCCCAATCGATCCCGTGTCTTTTCATCAGATGAATTACGGAATGTTTGTCATCAGTCCCTTCAACGAGAAGTCTGTACGATGAGCTTTCTCGTCTCATCCCCTGAGCTCCACATGTTGATCGGCGGCTATCGAAATCTCATCAGTAGTATAGACAACTGTTCTGTCTCGTTGTTCATCGACCCTGTGCAATCTCACTCCCTTGCAGAGGTCCGGTTCAGTACTGGAAAGCCACGAAAGGCTCCTAAGACAATCGAGGCTATGCGTTGTCGCAAACAACTGAACGTCAAGACGTTCAGCCGTCGTAATGAGAACACGCCACATATCGCTCATGATAGAGTGGTGAAGACCCGTGTCGATCTCGTCGATCATCACGAATCCATGAGCAGAACGGCTAACAGCCAAAGAGGTTGTGAGAAGATGTCTTATGCCATCACCGAGACTTCCTAAGGGTATCCGGCTGTCGAGATTTCGCAGTTTAACATATATGCCCCACCGGGAACCTGGATACCTGTAGTATGATCTGGAACCAAGAAATGCTATCCGCTCAATCATTGGCTCGAGAATCCGGAGACTTTCGATTACATTCGACTCCTCTGATGTGAGCGCAATCGAATCCCAAAATTCCTGGAGTTCGATGCTGTCGATGGTTTCAGACCTTATGAAACTGACAGGTCTTTCCTCAGAGTTTGGCTTGGAACTCAGGCGACGAACAGCATCGAGAGAGATGGCTCCTGAGAAGACTATCGGGTATGTTACAGACTCCTTGCTCCTGCTATGGCGAATAGACAACAACAGACGTGGTTCCAGTACATTTACGTCAGAGAATAAAGCCCGGTCATTGTCTCGAGCACTATCGGAGGGGCATATCTCGCACAGCAACTCAAGACCAGCACCTGATTCTGTCCCTTTGATTTGAAACTGTGCCCCGACCTCGCAGTCGTGGCCATAAAATAGATGGCTTACATCAATATAACGACTGGTTCTTTCCTGCTCACGCTGCTCGTATATCTCCCCACGCCGCATCGCACAGCCAAGCACTGCGCCTGTTCTATCCCCACTCAGCAGCATTTCGGCAGCTTCCAGGATTGTTGTCTTGCCACTGTTATTACGGCCGACAAACAGATTGACTCGCGAGAGATCCCGGACGTGTAAGTCCTTAAAGGGCCGAAAGTTCTTAATTTCTAAATCGCTGAGCATGATAATTACCTTTGAGATACAGAATACATGCGTATGGTATACTATATCCTACGCCATAGCAACAAGAAAAAAACTGCAAATTTGTAAGGCGCCGACCGTCCACGTCAAGCGAGAAGCTGCTCTTGCTTGGACACGTTCGTTACTGGATTGGGCTTGGGGTGTAGCCTAATTTTCCCCATACGGCCTTTTGGACTTTGTGCAGGTCCTGACTGCCGGTCGAGCGGGACAGGTTGCCTTGCCGGCCGGAGCTTTGCCATTGGTCGTAGTCCATCATGGCGATCTCTATCGTACGCGGGTCCTTCCACTTCCAGTAGTCAGCGTGTCCGTCGGCGAAGGAGAAATTCGTGCCGTCGCCGTGTCTGGCGGTGATCTGGTCCCACCATCGTTCCTCACTGTACCAGACGGTCCAGCTTGCCGGGCTTAGTCTGCCTTCGTCGAGGAACACCGCCCGCAGGCCGGGATTGCGAATCTGCGTTCTGCTCTTGATTATCTGGCCCTCGGAGCCGGGTATCGCGTCGTAGCCGTTCAAGGCATCGACTATCGCGTACGTCACTATTTCCCCCCGCACACCGGTCGGGCACTGGTACAATTTTATGTTCGGGCAGTATTCGTAGAGCAGCCCGCGTTTTATGCCGTCTATTCGCTGCTGTTCCGAGGCGCCGCGGCCGGGCCAATATACCCAACACGTGCCGTCCTTGTTGTGCCCGCCGGTGCTTGTGTTGCCGTTCACGATTTTTCCATCGTAATCGTCGGCGTAAACGTTCCACGCAAGCGCCATCTGTTTG
>JBDREF010000391.1:0-18321 GCA_043820045.1 Planctomycetota bacterium | reverse complement strand
TAAATGGATTCTGTTGATACCGTTTACGATGACGATTCTGGCCGCAGTTGTGAGCAGCCAGATTGCCGTTGGCCAGCCCCGGCCGCAGGCAAAGATTGAGCGGGACATCGTCTATGCCTGGGTCGCGGACAGGAAACTTCTGCTCGACCTCTACCTGCCGACGAAATGGTCGGCGCCGCTGCCTGTGATCGTCTGGGTGCACGGCGGGGGCTGGCGGGGCGGGAGCAAGGGCTCCGGCGGTCAGGCCCGGCCGATGCTCGACAGAGGTTACGCAGTAGTGGACGTCGGTTACCGTCTCAGCGGTGAAGCCATCTTCCCCGCCCAGGTCGAAGACTGCAAAGCAGCAGTGCGCTGGGTTCGGGCAAACGCCGACAAATACGGCCTCGATCCCGACCGGATTGGCGCATGGGGCAGTTCGGCAGGAGGGCACCTCGTCGCATTCCTCGGCACCGCCGGCGATGTCAGGGAATTCGATACCGAGACAAATCGCGAATATTCGAGCCGTGTACAGGCGGTTTGCGACTGGTTCGGCCCGACGGACTTTTTGCAGATGGATAAATACGCGCTCGAAGGCAGCCGTCTCGCTCACGATGCTCCCAATTCGCCTGAGTCGCAATTGGTCGGAGGGCCAATTCAGGACGAACCGTACCGATCATTGGTCGCGAAAGCCAATCCGATCACGTACGTGACAAAAGACGATCCGCCGTTTCTCATAATGCACGGCGACAAAGATATGTTGGTGCCTCTTCACCAAAGCGAGCTGCTGCACGATGCTCTGAAGCAGGCGGGCGTTGAGACAACACTCCATGTAGTCAAAGGAGCGGGGCACGGGCTGCGTGACGGACAGGAAAGTCCGGAGAAACTCGTTGGGACAGCAGCCGATTTTTTCGACAGGCATTTTACGAAGCAGCAGGGCGGTACTGCAAATCGCAGCAACGCGAGAGCGAATGGTCGGATTCAACCGACTTATGCAGACATCAAGTACGGCCCTCATGAACAAAATGTGATTGATTTTTACCGGGCCGAATCCGACGAGCCTGCTCCCCTGGCGGTTTTCATTCACGGCGGGGGTTTTCGAGGCGGCAGCAAGAATAGTGTCAATCAAGCCACGCTGCGTGAGCTGCTGGATGCTGGAATTTCGGTTGCGGCTGTCGAATACCGGTTCATCTCGCACGCACATTTGCCGGCGGCGCACCACGATTCGCTGCGGGCGATTCAGTTTATCCGCTCCAGGGCCGCAGAGTGGAACATCGACAAGACAAGGGTCGGCGCGTTCGGAGGCTCGGCCGGCGCACAAATCTGCATGTGGCTGGCGTTTCACGATGAAATGGCCGATCCGTCGAGCAGCGACCCGCTCCGGCGTGAGTCTTCGCGGCTTGCCTGCGTTGCGACCAACGGCGGACAAACGACCATGGACTTTGACTGGTGGATGAAGTGGATTCCGGGCTATGACAAGCCGCACAGGGAGCGAGCCGAGGCGTTCGGCAACATTACGGCCGAAGAGTTTCGCAAAGTCATTGAGGATATTTCCGCCCTTTCGCTGATCTCCGCCGACGATGTGCCCATCTTCATGAGTTACGCCATGAAGCCGGATGACCCCGTTCCGACCGACGCCGTCAAGGCGCAGGGCTGGAAAGTCCATCACGTAATGTTCGGTATCAAGCTCAAGGAGGAGATGGACAAGCTGGGGATAGAGGCCGACCTGAAATACCCCGGAGCCCAAACGACCTACGGATCCACCGCCGAGTTCTTCATCGCCAAACTAAAACCGAAAAGGAGTTGATGTAATGCCCAGGACAAAAATAATCGCCACATTGGGACCTGCAAGCGGCACCGATACCGTCCTGCGAAAAATGTTTTCAGCGGGCCTGGATGTAGTCAGACTGAATTCTTCGCACGGCAGCCATAAACAACTCCTTGAATCCATTGAACGAGTCCGCCGCCTGAACGCAAAGTACAAGCGACACATAAGGATAATGCTGGACCTGGAGGGCTTCCGAATCAGGATAGGGCGGCTCAAAGGCGCCAAGACAAGATTGTTGAAGAACCGCACAATCGTGTGGCTCAGCAACGAAGCCGGCGCATGCGGGCCCAAGACAATACCGTTTGATTACGAGGGCGACCTGAGCCGCATAAAACCGAAGCAGCTTATCTTTATCGACGACGGGAACCTGATTCTGCGCGTAAAGAGCACCGCCGCAAACAGCATAAAAGCCGTAGTCGTCGAGGGTGGCGTTCTTAAGGAAAGAAAAGGCATAAACATGCCCGGTGTGGACCTCGAATTTGAGGGTATCACCGCGAAGGACAAAAAGGACATAGAGTTCGGCATAGAACAGAAGGTTGACTACATCGCTCTATCATTCGTACGGGACCGCAACGACGTCCGGCAAGCCGCCGAGCTGATTAAGCCGGGATTGCCCAACTGCCGGATTGTGGCAAAAATCGAGAACAGACAGGCAATCCAGAACATAGACGAGATAATTCAGACCGCGGACGGAATAATGATAGCCCGCGGCGATATGGGTGTGGCCATCCCGATTCACGAAGTGCCAATAGTGCAAAAGCATATAATCAAGAAGTCCAACGCGGCGAGAAAGTTCGTAATCACGGCCACACAGATGCTGGAGCACATGACCGAGCACAGCAGGCCCACGCGCGCAGAAGTTACCGACGTAGCCAATGCAATCATAGACGGCACCGATTTCGTCATGCTCTCGGCGGAAACCGCTGTCGGCCGTTATCCATATCAGTCGGTCCTGATGATGAATGAGATCATCAAGTTTACGGAAAAATCCATGTCACAACTCTAACGATCCAGGAACGGCTCGCTCCACTCCTCCGATGCCAAAGAGCCTCACGCCGAACCCCGAACAATCGCAAAATTTGCAGCAGTACCACCGAAAAACACCCTAAAACGCGTTACCTGTGCGCCTTGCCGTGCCTTATTTAAGTAGAAACCGGCGGCGTTAGCCGCTCGCAACTTAGAAAACTGTGGTAACCGTCAAAATTGGCGATTTGCACCTTATGAAAGAAAGGAGATTGACGATGAAAAAAGCAACGACTCCTCAACGCAACACAATGACGATAAAGACCTCGCTGATGGCTCTCGCTCTGATGACAGCCTTTCTGGGTGGTTCGAAGGCTCTTGCCCTCGATCCTATGGGGCCTCCCGCCGCCGGGCTGCAACACGGCCAGTTCAAGGCTGGAATAGACTACTCTCACAGCGAAATGGACCTGGAACTTAACGAAGGTACGTGGGTCGAGTTCCTCGACGGGGCGTTTTCCGACGAAGGCGACGCCACGTCTTTCACACTTAAGAATTTCAAGACGAACAGAACGTATGCGAATCTGGGATACGGCGTCGCCGACATTTGTGAGGTGTTTCTGCGCGTGGGCGGTGCAAATGCGAAGTTCGGCGACTCACTATGGGAAGACGAAGAACGGTTCGACAGCAGCAGCGGCTTTGCCCTTGGCGGCGGTATCAAGGCAACATTTCTCGAAGAAGGCAACCTGAAGTTGGGCGGGCTGTTTCAGATGAGCTGGTCCGAATACAGCGGGCTGCTGGACGCCGCACATTGGGCCGCACCAGACTTCGTTGAGGTCGATATTGCAGAGATCCAGATTGGCGTAGGCGCTACTTATATGCTTTCCGACCGCGCATCCGTTTATGCCGGCCCGTTTCTGCACTTCGTCGGCGGGGATTTGGACGATGTTTATAGCGAAGTGGATGGAGGCGGGGGGCAGTTGACTTCGCATTATTCCTGGAACATCAAGCAGGACTCGATCGTAGGCATTTATGTCGGGACTCAACTGGAGCTTACGGAAAACTGCTCTTTCAATGTCGAGCTTCAGGGCACCGCTTCGGCTCAGGCCGTCGGTGCAAGCCTGGCGTGGAGATTCTAACAGCCAAGGGATTGCTTGACAGCTTGCGGCCGCTTTGCTAAAATAGTAATAGAAAGGTTCACGGTCGTATTTTGCCGGAGACAGCATTCATGCGAGGGTTGATCATGAAAGAATTCAAGTTCAAATTGACAATCGCACTGCTGGCGACGGCCGCAATAATAGTGATTGCAGGCTCCGTCTCAGCAGCCAAGACCGACCGTAAGCAGTCTGCACCAAGGTCCGCCCCGCCGAGTTCGGCAGGCAGGTCGAATGCAGGCGCAACCTCGCAACGAATGGCAATGCCGTCCCGCTCGGGCGTATCGTCCCAGCCGACTCCGAGGCTGAACAACAATGCCCCTCGCATGCAGGTTAGAGAATCCCGAAAGACTATGCCTGAAGGCAGAATTTCTTCCGGTACACGGGGAATTCTATCGCCGCGCGCCTCGCGGTCTGATGCGACGGCCTCCGCAATCGGCGGCTCGAACGGGCGGCTTTCGAGAAAGGACTCGACCATACCCTCCGGCCAGAGTGTGCCCGTGGACAGCGCACGTATCGGAAGAAAGGCTAACGACCGTTACGCATATCCAACCACGCAGAGGAGTTACTATCACTACAACCGCGACTATTACCCTTCCCACAGGATCTTCTACTGGATCTCATGGCCGAATTGTTGCCGTCCAATCTGTTACGACTGGGGTCCTGATTTCACGTTCGGTTTCTTCTGGCCGTACTATCACCGCAGATTCGTCTTCGTAAGTCTCGGTGGCTATTGGCCGTGCTATACGTACAGACGTTACTACTGGTACGGATGCCATCCCTACAGGTGGTACGGGGACTGCCCGCCCGAGTATGTAGTCGCCGGCGACACGTACAATTACTATTACTACGGCAGCAACGCACCGCAGCAGGAGTCCCTGGGCCCGGCCAAAGAGAAGCTCGACAATGAGCCTCCCGCCGAGCCGGCGGAAGAGACCCGGGCGGACCGCGATTTTGAGAAAGCCGTCAAGGCTTTCGAGGCCGCCGATTACGCCGGTGCGGCAGACAGGTTTCACGAAGCCATGCAGCTTGCGCCCGACGATATCGTTTTGCCCTTCGCTCGCGTCCAGGCGCTGTTCGCAAACGGCGAATACGATAACGCCGCAAAGGCTCTGCGCAAGGCACTGGTCAATGCATCGCCGGAGAAGGAGGGGGTTTTCTATCCTCGCGGCCTTTATACGGACGAAATTGTGCTGCATAAACAAGTGGAGCAGCTTGAGCGAGCAGCACAGCTTAATCCCGGCGATCCGGACATGGAACTGCTCCTGGGTTACCAGTTGCTCGGTATGGGTAAACTCGATGACGCCGCCGGACACTTGCAGAACGCCGGGCGGGACAGTAATAACACCCAGGCGGCAACCGTGCTCACAGACCTGCTGGAGAAGCTCAAAAAGGCGGACAGCTCCACCCCGAAAGAGGCGAGCAAGTCTGAGGAACCTCAAGCTCAGAATGTTGAAGTAAAGTAGCGCGGACCGAGCGAACCACAAGCACAAGAGAGACCTTCAACTCCTACACCAGCGGCCTCTTACCATAACTTCCCTTGCCGGCTATATGGAACTCATAAGACCCAGCCGTCCCGGTAGGGCGGATTGACGTATTTGTTCGCCTCGTCGTCGTCGTTGGTGATGCGCATGTTCTTTACGTCGTAGATCAGCTTGCGATTCTGGTTGCGTATCGCCAGAACTCCCAGCAGTGCCATCTCCGTGAGCGGCCCGCCGTAGTTGAAGTTCGAACTGGCCGGCGCCCCACCTTTGCAGGCGAGGATCCAGTCCTCGTGATGGCCCTTCGAGCGAGGCAAAGTCTCGGCGGGCAGCTTGTAGGCTTTCATCTTCGATTCCGGCACGATGCGCAACTCACTGGCCCCATGAGACCCATGTATGATGTTTCCGTTTTCACCGACGAGCAGAGTTCCCTCACCGGCGAATTTCCTGTTGATCTCCATATCGTCTGGGCGGGGGGGACGAAGCCGGCCGTCCGACCACGTCAGCTTGAGTGCCGGCATGCTGCCGCGGGCAGGGAAGTTGTAACGGACGATGGACGCAGTCGGGTAAGTCTCGCTCATCATCTCCGGCTCAAAATGCGTGGTGGTCGCTTCGACCTCAATCGTATCGACTTCGCCGAGCTTCAGTGCCCAAAAGACAGGGTCCATAATATGACAGCCCATATCGCCCAGCGCCCCGGTGCCGAAATCGATCCAGCCGCGCCATTTGAACGGCAGATAGTCGGGATGATAAGGACGGTAGGGGACCGGCCCAAGCCAGAGGTCCCAATCCAATCCATCAGGGACAGGCGGCGTATCCGCGGGGCGTTTCATATTTACAGCGAAGGCCGCACCGCCGGAAGGGCGGCTGCTCCAGGCATGGACCTCTCGGACATCGCCGATAGCGCCGTCCTCAATCCATTCGTACAGCATGCGAATCTGTTCCGAGGAATGGCCCTGATTGCCCATCTGTGTCTGGACCTTATGCCTGCGGGCCGCCTCGGTGATTTGGCGAACCTCATAAATCGAATGAGCGAGCGGCTTCTCGCAGTAAACGTGCTTGCCCATCCTGATAGCTCTCATAGCGGCGACCGCATGCGTATGGTCGGGAGTAGATACGATAACCGCCTCTATGGACTTGTCCACATCGTCCAACATCCGGCGGAAGTCTTTGTACTTTTTGGCTTTGGGATAAGACTTGGCCGTATCCTCCAGCCGTTTCTCGTCCACGTCACATAATGCCACGACATTCTCGCTGCTCACACCCTTGAGGTTGGCCCTGGCACGTCCCGATGATCCGATTACAGCGATATTCAGCTTGTTGCTGGGAGCATCTCGCCCCAGGACGCGAGCAGGCACGATTGTCACGGCTGCCGTTGATGCGGCTATCTTACCCATGAATTCTCGTCGAGAAATATGTCCTTTTCTTGCCATGGTAATCACACCTTCCTGAATAATTGAAATAGTATTCGCGGTCGCATGCACATGCTTTCGGGCAAACCAGATTTGCCGGCACGTACAGCATTCACATCAGAGACCAAGCATTCCAACCCTAACATCCTTGAGGCCGCCGAGTCAAGAACGTATCGTCAGATTCAGCAACACTTCCGGACGCAAAGCAACTGTTGCTCGCAGCATGCATCAGAAGTATAATAACCGGCGGCTATTCGTGTGCCGTCAGAGGGCGTAATCAAAATCGCACGCCATTCGGTGACCGTTTATGTGCAACACTTGGATGTGAGGCTGCCGGCAAGGGCCGGGACACGTTCGGACGGAAAGGACAAGAACCCATGAGGAGAATCAGACAATTCCATACAATGTTCGCTTGTATTGTGACAGTCTCCTGCATTGTATCGGCGGCAAATGCTCAGCAGCCGGCGCAGCAGGCCCAACAAATCCTTGACGACACAGGACTCAAAGGCGGACTGATCGTCCACGTCGGCTGCGGCGATGGGAAGCTCACAGCGGCTCTGTGCGCCGGTGACGGCTATCTCGTTCACGGCCTGGACAAAGATGCAGACGACATCGAGAGGGCGCGAAAGTATATCGATTCGCTCGGGCTTTACGGCAAGGTCTCGGTCGAGCGATGGAGAGGCAATTGCCTGCCCTATACCGACAACCTCGTCAATCTGCTCGTGTTGGACGAACCTGCCGAGGTCGCCGAAGGTGAGGTTATGCGTGTTCTCGCCCCCAATGGCGCGGCCTATATCAAGAAAGGCAAAACCTGGCGCAAGGAAGTCAAACCGTGGCCAAAGGAGATTGATGAATGGACGCACTTCCTGCATAGCGCAAACAACAACGCCGTCTCGCACGACACGCTGGTCGGGCCGCCGCGTCATATCCAGTGGCAGGGGGAGCCAAAATTCGCAAGGGCTCACGAGCAGCTTGCCAGCCTTGGCGCCTGCGTCTCGGCGGGGGGGCGGATATTCTATATTATTGACGAGGCGCCCCGAGTGGACATCAGGCTGCCCTCGCAGTGGGTCCTCGTGGCCCGTGACGCTTTTAACGGCGTCGTCCTCTGGAAAAGACCCGTCGATTCCTGGGCGGACCAGTTCCGCGCATTTCGTGCCGGACCTCCGGATCTGGCCTTTCGGCTCGTCGCGGGGCGCAACCGCATATACGTAACCCTCGGCATCGACGCTCCTGTAAGCGTTCTGGACGCGGCGACAGGCGAAACGCTGTGGGTCTATAAGGATACCGAAGATACCAGACAGATTGTACATCTCGGGAACAGAGTCATTTTGCTCATCGACACCGCACCTCAAACCGCGGCCCAGATGGAATCCGAGATCAGGCAAGGTCTCAAGCCGGCGCCGGGTCTGCGCCGCATCGTCGCCGTGGACGCGGCAAGCGACAACGTTCTCTGGCAAAAGAAGATTGAGCCGTTAGTGCATCCGACCCTCGCCGCTCAGGACAACAGGCTTTTCTACCAGACACTCGATGATCTGTTTTGTCTGGCCATTGGCAGCGGAGACGAGCTGTGGCATTCGCCGATGGGCCGGATGGAGCTAAAGGGCCACGAAGTGGGTTGGGAATCGCCGACGTTGGTCGTTCAGGACAAGGTGGTGTATTCGGCGGATTTCAAGCGAATGACAGCGTTTTCGGCGGAAGACGGCCGGCAACTATGGAGCGGCTCGTCCTGGCAGGGCTATAATTCTCCGCCCGACGTTTTCGTAATCGACGGGCTCGTATGGGCCAAAGGCAAGAACGTTGAGAGAAACGGCTTCGATCCGCTCACCGGAACGCTGAAAAGAGAACTGCCGACGGTAAAAGGATACATGCACCACCGGTGCTACCGCAACAAGGCGACGGATCGCTTTATGTTACTCGGCAACCAGGGCGTACAGTTCCTCGATGTCAAATCGGGTGAGATTTGGCAGAATTACTGGATACGCGGCACCTGCCAGTACGGCATAATGCCCGCGAACGGGCTTCTTTATGTCACGCCGGACTCCTGCGCCTGCAACCTGACGACGAAACTCAACGGCCTATTCGCGCTGGCCGCCGACCGCAAACCTGTCGCTCAGAGTCAAAACGATGCAAGATTTGAAAAAGGCCCCGCGTATGGAAAAGTCTCAAGTCCGAGGTCCGGCGGCCGAGAAACAGAATCCGAAGCTTGGCCGACGTACCGGCATGATGCTATGCGAAGCGGAATTACTCGGGACCATGTTGGCCCTGAGCTGAAGCCGTTGTGGCAGGTTGATCTGGGCGGCCGGTTGTCGAGCGTAACCACCGACAAGGACAAAGTCTTCGTGGCATCGGTTGACACACATACTGTCCATGCTCTCAGCGCCAGAGACGCAAGCAGGCTCTGGAGCTACACCGTCGGCGGTCGGGTCGATTCTCCGCCAACGGCTTACAAGGGTATGGTACTGTTCGGCTCGGCAGATGGCTGCGTTTACGCCCTGCGTGCCGACGACGGCAAGCTCGTATGGCGGTTTCGCGCGGCGCCGGAAGACCGCCGTACATCCGTCAACGGCCAACTGGAGTCGGTATGGCCGGTTCATGGCAGTGTACTCGTCAAGGACGGCGTACTGATTGTAGCCGCAGGCCGTTCGTCTTATCTGGACGGCGGCATTCATCTGTACCGCCTTGAGCCGGAAACCGGCAGGCAGATATCCTCGACCGTCATTTACAGCCCGGACCCCGAGACCGGAAAACAGCCCGCAGATGCCGGCAAGGAAATGCGCGGCTTGCTGTCCGATATCCTGCTGGCCGACGGAGATGATGTCTATATGCGGCATGTGAAACTGGACTTCGAGACGGGAAGCGACGCCGGCTCCGGTGTGCATGTTTTCACACCGATTGGTTTTCTGGACGACACATGGTGGCATCGCGGATACTGGGTCCTCAACGATGAATTCCTCTCCCACTGGAGTGCGTGGTGGAAAATCGGCAACGAGGTCGCGTCGGGCCGGATACTCTCTTTCGATGAATCATCGGTGTTCGGATACGGCCGCGACCAATACGTCGGAGGAAACACCGGCCAGTGGCGGGGCGGAGAGAAATACCAGCTCTTCGCCTACGACAGAAGTCCCGGTCAGAAGGGCACACGCGAGGCTGCACAAACCGCATCAAGTGCGCAAAAAAGAAGAGGGCAGCAAAACGCCGCTCCAGCCGCGCTCAAATACCGCTGGGCCGGCCAGGTGCCGTTGTTCGTCACTGCTATGGCAGTTGCCGACAAGACGATGTTCATAGCAGGTCCGCCCGATGTTGTCGGGACGGAAGGAACCCAGGGCCAGCAGGCTCTTGTACTCGAAAATCCTCAGGACGTCGCCGATACCTGGGCCGGGAAGAAAGGCGCTCTTCTCTGGGCAGTCTCGACTGCGGACGGAAGAAAGCTGGCCGAATACAAACTTGAGTCGCTTCCGGTTTTCGACGGCATGGCCGCCGCAAACGGACGCCTGTACCTGGCGATGAAAAATGGCCGGCTGGTGTGTCTGGCCAACAACGAATAAATACGTCACATTTAGCTGACGGGCGAAAAATCATGACTACAAGGAGACAGTTCCTCAGAAATATGTTGATCGGCTCGGCGGGGGTTTACGCCCCTTCGTTTCTTTGCCGGCCGGCACTATCATCGCAAGCAGACAAACTGCCGAGGCCAAACATAGTCATCATTCTCGCCGACGACATGGGTTTTTCGGATGCGGGGTGCTATGGAGGCGAGATCGACACACCGAACCTGGACCGTCTGGCCGCGAACGGCGTGCGCTTTATGCAATTCTACAACTGTGCGCGCTGCTGCCCGACGCGGGCAAGCCTGCTCACCGGGCAGTATCCTCACAAGGTCGGCCTGGTGGAAAATGGCCGCAGTCTCACCCGAAACGGAATGACTATCGCCGAAGCACTTAAGCAGGCCGGATACAACACGGCGATGGCAGGCAAGTGGCACCAGTCCGAAACAATTCCGCTCAAAGACAAGAAGCTGCATCAGAAATGGCTTGACCATCAGTACGATCCGGGCCAACCCTTCGCGCCGCTGGAGACGTATCCTGTCAATCGCGGATTCGACAAGCACTATGGCGTCGTTTGGGGTGTCATCGACCATTTTGACCCCTTCTCACTCGTTGACGGCACCGAGCCGGTCGAGGATGTTTCCGACGATTACTATTTTACCGATGCCATAACCGCCAAATCCGTGGAGTACATCCTGGGGCTGAGCAAATCCGACAAGCCGTTCTTCCTGTACGTCGCGCACTGCGCACCGCACTGGCCTTTGCACGCACGGCCGGAGGATATTGCCAGATATAAAGAGACTTACAAAGCAGGCTGGGAGAAACTGCGCCGCGACCGGTATGCGCGCATGCTCAGGATGGGATTGTTCAAGGAAGAGAATACACCGTTGCCGCCGGTACAGGACCGGGGCGTGAGATGGGATCAACTCCACGAAGACGAAAGGGCGTTTCAATCTGCAAAAATGGCTGTTCACGCTGCAATGGTCGATCGCGTCGATCAAAGCATCGGAACAATAGTCGAAACGCTCGAGCAAACCGGACAATTCGAAAATACAATCATCTTCTTCCTTTCGGACAATGGCGCATCGCCGGAAATACCGACTCAGCCCGGCTACGACCGCAGCTCGCAAACCAGGGACGGGCGAACAATACGGTACAAGGGCACCTTCGAGCCGGGTTCGGAGACGACTTACACCGGCATTGGTCCGGCCTGGGCCAGCGCTTCGAACACGCCGTTTCGATACTGGAAAAAGGAGTCTTTCGAAGGGGGCTGCCATACGCCGTTAGTAGTCCATTGGCCCGCCGGGCTTAAACTCAAACCCGGCTCGATCACGGAAGAAGTGAGCCATGTCATTGACATTATGCCCACCTGCCTGGAACTGGCCGGCGCGCGTTATCCGGCGGAGTACCATGGCAATCCGCTCACGCCTCTGGACGGCAGGAGCCTGGCCCCTTGTCTTGCCGGCAGGGAAAGAAAGGGACACGAGGAACTTTTCTTCGAGCACATGGGCGGCCGGGCCGTACGCATCGGCGACTGGAAACTGGTAGCCCTGCAAAACGAGCCCTGGCGGCTATACAACCTGGCCCAAGACCGTACGGAGACCAATGACTTGGCGCCGAGCCATCCGGAGCGTGTACAAAGCATGATCTTGAAATGGAACCAGTGCGCTGTCAGGGTCGGTTTGCAGCGAGTTGTTCGCGGAAAAGAGGGGGCTTAGGCAAGTACCGATAATCTGTACCTTATCTTCAGGCCCGACTCACCGAAAACTCTTTTTTTCTCGTGTTCATCTGGGCTTTCAGGCGTGCGATTATGGACGAGTGCATCTGTGAGACGCGGGACTCGGAAAGGTCAAGCGTTGCACCGATTTCCTTCATTGTCATCTCTTCGTAATAATACAGAACGATAATCAGCCTCTCGGCCCTTGTCAGCCCCTTGGTAAGCAGGTTCTTGAGGTCCCGCTTCTGAGCTTCGATCACAGGGTTCTTGCTTCTTTCATCCTTGATTATGTCTATCTCGCGAATATCCTTTTCGCCCTCGCCGTCGCTGTACTTGGTACTCAGCGAGACGAGGCTGGTAGCGTTCGCATCCCGCTGGAGCCGGTTAAACTCGTCCGGATCCAGCTCGAGTTCCTCGGCAATCTCCTTTTCGGTAGGCTTGCGACCAAGATGTGTCTCGAGCGAATGTGTCGCCTTCGACAACTGGTGAGCCCGGGCACGCACTAACCGCGGCACCCAGTCCATACTCCGCAGTTCATCGAGAATGGATCCCCTTATACGAGGCGAGCAATAAGTCTCAAACTTCACGCCTATGGAGGGGTCGAACTTGTCGATTGCATCCATAAGTCCGAAAATGCCGGCGCTTATCAGGTCATCCAGCTCGACCTTGTCGGGCAACTTGCTGTGCAGCCGCTCCGCACAATATCGCACCAGATTCCTGTAGTGTTCCATGAGCAGGTTGCGGAAATGCTCGTTGCGGTCTTTGTGGAACCCCTCCCATATCTGGTCGATACTGAGTCCTTGCTCGGTCTTCACAGGTTTCCTCCGTGAAAGGGATCCCACTCATGCGGGAGCCCAGGTTACAGGTAAATGGACAACACCAACTTCACTATTTTCTCTTCCTGATCTTCTGCTGCGTTTACAAGGATAGCGCCCTTATTAATTCTTTATCGACCTCTCGGGCGACAACTTTAGAAGAACCACCCAAAGACTTTGGCAAAAAAAACTCCTTGCCGATAATATCGTGCGAAGCGATTGCGGAATCCGCCGATAATATCGCCCGGGATGAGGTAAGGTATGAGTTGGAACCGGCTCCAACGACGGATTTCAGCGGCCGGGGAGAAAACTGTAATCGTTCGTTCTCGACCGGTCCGCGGATGCAGCATGGGCAGGTATTTGAAAGCCGCCCTGCATGGTCTGCATGGCGTTTGCAGCTCTCCATCGCTCGTTGCAAATACAGTGCTTCCTTGCCCATCTTTTCCTAAGATAACTTTGAATGACTCGAAAAATAATGACTAACCGAAGGCAACAGCCTCTTGCTTCTGCCTCAACAACTCCGCAGCAACCTTCTGGTTGAGCGAATTTTCCCACAGCTTGTTCATTTGCCGCTCGATATATTCATCCTGGTCTTCCTCAAGAAGCCTCTTGCTTTCCTTATCGACGACCGCTCTGATCTCCAGACTGCCGCCTGCGCCGAATTTGATATTCTCGGTGTCACGAAGGACAAGCCGCTGATTTCGTACATGCTCGTCCACTGCACTGTCAAGCAGACTGGAAAACTCGTTTACCTCCAACTCCTCCGGGACAAAGGCGGGACTCTGGACGTTGATTATGTTTCGAATGATGACCTTCTGGCGGCGGCGAGTGAACTCGACTATCTTGATCAGTAACTCTGTGACATTGTCAGTTAGCAGTGCCGTCAGATTCATAAGCAATCCTTCCCGCTGGCGTTTCGCTCTCTTCGCAACTGGCTTTCCGCACGATATCCGTCAGGACAAGAAAGAACTCGGATACATTGGGGAAAACAACTTGTGAGGGGCGAAACACATTTTCTCATCCTTGATCCTTTTGCCGTTGCCCTGGCTTCAACAACAAGGCAAACGTAACGTAACAGAGAAAGAAGCTATTCTTGCTCCTGGTTTTGTACCGGTAATCAACCTGTCCCTTCTTCGGTCATTCCCGCAACCTGCGAGCCGCGGGCTCCCTTTTTTCTCAGGATTTCCCTGATTTCCAAAAGCGTCTTCGTTTTTCGCAGTCTGATAATTTCCGACAATCTTTCGAACACCGATTCGTCATAAAGTCGATGTCCACCCTCAGTCCATTTCGCCTCGCGAATCAGGCCCATTATCGTGTAGTTGTGAATAGTCTGACGTGAGAAGGGCGTGTGGCCGACCAACTCACCTATTCGATAAAGTTTGGCAGGTATCTGTAAAGTCTCGCTATCGAGTTTCGATTCCATTGCTGCGACTCTTTCCCACAAAGCCGGGTTTGCCGTGCCCAATTCAAGGCGGCCGAAGCACAAAGGCCGATGGGTCAATTACCCGACCAAACCATTCAAAAAATCAAGGACCGATTCCGAATTCCCGCCGCGTCTCAAGCTCCTTGTTCGTCACTCTGCGGCCGGGCAAATAATGCTACAAAGCCAAAAGGTATTTTACATTTTATAAAATGTAACGTGCCTTTTGAAGTGTGTCAACTTTTTTTAGAGAATTTTTCGGAAAATTTGGCTGGATTTTTCCTGGATGACTTTTGGCTCGACAAAAACCGATGGAGGCCGAACCCGTCGCCAGTCTCCGGCTTTCGCGAACCCGCCGCAGCATTAGCCGAAAAAGTGTCTTTCAAGACCGTCCGCCTGTTTCAAAGTAGACTTCCTGGCTAAACTTAAGTCCGCTGGATCTTCCGATTCCTTATTTTCCACAGTACGTATCCGACCAGAAACCGGCCCTCATCTCATATTTGGCCGGCTTTTTCCCAAATACATACGGGGAAATATCCGATACAAGAGTGGCAAAACCTGCGGTATTGCTGCATTAGTTACATGAATTGCGGAGATTGGATCGCGCTGCAAAAGCTTTTGAACCATGAAACGAACCGATAAAAACCCCGAAAGGGCAGCTAAGGATAAGAACGGCAGCATTTCCCTGCTCGAGCAGGTAACTCCTCTGGCTCGGCAGATAAACTGCCTGGATATCGACCGAATAGTCGATGTCTGCATCGAAAGCATCCCGAAACTGGTCCGAGCAAGGTTTGCTTCGCTCTACATACTCGATGAAACGAACAACATCCTGCACCTGCACAAACACAACCACCCGTTTCCCATAAACAAAATCGTCTCGCTCAACCAGACCCCCACGCCGCTTATGGTCATGGCTATAAAGAGCAAGGAGCTGATACTCGTGGGGGACATAGACACCCACAAAAGACCGATAATCAGAAAATCACAGAGGGCCTTCGCTGAAAACTATCGGACCAACAATTGCGCCATCGTCCCTCTTATTTGCCAGGACAGAGTGGTTGGCGTACTTAACCTGGCGGACAAAACAGGAAGCGACAAATTTGACTCCGGCGATATCGCGCTGATCGAACTGTTCAGCCAGCTAATCGGCGCATCAATCGGAAACATCAAACTCTTCGAGAAGATCCAGCGCCAGGCCACAACGGACGGACTTACCGGCCTTGTGAATCATAAGACGTTCTACGAAATCCTCGAGAAGGAATTATGGCGTTTGCGCCGGTACGGCGGGCAGATTTCGCTGATTATGGTCGATGTTGACAATCTCAAGGCGACAAACGACGCCTGCGGCCACAGAGCCGGGGACAAGGTCCTCCGTGATATCAGCAGAGTAATAAAGGAGTGCATCCGCCAGATCGACACGGCGGCACGCTACGGCGGCGATGAGTTCGCAGTCATTCTGCTCAACACTTCGCTCAGCGATGCCACTGTTGTTGCCCAGCGCATGGTTGACGCGGTCGCCAACTCGCCGACCACCTGGAGCAGGGAGCAAATACCGCTGTCCATCAGCGTTGGTCTCGGTCAATACGACCCCGACACAACCCCTGAGGACATTACCAGCCGGTCCGACCACGCACTATACATGGCCAAGCAGGCCGGAAAGAACACCGTGAGAATCTTCGAACCTGCCAGAAACGAAGGGTAGGGCGTTTGCAACCCATACTCGACTGACGCTTTAGGCTTTGGGGCCTCGATATCCCAGTATCCGCCATACGCCGCAAGCATTGCCGGCACCTCGGCCATCCGATTACCCGATCGACGCAGCACTCAAGGCGTTTTCCCAGAATGACGCGGTATTTCCCTTGGCGACAAGATGGGGGATTTGGTATAAATAGTATTTATGAGGTGCGTGCCAGTACCCGCAGGCATCTCGGAAAACGTATCAGGACGCCAGGGAATCTACGGAGGATGAACGGCATCATCGGTTGCTTTGGCTTGTGACCAAGGCGCGACTATTTCAAGCGTTCCTTTCTTGAAGGAGGATTGCTATGTGTAGAAAACTGATTTACTTGGCATCTTTTCTCTTGATATTTGCGCTCGTTGCCGACGCCTCGGCGGACCTGTTGGGCTACTGGGGGCTCGATGAAAACGGCGGAACAAATGCTGCAGATTCGTCGGGGAATGCCAACGACGGGACAATCATCGGGGCAACCTGGACGACAGGCAAAGCGGGCTCCGCTCTGCGTTTTGACGGAGTCGACAACTATGTGCTCTGTGCCGAAAGAGCCGGGACCGGACCGGGTATTTACCCTGAGCAATTGATGCCGGAGGTATTCACCGTATCCTGCTGGACGAAACTCGCTAACTTTGCGTATTTCAGCAGCTTCGTCGGCAACGGTATGGATACCGGCGACGATGAGTGCGGCTTCTTCTTGTATAACTGGGGCTGGGTGGACGACAACGAGCGAGACTTCGGATTGGCAATACGAACCGAAACCGCGATGAGCTATGTCGAGACTCCGAATATCTACCAGACTGACACCTGGTATCACCTCACGGCCACGTATGACGGCGCGGACGTCAGAATCTATGTGGATGGTTCGCTGGTGGCCGGCCCGACGAACGTAGGAGGGCCCATAAGGTGGATTAGCACAGCCAGCGGCAATTACCCCGAAAGGTTCGCGATTGGAGTATGGCTGGACCCGGGCTACGATTTGTGGATCGACGGTATCATAGACGAGGTGGGGTATTGGGACAGTGTGCTGACCGAGGCCGAGATTCTGGCTGCCATGGAAGGCAGCGTAGACTATCCTTATGCACGTGGCCCCATTCCCAAAGACGGCGCTGTCGTTGAGGATACATGGGTGAACCTTAGCTGGTCGCCGGGAGATTTTGCTGTCTCGCACGATGTGTACCTCGGCGACAACTTTGACGATGTCAACAACGGCACTCCCGGCGCGCCGGGATTCCGAGGCAACCAGACTTCCACGTTCTATGTCGCCGGATTTCCCGGCTTTGCCTATCCGGATGGCCTGGTTCCGGGCACGACCTACTACTGGCGAATCGATGAGGTCAATGAGGCCGAGCCCAACAGTCCGTGGAAAGGCCCGGTCTGGAGCTTCTCGATTCCTCCCAAGACGGCTTATAATCCCGATCCGCCGGACGGTGCCGAGTTCGTTGATCCTAACGCGGAGCTTAGCTGGACACCCGGTTTCGGCGCCAAGTTGCACACAGTTTATCTCGGCACAGATTTCGACGCTGTAAATAACGCCGCAGGAGGCGCCCCACAGGGTCTGACAACATACGATCCCGGCACGCTCGAATTGGAGAAGGTCTATTACTGGCGTGTCGATGAGTTCGACGCTCTGGCCACCTACAAAGGCAACGTCTGGAGCTTCACGACTCCGGGCGCAGCCGGAGCACCGCAGCCGTCCAATGGTGCCACGGGTGTGCAGATGACCGCACAGCTTGGCTGGACACCGGCGACTACAGCGGTCTCACACGATGTTTACTTCGGAACCGATAAAGACGCCGTGAGGAATGCCACAAAGGCTTCGCCGGAGTTTAAGGGTAACAAAGCGGCGGGCGCTGAGAGTTACGATCCCGGAAAACTCGCGTGGCATAGCGACTACTACTGGCGCGTCGATGCAGTGTATAACACCGGCGCAGTCAAAGGTCTCGTCTGGAGTTTCACTACGGCCGATTTTATCGCGGTGGATGATTTCGAGTCCTACAACGACATCGACCCGCCCGATCCGGCGAGCGACAGGATATTCGAGTCGTGGATTGACGGTTTCGGAACCACGGACAACGGCGCTCTGGTCGGCAATGACATGCCTCCGTATGCCGAGCAGACCATCGTTCACGGCGGCGTTCAGTCGATGCCGTATTCGTACGACAACAACCTGAAAACATCGGAGGCGACGCTGACGCTCGTCTATCCGCGTGACTGGACCGAGGAAGGCGTAGCGAAACTGTCGCTGTGGTTCATTGGCAATTCGGGTAATTCCGCCGAG
>JBDREF010000390.1:0-23784 GCA_043820045.1 Planctomycetota bacterium | reverse complement strand
CTTCATCGCCAGCAAACGGGACAATTCATTAGCCACCTGGCCTTTGAGATATTGGGACGGCCACTGGGCGGCGGCGATTTCGACCACTTCTGACCAGCGATCCGGCGTCATAAGTTGTTGGATTCTTTTGCCGGGCGATGTTCCTGCCGCGCGTGACTGCTCAACCACATTCCGGCAAAAAGGGCGCCATTTAGCGCCGGGTATGTCATGCCGCGAAAACGGCGCATCGCCCCAAAGATAGACGTGAGCAGCACCCAGCAGTCGAGCGGCATTGGGGACTTTCTTGACCTTTTTCTCCATACCGACGAACTTGCCCTGCTCGAAAAGCCATTTGCGAAATTGCTTGGCCGGCTCGATCGGCGAATTGTTCTCGCCCAAATGAATCAGGAATCCGAATTCCTTCGTGGGCGTCAGAGACGTGAATTCGTGCGTAAACAGAAAGCTAAGACCGTCACTGGCTCGTTGAAACTGTATCTCGTTATTGTATGGATTGGTTATGATATAAGTCAGTGAAAAGTCCCCGCAATCCAGACCCCAGAAGGGCATGCTCAGCCCTTCCAAAGTGTCGCATGTTCCTGTCTCAATGAGATAATTTTCCCATCGCCGGTCATCAAGCGGAATATAGCAGCCTTCCCAGCGAGGCCATATCAACGCTTTGACATTCGCCCTCTCCTGGAAAACAGGCCAAGTAAACACACCGGTCTTGTCGGATGAAAATCGTACCGACAAATCCCGCTTATCCAATCGAACTTCAACTCTCACTCCTTTTGTTTTGAGAAGCCATTGCGCCCGAGGCCCCTCCTGTACCATATCGCTGACAGGGCCCAAATCAGGCTGGCCGGCGGATAGCAGGATTTTGCCGTCACCCGGCAGCTCGGCGGATGTTTCCAATGTCCCCGGCGATATTCTTACCGACCAGTGTTCGCTGCTCAGGATGATGTCGTTCGGCTGACCGGCCGAGACTCTGCCGCATAGAGAGCACACCGCAAGAACCAGGAGCCAGTGGCGACTCAACTTCGGCTTTTGTAAAGCCGAATCGTGGATTAACCTTTCCAGCATAAAATACGTCTCGACCGGGAAAGTCTGTCTTTTTGTTCAACTGAAGCAGCGAATTAATCGGCTTATTTTTCTATCACGTCCACGATGCCGGCGTCGATGTATTGGCCGCCGCTGGTTTGGCGGCAGTGGATGGCCAGGCAGTTCGAGCCGGCTTTCAGTGCCTTGGCCGCCTTTTCGTCGATGTTGACCCGGACGTAACCGGAAGTGTGGCCCTCCAGCTTCGCTGCGAGGTGGCCGTTGATATAGACCTCTGCATCCTCATCGTGGTGTATCAGAAGTTGCAGCCGGCTGAACCTCGTACTCTTCAAGTCGAAACTTCTGCGAAGCCAGATGGCCGGTGTTTTCCACTCGGTGTTTACAACCGCGCCGGGCGTCCCTTCGGTGCCGAAGCCGGCCTTGCCTTTCTTCCATGCGGAATCGTCGAAACCCGGCTGCTCCCAGCCGGCGCCCGGGTTGCTGGTAGTGTACTGCCAGGTCTTGGGCCACGTTTGAGAAGTGAAAACAATTGTGTTTAACGACGGCGGTGGCAGATATAACTGCTTATTCGCGGCGGCAATCTTTTTGGCGTCCGCTTTAATCATGGCCCGGTCGTAGGTCATCAAGCCGTTGACTTCGATTTCGACGTCGGTAGTCTGCGTATATACCGCGGCGGCTAAGCCGGAACCGATCAGCGACCGCAGATTGTCAATCAGCGCCAGGTACGCATCGGTGAGTTCCTCGCTTGTCTCATAGCTTTTATAGCCCCAGTTTTTCTCAGCCTGCCAGGTGTGGCCTTTGACCGGCAGTCCGAGCCCGCCGAACTCGCCGAGCACGGCGGCGCGTTTGCGTTCGGTTGGAGGTGCTGCCGGGCCGGGATAGCTGTGAATGTCCTGCACGTCGCCGACGCCGCGGTCAGCCCAGCCGCTGGCCTGGTTCACCAGCCGGGTCGGGTCGAGTTCCCTGGTAAAATCGACTATCCGCGCGGTATCGTACTGCCCCCAGCCCTCGTTGAACGGCACCCACATTACGATGCACGGATGGTTGTGAAGCGACTGAATGACGCGACTCCACTCTAACTCGAATTGTGCGGCGGACTCTTCACTGCGCTCAATGTCCTCGCCGTTACGGCCGATGTACTTGTCGCCGCTGGGCATGTCCTGCCACACCATCAGCCCCAGTTTGTCGCACCAGTAGTACAGCCGGGCGGGCTCGACCTTGACGTGCTTTCGCAGCATGTTACAGCCCAGCTTCTTGAGCACTTCGATGTCGTAGCGCAGCGCGGCGTCCGTCGGGGCGGTATAGAGCCCGTCAGGCCACCAGCCCTGGTCGAGCGGGCCGAATTGAAACAGCGATTTGTTGTTCAGGAACAGGCGATTGATGGCGGACCTGTCCTTCCTGATCTCGATTTTGCGCATACCAAAGTAGCTGCTCACCGAGTCAATTTTCTTGCCTTTGCCGTCTTTCAACGTCACCGTCAGGTCGTACAGGAACGGCGAATCGGGAGACCAGAGCTTGGGCTTCTTAAGGCTCAAGGTAATTTGTTTTCCGGCCTGACCTTTGCCCCTGGCTTTAGTGAACCATCCATCTTTAGCCTCCGCCTCTACATTGTATCCGTCTGTGCCATCGGAGCATTCTGCAATCAGACGAACCGATTCGCTGTCTATGTCGGGGACAATTTTGATCGATTTGATGTGCGCCTCGGGTACCGGTTCCAGCCAGACGCTCTGCCAGATTCCCGTTACCGAGGTGTACCATATCCCTCGCGGTTCGTTTACCTGTTTGCCACGGGGCTGGTAAGAAGTATTCGCCGGGTCCCAGACGCTGAGCACAATCTCCTGCGGCCCGGTGTCTTTCAGGGCCTCTGTGATATCGAAGGTAAACGGATCGTAGCCTCCGCGATGATTTCCGACTTTCCGGCCGTTGACCCATACAGTTGCGTCCCAGTCCACCGCGCCGAAGTGCAGCAGCATGCGCTGCTTTGCCCATTTTTTGGGCACTTCGAACTGGCGCCGATACCACAGGCGATTCTTCTCGCCCACCGCCTTCATGACGCCCGACAAAGCGGACTCGACCGGATACGGCACGAGAATATCTCCATCGAAAGTACCGGGCTGCTGCTGGTCTTTCGGCCTGATGGCATACTCCCACAGCCCGTTGAGGTTCAGCCAGTTCCGGCGGACCATCTGTGGGCGCGGGTACTCGGGGTGCGCGTTCCTGGGCGAAACCTGTTTAGCCCACCGTGTCATAAGCGGGCCGTCGGCCGGCTGCCACTGGGCGCGCAGGGACGAGCAGAGACAGAGCACTGCAAGGAGCACCAGCGGGAATAATCTTCTGTTCTGAACAGGCCATTTTATGACGCGATTTGATTCCATTTTTTCGTCTCCTTATCGAATAGCTGAAATATTGCGTGCAATCGCCTCCAAGCCGACAGAGGCCGTACCTTCGAAAGACAAGCGCGAAGCCTTCCTGCCCCGCTCAAAAACTACGGTTAGGTTATCTGCAATTGGCCGATTTTGCAATGAAATTCAGTCGGACATGCGGGGATTCCACGTAGAGCCTCTAAATCGAGGCTGTCGGATGTTCGCTGGTGCTAAGAAGCCGGCGCAAAACGAGGGCTCTAATCCGTGACCTCCACCTGCGAGAAGCCGGGGAACAGCATGTTGTAAACCTGTATCACTTCGCCGTTGAACATGCGAATGCAGCCTCTCGAAGTCGCGCTGCCGATTTCCTGCGGCTCCTTAGTGCCGTGAATACCAAAGCCGTCTCTGCCTTTGGCTTCCCCGGTGAGACCTTCGAGTCCTATCCATCGCGAGCCCAGCGGATAATCCGGGTCCTCCGGCTGATAGACTCTTCCCGTGTCCGGATCGCGCCAGGAGGTGGCGTAGGCTTTTCCGTCCGGCCTGACGCGCCAAAGTCCTCTCGGTGTGTCTCTTCCCGGCTTGCCCAGGCCGACGGTGTAGCTGCGAACGTAAGTGTTCTGGAGATATACATCCATCCTGAACGCCGAACGAGATACCTTCACGTGGAACGGGCCGTTGACAATTTTTATCGTCGATCCCGCCTGCAGAGCCTCCGGGCGGCTGATATTGTTAATCTCCATGAGAATCTCATAGGGCACCTTGTAACGTTTGCCGATAGTCTCAAGCAGATCACCGCGTCCGACAAGGTAGGTCTCACAAAGCGGATCGCCGGGCAATACGTTCCTGCTGGACAGCCACTGCCTGGAAAGTTCGCTGAGCTTTTCTTTGACGCTCTTTTGCTGCTGGGCGCTCATGGGCATTCGCAGCGCGCTGTTGAAGGCGTCCCTTGCTTCAATTACCCTGACAGGTTTTTCACTGGCGAACGCCGTAGCCTTGGCAATTAGCGAGGTGGCTTCGGGATTAGGCTCCACTGTCGGCCCCGGCGCCGGCGGGGTTGGTTCCGGCATGCGCTCCGGGATCGGCTCGCGAACAACTTGCGGCACCACCGGTTCGGGCTCGACCCGCGAAGGCGGCACGACCGTTACCGGCTCGCGAACCTCTGGCGGATCAACACCATTTCTGACATCGGGCGGCGGAGCGCTCTCTACAGGCGCCGGTTTCTTGCCGAAAGGACCATACATAAAAGCAATAACCATGATAATAACAAGTGCGGCCAGAATACCATAAGTTCGGTTTCGGGCTTTTCGTCTGCCTTGTGGGCTAAAAGGATGACGAGCCATTCTATACTCCTTTCTGATTGTTAAAGTATGTTACTTGCTCATCGGTTACCAGAATATCCACGGCCTCGTCATGGTCCGCGGTTGGTATCGAGTCGATGAGCTGCTCCGCAAAGCCAAAGCCACATCTCGTGGCCTTGAGTTCGGCGTTTGCGAAAAACCGGTCGTAATAGCAGCCGCCTCGGCCGAGCCGGTTGCCTTTTTTGTCGAACGCCAGCGCCGGGGTGACGACCAGGTCGATATCTGCAAACGGCACCGGCACACCCGCTATGGGATTGCGCAAGCCGGAAGAAGAGGTCGAAAACCCTGTCTCCAGCGAATTTATCTCCACCGCTATCATGTGCCGCTGCTGCCAGGAAACCTTCGGCACGGCAACCGTCTTGCCGAGCTGCCATGCGTGGAGAATAGCCTCGGAGGTATCCACCTCATGCGGGAGTGAGACAAACATCATCACCGTCGATGCGTCTTGAAACTGTTCTAACGAGACCAGATTCCGGCACGCTTTTCGGCTTTTTTCATTCCTCTGCTCCGTTGGTATTGAAAGCAGGAGATTCAGTAACTCACGGCGCAACTCAGCCTTGTCCATTTACACATCCTTTTCTATGGTACTGTCTCCGACAGGTCTGCTATTTTGTATCAAGCTTTTCAACTTTTGTAAATAATGCTTTATATCTTTTTCATAACCGCTCTCTTTGGGCGTGTAGTATCGCTTCTTCATCTGTGCCGGAAGGTACTCCTGCGGCACGAAGCCGTCCTTATAGTCATGCGGATACTTGTAATCAACTCCAAAGCCGGCTTTCTTCGCAGCCTGATAATGACTGTCTTTCAGATGTTTCGGCACCTGTTGGGTCGGCTGCTGTTTCACGTCGGCCGTCGCCTGCCAGATCGCAGAGGCCGAAGCATTCGACTTCGGCGCACAAGCGACATATATGGCCGCCTGCGCCAAGGCCAACTGAGCTTCCGGCAGACCCACAAACTCGGATATCTGTACTGCTGCGGCCGCTAACACTGTTGCCATCGGATCGGCGTTTCCCACGTCTTCGGCCGCACAAACCGCGATTCGCCGGGCGATGAAACGCGTATCCTCACCGCCAGCCAGCATCCGGGCGAGCCAATAAACAGTCGCATCGGGGTCGGAACCCCGCATACTCTTCTGTAAAGCGCTCGCCAGGTCGTAGTGCGTATCGCCCGTGCCGTTATAGTCAATTGTCTTCTGTTGTATCGACTCCTTTGCAACCCCAAGATTAAATTTTATTTTCGCCGAGGGCTCTCTGGACGCCTGCGACAATACGCCTACCTCGAGAGCCATCAGGGCCTTTCTGGCGTCTCCGTCGCTCATCACGGCCAGGAATTTCAGTGCTTTGGGGTCGGCCTCGATATCGAATTTGCCCAGCCCGCGTTCGGCATCATTGATAGCGACCGTAAGTAACTGCAGTATGTCGTCCTGATTCAGCGGCTCGAAACGAAATACGGTGCTGCGAGAGATCAGGGGCGAGTTGACCGAGAAAAACGGGTTTTCAGTAGTGGCACCTATGAGAATCAGCACGCCCGCTTCGACGTCATCGAGCAGCACATCCTGCTGCGCGCGGTTGAAGCGATGGATCTCATCGAGAAAAAGCACGGTCCTTGTCCGAGTGGTCGCAAGCCTGTCGCGGGCCAGGCCTATTATGCGGCGAATATCTGCGACGCTGGCCGCCGGGGCGCTGAGGTGGTGAAATCCGGCTTTCGTCCGCCGGGCAATCACCGCTGCCAGCGATGTCTTGCCGACGCCGGGCGGGCCGTAGAATATGAGGCTGCTGAGTCTGTCGGCTTCGAGCATCCTTGTCAGCAGTTTATCGGACCCAAGGAAGTGTCTTTGTCCGATAAATTCAGCCAGATTTCTCGGCCTCATGCGAACCGGCAGCGGCGCCGCCGAAGCTATATTGGCCTGCTCCGATCCGCTGAACAGAGTTTTGTCGCAAGTCTTTTCACCCATCCGACATATTATATTCCAGATGCGCAGGACTGTCGAAAACTTATTTGGGACAAGGATTCGGCGTGAGGCGGTTTGGGTCGTTTCGCAGAGAAATCATGCAAAAATATTTGCAGAAAAGCTCTTTTTCATTTGATTTCAGTACTGATATCGTTAGACTTTCCGGATGGTGGACGGGTGATTTAATCATAAGAAACGTAAGCGAAGATTTTGTATTAGTAGCGGGTTGGCGGTTTGGGAAAAAGATTTTCAAAGGAGATGAGCATGAAGAAAGAAGGAATTTTGTTAGCTGTCGTAATCCTGTTTGGTGCGGCGGGTTTCGCCGCGGCCCAGGATGGCGAACTGCACGGTTCGTTTGATTTGACGTACCAGGGAAAGTTCCTGTGGCGAGGCCATGATTGGTTTGGGGACAAGAGTGGTATCCAGCCGACCCTTGATTTGGATTTGGGCGGCACGGGACTTGGAATCCAGGTCATGGGACACAGGGCAAACGCGAGCGGCTTTGAGGATTGGGAACGCTGGGACTACTCCCTGTACTATGGCAGCCGGCTTGACTCCGGTGAATCTTATGTCACCGACTGGCGCGTCGGCTGGGTGTACTACAATTTCCCGGACGCACCCAGACCGGGACATCCTACCACCGGGGTCGGCGCAGACTGGCAGGAACTCTTTGCATCAGCTTCCTGGCCGGACATCTGCCCGTTCGGTACCGTCCCAAGTTACACTATTGTTCACATGTGGCCTTCGGAGAGCGAGACTGCGGCGGGTGCCAGGGACATCTCAGGGTGGGCACACATTTTCGCAGTCGGCTATGACTGGACCGTGTCGGGTATTCTGCCGGATACTCCGGAGCAAACGCTGCATCTGTCGGCCGAGACAATGTACAACGATGGAATGCTTGTGGCGGGCGCCGATCATGACTGGTCGCACCTTCTCTTCGGTATCTCCACAGATTTCACTCTTGCCGACAATCTGAGCTTCACCCCGGGTCTATACCATCAGGTAACTATGGATAGTTCCATCAACGACGACAAGGATGAAACATGGCTTACACTTGGCGTGAAATGCGAGTTTTAGGACCGGCAAGACGGTCACTATGTATGAAAGAAAAGGCCGGTCTTAGAAGATCGGCCTTTTTTTGTTAAAAACCATGAACAAAACGGTTGACCGGATGGTATTGCGTGCTAAAATGCTTGTTGTTCTGCGGTTCGACCTTACTTAGTAGATGAAAAAGCTATCACAGATTCTGAGCCGCTTGTCTCCTAAATGGTTCAATTAAGAGGGGTTTACCATGAATTTCAGAAGGGTTCTTTCGTACAGCCGGCGGCCGGAGATCCACCTAATAGTATTGATAAGCGTGGTTTTTTCGCCGTTCAGGAACACACCGGCTGCAATTTCCGCGGAGGTGCCAAAGGGCGAGCACGGCGCCGCCACTATGGAATTCCAGAACAAGCATCTGGGCCAACTCCTGGCGCCGGTGGATGTTAGCAAGGCCCCGGCCGGTTTCGATGCGGTCGTCTGGGAAGCGTTCATTCCAGACGACAACGCTATGACGCCGGAGCGCGTCGCTTTGGGCCGAAAACTCTACTTTGAGAAGCGTTTGTCGGCTGACGGCACTGTCGCATGCGCGACCTGCCATGATGTGACCCGCGGATTCACGGACCAGTTGCCGGTTTCGGAGGGTATCAAAGAGCAGCACGGCCGTCGCAATGCGCCGACGACGCTGAATGTCACACTGCTGCAAACGCTGTTTCTCGATGGCCGCGCGCCCACGCTCGAGGACCAGGCTAAGTTGCCGATTGTAAATCCCGTGGAAATGGGTATGCCCGATGGAGATGCCGCTGTGAATGCCATTCGCGATGATGCCGAGTATCAGACCGCTTTCAGGAAGGCGTACGGCAGGGCTGTGAACTACGACGACATCGGCAGGGCGATTGCCGCTTTCGAGCGGACGCTGGTCTTTGTTGACTCGCCGTTCCGGCGTTTTCTGGCCGGGGACAAGAATGCTATTTCCCCCGATGCCCAAGATGGCTGGGTGCTGTTCAATGAAAAAGCCCGCTGCATGAGCTGCCACCCCATGAGTCCGTCGAATCCGCTCGGAACCGACAACCGCTTCCACAACATCGGCGTCTCGGCGCGGCACCAGGACTTCGAGGCTCTGGCAAAGAAGGCCTTGAAAGTGATGGCCGAAGATCCTTCGGAGCAAAAACTGGACGAATTGGCCCTGAGCACCGACATGAGCGAACTGGGGCGGTTCATGGTTACGAAGAATCGTTCGGATATAGGAACATTTCGCACTTCCATTCTGCTGAATATTGGAATTACTCCTCCCTACATGCACGACGGCTCGATAGAGACACTCTGGGATGTGATGGACCACTACAACAAGGGAGGCGAGGAGAATCTGTTCCTTGACGGAGGCATGGAGCCGTTGGCGTTGACGGACGATGAGATAGATCAAGTCGTTGCGTTTCTGTTTACCCTTACCGACGAGCGCTTTGCCGGGGAGAACGTGAGGCAGTTCAAGAGCCAGAAAGCACAGGCCCGGAAGAAACGTCCGTTGCGGGACGACGATATGGCTTTCCGCGTGAAGCTTGCCTTCGAGAAATAGGCGCACGGCGTGCAGAAAGCGGAGAAGTAACAAGGAGCGACTCATGAAACCAAAGTTCAAGAGTATCGAAACCAAGTACATGGAACAACGGCAGGAGTTCTTCGACGGTCTGAAGAACCTCGACCGCCGGTCCTTTCTGAAGGTCTCGGCTGCAGCGGCAGGCGCAGCCGCGGCGTCCGGGCTGACGAGATATTCGGCGTTCCAGTCGGTCAGTGTAGCGCAGGATATGGGTTCTTCGGGCCCGGACACTGCGTTTCGGTTCGCCTATATCTCCGATTCGCATCTCTATGAAAAGAAAATCAACGACCGCTTCGTCAGGTCGATTCTGCGCGCCGTGGAAGACATCAACAACTTGGACCCTCAGCCGGACTTCGTGTTTTACGGCGGCGACCTGGCCCAGCTTGGCCAGCCCAGAGAGCTTGATCTGGGCGCCCAAATCATCAGGAATGTCAAGGCCCCTTTGAAGGTAATGGTCGGGGAGCATGATTGGTACTTTGACCTGGGCCGGAAATGGCGCGACCTGTTCGGGGAGCCTATTTACTCGTGGGACCACAAGGGAATCCACTTTGTCACTCTTAACAGCGTTGTTGAGAAGGATTTCTGGACCGGGCGAGGATTGACACCGATGGAGCGAATGATGACCGTGGCCGGGCTGGACAACGGCGTACAGAGCCCCTTCTCGGTCGGCGAGCCCCAGCGAGAGTGGCTCAGGAACGACCTGGCCGGCTACGGAGATGATACGCCGATCATAGTCTTCTCACACTCACCTCTGTACAAGCTCTACAAAAATTGGAATTTCTGGACTGACGACGCCGAAGAGGTTCAGGCGATTTTGAAGCGGTTTAAGCGGGTTGTGGTCATCCACGGCCACACCCATCAATTGCTGACAAACCGTATCGGGAATATTCATTTCCACGGCATGTTATCTACGGCCTGGCCGTGGCCGTACGCCCCGGAGGGAATGCCGGAGCTGACCATCGAGATGAACCGTCCTGACCCGTTCAATCCCAACGATGGCTGTGGCGACGGCGAAGTACACGTAAAAGCCGACGGGTTGGTTGACAAGGTTTACAACCTGTGGAACCGCAAGCCTATCACAATCGGCAGAGCTTACACCGCAAGTTGGGGCGCAGAGGGCGTGCCGCCAAAACCCAACCTTGCCAGCTATTAGGACCATCAAGGAGATCGCCATGGAAAAAACATCTGCTATTTCTTATATCAGATTGACGCTGCTCTGTGCAACCTGCGCAGGGGCTGTGATGCTCGCCGGGTGCAGTGATAAGGTCGAAGTGACAACCTGTGACGGCGGCAAGACCACCATCGCAAAGAGCGCCGGCGGGCAGGTGCTCGCAGATTCACTCATGGACCAGTGGAAGCGCGATCACCCTGATCGAAACTGGGTGGCCGAAGAAAAAGAGAGGCACATGCTCAAGCCGCCCGCCGACAATTCTTCACTGTTGGAAGGCGATCAGGCCGAGGGACATACTTACGGCCAGCCTACGCAGCGAGACCTTCTGATATGGGCGCGGGAGACCGAGAAGTTCGTCGTTGAAGGTTCGCGCATTTTCCACAGCGCTGATTTGCTGGGGAGCACCGTTGCCGTTTCGTGTGACATGTGCCACCCGCACGCGGCCAATACTCATCCGGAAACGTATCCCAAATTCCAGTCTCAGTTGGGCCGCTCAGCGCTCTTGAGGGACATGATCAACTGGTGCATCGAGCATCCGGTTCGCGGCAAGCGTCTGGGGCCGGATGATCCGCGTATGCGGGCTCTGGAAGCATACATAATGGCCCAGCGCAGCGGAACCGTGATGAACTACGGGAAGCATTAGAGCGAAGGCAGAGACGTTTTCAGAACTAAATCACTCGGCCGGCCACGAATTTTGCTGTTTCAGCCAAGGCCTCTTTTGCATCACCTGATTTGAGGGTGGCCAACGCTCTTATCGCGGCGTCGACGTATTCTTTCGCCCGAGAGCGTGCATATTCAAGGCTGCCGTAACGATCCAGCATTTTTACAAGGGCCTTCTTGTCACACTCCGCGTCTTTTCTCTCAAGATACGAATCTATTATTTTGGTCTTTTCGTTCTGGTTCGCCGCCTTGAGAAGGTGTATGACTGCCAGCGTGAGTTTGTGTTTTTCGACGTCGGTGCCGAGCGTCTTGCCCGTTTTTTTCTCATCGCCGACTATGTCGAGCAGATCATCGGTAATCTGAAAAGCAATCCCGGCGTTCAGACCGAATTCAGCCAACGAGCGGGTCTGGTCGTCGTCGGCTTGCGCCAGGGAGCCGCCGAGGAAGCAGGCGCTGCTGAAAAGTACGGCACTTTTCTCCGTGATTACGTCGATGTATTCCGATTCGCTTAGTTGCCAGTTATGTCTTTGAGTCACCTGCCTCAGTTCGCCTTCGCACAACCGCACCGCAGCGGTGGCGATCACTCCGGCCACCTTCGATTCCAGCTCAGCGCACATCTTGAAAACATGGCTCAGCAAATAGTCGCCCAATAAGACGGCGGCCTCGTTGCCGCAGAGACTGTTCACCGTCGGCTGACCCCGCCGTTTCCGGCCTTCGTCAATTACGTCGTCGTGCAGAAGTGTGGCGTTGTGAATCATCTCGATGATCGCTGCGACCTTGATGTGCTCGTCCGTGATTTTGCCGCAGCACGTGCCGCAGAGCAGTACCATGGCGGGACGAATCATCTTGCCGCTGCGCACGCTGACATACTCCAGCAGTTGGCTGATATCTTCAGGCCTGTGAATGTTTGAGGGCAATCCCAGCTGCGGCATGGCTGGGGCCGACGCGGTCAATTGCCTGTCGATGAGTTTTCTCACCCGGTCCAGTTCGCCGTCGATAAGCTTGAAACCGGCAAACTTGCCGTGCGAGGCTGAAGCGGAGGTGTCGGTTTGTGCCGGTAACTGCATGGTATTTGACGCGCAGCGAATTCGTTTCCGGATTTCAGATTTCGAGTCTCAAATTGAATCCGCTGTCCGCTACTTCTCCTTTCCGTGGGCGTATTCGAAGAATTTCTTCCTTAGCAGGTTTGTAACGGGCCCGGGCCTGCCGTCGCCGATAGTTCTTCCGTCGATCTCAACGATTCCTATAACCTCGGCGGCGGTGCCCGTGAGAAAAAACTCATCGCAAACGTACAGATCGAATCTCGTGAGGTTTTTCTCGACCACTTGAAGGTTCTCTTCTCTGGCCAGTTTGATGACTATGCTTCGCGTTATTCCAGGCAGGGCGCCGGCCTCGGACGGTGGAGCATAGATCACGCCCTCTTTTACGATGAGAACGTTATCACCGCTGGCTTCGGCGACATATCCTTCGTGGTTATACATGATTGCTTCGGGCACATTGCTGTCCAGGGCTTCAATCTTGGCCAGGATGTTATTGAGATAGTTGAGGGTCTTGGCCTGAGGCGGAATCGCCAGAGGATGATTACGAACCGTCGTTGCGCTGATCAGCCTCATCCCTTTTTCATAAAGCTCCTCGGGATAGAGCTGGATCTTGTCGGCGATTATAAAGATACAGGGGCTGGCGCACACGAAGGGGTTTAGTCCCAGCGTACCGACTCCGCGGGTAACCACCAGGCGAATATAGCCCTCGGTGAGTGCATTGGCATCGACGGTCTGCTGGGTGGCCCCGGCAAGCTCGCTTTGGCTCATCGGGATGGCGAGACGGATCGCCTTGGCCGACTCATAAAGTCTCCTGATATGCGCATCCAGCTCGAATATCCTGCCGCTATAGATGCGAATACCTTCGAAAACGCCGTCGCCATAGAGCAGTCCGTGGTCAAAAACGGTTATTTTTGCGTCTTCCCGGTCGACAAGCTTGCCGTCGAGCCAAATCTTCTGAGCCATAATCGAATCCTCGTGCCCGTCCCTGGTATGCCGTATGAACGTGCCAGGCGCTAATCCTTTATCCTGCCGTCGGCCAATGTTACTATTCGCCCAGCCCTTTGTGCTATCCTTTCGTCGTGGGTCACCATCACAATTGTCTGGCCGGCCCTGTTCAGTTTTTGCAAGATATCTAAGATACCATTTCCTGTCGCAGAGTCAAGATTTCCTGTCGGCTCGTCGGCCAAAAGCAGTCTCGGCTCATTCATCAGGGCCCTGCCGATGGCCACTCTCTGCCTCTCCCCGCCCGAAAGCTGATAAGGCTTGTGCTTAGCTCTCTCGGCCAGACCAAGCTGGGCGAGCAATTCTCCGGCCCGGCGTTTGGCCCATTTTCGGCACGCGAACCAGCCGACTACGCTTTTGCTCGCCATCGCCGGCAGGAAAACGTTCTCCAGAACGTTCATTTCGTCCAGCAAATGGTAGAACTGAAAAACAAAACCGACAGCTTTGTTTCGGAACCTATTTAGGTCGCCGGCCCTGAACCTGCCCAAATCGCGTTTTTCAAACGTGACGGTGCCCTTGTCGGGCCTGTCCAACGCGCCCAATATGTGCAAAAGTGTGCTTTTGCCGCTGCCTGAGGCACCGACTATTGCCACAAATTCGCCTTTCTTCACGGCCAGATTAACGCCTTTCAGGACCGTGACCCTGGTCGCGCCCATCCGATAAGACTTCTGAAGTCCTTCGGCCTTTAGTATGAAATCGTTCTTGCTCATAATGCCAATCACAATTGGTTAACCTGTAATGTTTCCGCCGGATTTTGTCTGGCCGCCTGCCAGCTCGGAACCAGCGCGCCGGCCAGACAGGCCACAATGGCCGAGAGAGCAATTATGGCAAGCATCCCGGGCTCGGCATGGCTTGGGATGTCGCCTATGGCGTAAATCGTCCTGTCGAAGAGCTGCCAGCTAAAATGGTCGAAAAGCCAGCCTTCTATCCGGTTCATGTTTCTCAGGAACAATAGTGCCGCGAACGTGCCGATACAGGAGCCCAAAAGGCCCACCAAAAAAGCGAAACCTGAAAAAAGTCCGGCGACATTCAAGCTCGAAACACCTATGCTCTTCAGTATCCCGATGTCTTTACTCTTGTGGCTGATTACCATATAGAAAACAACAAAGACTATGAAAACCACCACAACCGCCACGAAAGCGAACATGACGATCATCACCGTCTGCTCCTTCTCCATTGGCGCGATGGACTCTCGCCTGTAGTCTTTCCAGCTTTGCACTCTCACGGTATCCAGCAAGTATGCCTGCGGCTCGTCGGACTTTGCCTGCTTGAAGCTTTGCCAGATCGAAGCGACTTTTTCGCACCCGTCTTCGAGCCTGACGCCGGGCTTGAATTTTATATGGATGGCGTTTGCTCGCTTGACGGGCCCTGACATGCCGCAAAGCTGTTGTGCCGGCTCGAACGGCAAATAAACCACTGCGCCGTCCACCCTGGGCACGCCGCTTTCCGAGTAATCGCTGTAATAGAAAGTCTTCGTATTGACCATGCCCGTGCCGGCCTGGGCCGGGGCGCCTTTTGCCGTCAGCGGGAAGCAGCTTACGGAGTAGCCCATCCGTTCGGGGCTTACCTGCGGGCCATATCTGCTGTCAGCGTCCGGCTTAAGGTCCAGGTCGCTGCCCATTATGCAGCCGGGCAGGTTCGGGTCGTACGCCGGCTCGAACGCCCTGGACGGTTCGTCGTTATGGTAGCACAGGGTATTCCCGAAGCCGGTCGCCCGGCTGTGCCTGACGGGATCGATGCCCATTATTTCGACGCCGTCGCGCTCCGAGCCCATGCGGTTTATCAGCCCATAGCTTTTTATGACCGGCGAGAGGCCTTCGACAAAGTCTGCGTTATCGAGCGTTTCGACAAGGTCTTCATAGTAAGCAAAGCCCACTAACGACTCCGTACCGATGACGCAATCGCCGGTGATGTTGTAGTTCTTCTGTTTGAAACCGGATACCCGCCCGGTCATTACGGTCATCACCACCACGACGATGAAAACGCACAGCGCGACCGCCAGCACCGCAAAATATGCTATGCGGCGTTTCAGCAAGTACCTGATTGCAAGAGTAACTTTGTACACGGTGCCGTCACCTGGATTTCAAGTCTCATCATTGGGCGTGCGACAAACGCCTATTCATAACGCAAAATTTGGACGGGCTTCGTTATTGCCGCGACGATGGCCGGTATCAGCGCTCCGACGGCCGCCGCTGCGATTGCCAGCAATATGATACGAAAGGCCCACGTCCAATCAACCTCATTGGGTATTCTGCTGAACATATACACGCTGCTCTTCCACAGCTTCAGTCCGAATATTATTCTTATCCAATTCTCGATGGTATTGACGTTCCTGGTGATAACGTATCCCAGGACGGCCCCGACGGCGGAGCCGGCTACTCCGATACAGATGCCGAAACCGACGAAAATCGAAGCCACCGAACTGCTGGCCGTACCGCAACTTTTTATGACGGCGATGTTCTTGCGCTTTGTCGTCACTATCATATAGAATATGCAGAATATCAGCACCACCACGCTGAAGCTCACAACGCCGAATATGACCAGCAGAACTCCCATCTGGTTTCGATAGGCGGCGACATACGGCCTCTGCATCTCTATGGCCGTCTCGATTCTCGTGTATCCTATCAGATATGGATCTGCTTCCAGGTGCGTCTCGACGAAAGTCCTCCACACGCCGCGAATCACCGCCAATGCGACGTCGGGAGATGTTCCGTCCACAACTTTCACGAGAATCTGACCGGCAACCGGCGACTCTTCCTCCGGATACAATCTTCTTTGCAGCTCTTCTATCGGCAGATAGGCATAGCCCTTGTCGAACTGATGAACTCCCGTCTCGACTATATCCGCAATTGAAAACCTCAGTGTTCTTCTCTTGAACTGAGGTGTCGCAGTCTCATTTCCCTGCGCTTCAGCCACCGATCCGGTGGTAAGAAAGACCTGCCGACCAAGCATTTTTTCGACCGCATCCATGTCATACTCATCGGTTTGTTCGTTCGGGTCGGCTACGAGGCCAATCCCTACAAAACCGCCGACCTCTTCCGGAGAGCCCGGTATGCTCAAGGACGGCTCCGCGGCAGATTCTCTCTGTTTGAGCAAAGACCGCTTCAGACCGGTGACCTTTGCCTGCGAGCGGGGCTCAATGCCCCAGATTTGCACGGGGCGCACATTGCCCGGACCCAGATGCAACAGCCCGGGTGCGAGCAGAATCGGCGTTGCCGCCTCAACAGTTGCAGTTTGCTCCAGTTGTTCGACAAACAGCGGGTATTTTGCGAATTTGAACGGCGGGCTGACGACGACATCGCCTATTGCTTCGACCGCCGCCTGTTCGAACGTATTGATGAAGCCGGTGAACAGGCTGGCGACAACAATCAACAACGATACCGAAAGAGCAACTGCGGCAATACTCAGAAAAACGATTTTCTTCTTGCGAAGGTATCGCAGCCACAAGAATAGTTTCAACATTGTATCAGCCGTCAGTACTCGGGTCTTAAATGTACGGCCCCACGTTTTAGCGAAGGTCTATGTGGGGCTCGGTTCTGAGCTTTTTGCAGGCCTTAGAAGCGGGAACAGCACTACGTCACGGATGCTTGCAGCGCCGGTCAGCACCATTACCAACCTGTCGATTCCAATGCCCAGGCCGCCGGCCGGCGGCATACCGTATTTCAACGCCGTAATGTAATCGCTGTCCATGTTTGTCAGCGATTCTTCCTGCCCGCGAAGCTGGGTAAGGAAATTCTCGTATTGTTCCGCGGGGTCGTTCAGCTCGGTGTAAGCGTTGGCCAATTCCATTCGGGCGACGAACAGTTCGAACCTCGCCGCGTATTTCGGATCGTCCTTCTTGCGTTTTGCCAGCGGACACAACGCCGCCGGATAATCGATCACGAACGTCGGCGCGACGAGATTGTGCTCGACGGTGGTCTCAAACACTTCATTGACAACGACTGCATCGTCCATGTCGGCCTCGTCCAGTTCCAGCTCTCTGGCCTTTGCCCGGACAGCTTTTATGTCGTCGATATCACAGCCGGCGTATTCTTTCAGCAACTGGGCATATTTTGCCCTGCGCCACGGCCGCGTAAAATCTATCGTGAACTCGCCGAATTGAAGCTGCATCCCGTCGCAGTGCTCTTCCACGCAAAGCGAAACGACCTCTTCTGTCAGATCCATCATCACGTTGTAATCGGCGTACGCCTCATACACTTCGAGCATTGTGAATTCCGGGTTGTGCTGCCTGCTCAGTCCTTCGTTGCGGAAGTTCCGGTTGACCTCGAAGACCCTTTCCATTCCGCCGACCAGGAGTCTTTTCAGGAACAGCTCCGGCGAAATTCGCAGGAACAGGTCCATATCCAGGCTGTTGTGATGCGTGATGAAAGGCTTGGCCGCGGCCCCACCGGCAATGGCCTGCATCATCGGCGTCTCGACTTCCAGGAAACCTCTGGACTTGAGAAAGTCACGAATCGTTCCAACGATTGCACTTCGCTTCTTGAATCGCTCCATTACCTCGGGATTGGCCCACAGGTCCACATACCTCTGCCGGTATCGCTGGTCAACGTCCGCCAGTCCGTGGAATTTCTCCGGCGGCGTCAGTAGACACTTGCTCAGCAGCACCAGCTCTTCGGCCCAGATTGTAATCTCGCCCGTTTTGGTTCTGCCCAACTGCCCGGAGGCCCCGATGATGTCGCCAAGTTCGAGCAGCTTAATCAACTGCCAGCTCTCACCCAGCAGCTTCTTGCTCAAACCGACCTGGATGATTCCGCTGCGGTCGCGCAGGGTAATGAAAATCAGCTTGCCGATGTCCCTGAGCAGGGCAATCCTGCCGGCGCACCTGGCCCGTTGCTGCGGGTCGTCGTCTCTGAATCTCTGCTTTACGTCTTCAGCCGGCTCGGTCTGTTCGTATCTGTCACCGTAAGGCTCAACGCCCAGTTCTTTGATTCGGGAGAGCTTCTCCTGCCTTTGCCGTTCGAACTTGCCTACGTCTTCTGCGTTTGTCAAATCACTGCACCTGTAAAAGTCGAAATGTTATTGATATAGGGGTCAATTATTCATCTTCGCGCTGGCAAGGGTCTGTGCCTCGAGTAACTTGCTGCGAACAACCAGCAGAGCTACGGCCAGTTGCGGGTCGTCGGCGAGAGTTTGTTCGACAGTATGCTTCGTGAAGTCGTGGTTGGCATTGTCACGGTCGGCTTTCACCAGGACGTCGTTGTGCCTCTGCACCTCTATCATTTTCTTGAGTTCGTCACTTCTGAGTTTCACCTCGACATTCGGCGCTACGCCCCAGTCTTTGCGCCCCTCCTTTTCCACTTCTTCGCGGCTTTCGACTCTCTGGCCTGAGGGTAGATGATAATACGCCATGGTGTATTTCAACTGGGCGCCGCCGCCAAGCCAGCCTGTTATTCCCTGCACGCTGCCCTTTCCGTGAGTTCTGTTTCCCACTAATATCGCGCGATGATGGACTTTGTCCGCCAGCGCTCCGGCCACGATTTCAGAAGCGCTTGCTGAGCCGGAGTTTACCAATATGACCAGGGGATAATTGGGATGGGTTCCCTTCTTGTGGGCCAGCTCGTAGCTCGGCATCCTGCCAAGGCCGGGCTGTCTCTTGACTATCAAGTCTTCCGCGACGAATTTATCGACCACGTCAACGGCGCTATCCAAGAGCCCGCCGGTATTGAAACGCAGGTCCAGAATCAATCCGTTCAGCCCTTCGGTCTCAAGCTCCTGCAATACCTGTTCGAGTCCCGGGGCGGTATCCGAAGAAAAACTTGTTAGCCGGACGAAACCTATCCTGTTCTTTTCGTCGATGAAATACAGCCATTTGCCCTCTTTAGTCCTCTGCCAGCCGCGCACCGTCGGGACAATTATCCTGTCCCTGGTTATGGTGACATCGAAGACCTTGTCGGGGATCTTTTTGTTTGCGCTCGGACGTCTGACCTTCAGCTTGACTTTTGTTCCCGCGGGGCCTTTGATTTTCTTGGCCGCACAGGCCAGAGACATGTCCTTTGTCGGGATTCCCTCGACCGCCTCGATCACGTCCCCGGCATCAAGCGTGGAGTTGAATGCGGGCGTATCAAGCAACAGGCTCGATACTGTCAACTGCCCCTGCTGCTTGGAAATTTCAATGCCAATGCCCATGAACTCGTTGGTCATCATCTGCTCGAAATCCTGGACGTTCTTGGGCCAGACTATTACCGTGTAAGGATCGAGCGCCGACAGCGACGCCTCTGCAAACTGCGCTATGAGCACCGGCTGGGGCAATGCCACTGTCGAATCGTTAATTTTCAGAACCTTCTCGACAATGGCCATGAACTCTTTCTTGTCGAGCCCCGTCAGCCCGCCCGATGCTGCCTTGGTTTCGTCCAGCAGCGCCTGCATTGCCGACGACCACGCCGAAAGCTTCCCGGGTTCCCATGTGTCCTTTATCGCGCTCAGCGTGTTCTTGCCCTCTCCTTCCGGACTGTCATTGCTCCTGGCTTCGGCGGCTATCACCTCCGCGAGCAATTTGCAGCGTTCGACGCCCTTAGTCGCCATCTGGCTGTAATCGAGATTGTTGACGTAGTGAGTGTCCAGGAAATCAACCGCTCGCAGAAACATGCTCTCTTGCACCCCCTGGAAACGTTCCTTGCTGGTCTCGCAGGGGCTGTCTTCGAAAGCCATCGCAACCGTGGCCTTGTCCAGGAGCTGCTCGGCGTAATCTGAATAACCCTGGTTGTTCGGATCGATAGCGACCAGCCAATAGTAACAGTTCGTGTATGCCTCGAGCCATTTGCCGTCCACTTCGAATCCGGCGGCTTTATCGACCGCCTTCTGGACGGTCTCTTTTACAAACGGATCGGCAAGGAGCTGATCTTTTTGTTTCTGGTCCGCAAATTCGCCGGCCCTGACAACGACCGACAGCACCGAAATGATGTCATTGACGTCGTTGACATCGTTCACGTCATTGGCATCGGCCTTTGTCTTGAGCTTCTCCAGCTCATCCAGAGTCTCTGCGTAGGCGGCTTTTTGAGCCGACTTGCGCTGCTCGCTTATGTCGCCGTATTCTTCGACAATCTGCGACAACTGGGCGGTGGTGGTGCTCAGTTGGGTCGGCTGGCTCTTGCGAGTTTGTTGTATCAGCTCGTTGGCGGCGTCGAACTTGCCCTGGTAAATCAGCTCGCAAGCCTGGGCGAGGGCGCCCGACTCGGATGATTGGCCGGGAGATGAACTGCCGACAAAAGCTGACCAGCCGGCGGAGACCGCCTGCGGCACTGTAACGGATAAGGGGGCCTTGCCCATGCAGACGGCGGACAGGAAAGCTGCTGCCGCCAGCCAGAGGAGCCACGTTGAATTACGTCTTGCGTTCTTCATAATCTTGCGTCTCGTACCAAATCGAAAATTCAAATCGCCGGGACCTTTGATTCGGGCGGCTCGAATTTCGGCCTTCCGGCCTTGTTTCATACTTCCTGCTTTTCACGCACACTCCGCCGCTTTCCCGGCGCAGCCCAGAACGTGCAGCTTGTGTCTTACCATCTCCCGGATTGCGTCTCTGCCCGGCCCGAGGTACTTTCGGGGGTCGAACTCTGCGGGTTTTTCAGCGAAAACCTGTCTGATTTTGGCGGTGAGAGCCAGCCTCAAGTCCGTATCTATGTTGACCTTGCAGACCGCCATCTTCGAAGCCTTGCTGACGGCTTCCTCCGGCACACCCATCGCGTTGGGCATTTTCCCGCCGTACTTGTTAATCAGATCGACGAACTCTTTGATCACACTGCTCGAGCCGTGCATGACCAGCGGGAAGCCGGGAAGTCTGTCTGCAATCTCCTGTATCACGTCGAAAGCCAGCTTCGGCTCCTTCTTAAACTTGTAGGCGCCGTGGCTTGTGCCGATGGCTACGGCCAGAGAGTCAACTCCGGTCTTTGCGACAAACTCCTCAACCTGATTCGGGTCGGCCAGGTGTTTGTGGATATCGTCATCCGTGACGCCGACGACATCCTCTTCGATTCCGCCCAACTGGCCTAATTCGGCCTCGACGACAACGTCTCTTGCGTGCGCATATTCGACCACCTCTTTGGTTATCTTGATGTTTTCCTCAAATGGCCGATGCGAAGCATCAATCATCACCGAAGTAAAGCCGTCGTCAACAAACTGCTTGCAGGTCTCGAACGTATCGCCGTGGTCGAGGTTTATTGCGACGGGAATATCCGGATTCTCCTCAACAACCACGTCGATGATCGCCTTGAGATAACTGTTCTTTGCATATTCGCGTGCTCCCCTGGAGACCTGCAGGATCAACGGGGCCTTCTCTTCGGCCACAGCCTCAATTATTCCCTGCGTGATCTCCATGTTGTTCACGTTGAACGCGCCAATCGAATAGCCGTTCTTGTAAGCCATCTCGAACATCTTCCTGGTATTAACCAACGCCATAGCAATCTCCTTTTTCAACCCCGGCGCGCCGGGGCTTGCAGCCCGCAGGCCATAACTGAACTTCCAAAAAACATTGATACGGCCCAACCACAGCTAAAAGGCTCAGTCATGCCGCTTTACACAGTTGAAGTTAGACATAATCTGAAAAGGGAACAACCCCTGCCCCTGAGGGGGCCCGTAAACTGCCCCTATTCAAATGGCTACGGACCTCAAAACGAACGTCCAAATCTGATTACTTCAACGAATCAACAGACAGATTCGATCAAATGATACACTTCCGGCCAGGTTTATGCAAGGTTTTTATGCCTGACAATCGACAGCGGGTCAGTAGCCTGCCGAGCTGCCGAGTCCGATATATCTTCTCTCTCCGAAAGCCAGCTCTCGCACGCCCTGAGGCCAAATGCTAAAGACAATTGCCTGTCTGTCCAGCGATGCATCCGCACTGTATGTCAGGCCCCAGTATATTCTGTGATACTGCCTTATTAGCGTCAGATCGCTTCGCACCGTTGCGCCGTAGTCAAAATCAACTTGTTCCGAGAAAACCACCGTATATCGCGGATCAATCGCGTAAGTAATCGCGAATGTGACCGCGTTGGAGCCTTTTTCGCCCAGGCCATTCTCAAGGCGTCTCAAATAGCGGCTGCCCAGATAGTACTGTAAATTGGGCCATCGCAGGTGCGAGACGCCGACGTTATACTGCTGTACGACCCCGCTCTGCATGTCAAAATTCATATCGGACAGTACGGCAGTGGTATCGCTCAGACGCCAAATATAGTCGGCTCCGAAGTAATTGCGTCTTGGGCCGTATAAATGGCTGCTGCGCCGGTCTCTTCCGCTAATACTGTTTATCGGCGGAATAAACGGCTTGTTCCAGATAAATCTGTCCGGTCCCGCAGATGCATCGCCGGAGTCATTGACCCAGGTAACATCCAAATCCAGCCGCATCCAGTCAACGGTCCGCTGGTTCTCGCCGGAGCCGCGCTTGGTTTGCAGCCTCTGCGAAATACCCGCGTTCAGTGTGTCCCGCTGTTCGATGGGGGATTCGGCTTGAGTATAGGCCACCGCGGTAAAGTGCGGCCTTATTAGGTGTCGAAGCTGGTTGAGGTCCCAGAGTTCCGATTTGACGTCGGGGAAAACCTTCCAATACGGCTGCGACGATACGCGAACACCAGTCTCGCCGAACCAAACGCTTTCCTCTCTGCCTGTCAGTCCGCCGTCAATCTTCCTGTAGAAACCGGCCCCGTCTTCGTAAGCGGCGGTTCCGGCCACGAAAGGCACGACTTTTGTTTTGCCCATGTCAATCGGCAGATCAACTTCGTTTCTTGTGGTAGCGAACGAAAAGAATTCCTCCGAGCCCGGCGCAGTATTGGACGAGGCGTATCGCTGGCGGAACCTGCTCAACTGTGTATCGCTGTAGAAGGTCAGCTTATCGTCCATAAAGGACTGACCGGTCCAATGGAACTCGGCCGTGGGCAGTTCTTCCAGCTTATTAACGAAATCGTTGATTCGCACCTTGCCCAGGAATGAAAGGCCCCAGTTGTCTTCGATGCGTTTGAGATGAACGAGCGTTTCCTGTTCCTTGCCGACATTGAACTCGCTGCGGTAGAAGCTCTCTACGAAGTTTTCATCGGAGGCGTAACTGACCTCGGAAGTAAGTTGCCAGTCATAAGGAAGGAACTGTCTATGCTGCCAGTGAAACCTGCCGCGAAGCTCGCGAGGCGGCTCGAGATTTTTCCGAGTGTCGTGTCTGCCGAGCCGGTCTTCGCCGGTATCGTGGATCATGTAACCCAGAATCCTGCCAAAATAGTTCTCTCGGGCGTATTCGGTATCTATTCCGCCGCCGAAGCCGCGTTTGCCGTAGTAATCCAGCGCCAGGGTGCTATCGGTACCCTCCGGTTCCTGAAGGCCCAACAGTCGCGCCAGATACCATCGCGTCTCGACGGACGTTCCCCAGATACTGTCATGGCCGACGCGGGCCGTCTTGAGCGGGATGTCCGATCTTTGTGCGTTGGTGCGCATATAAGGCCAGTGGAAAATCGTAGTATCGTACGCCTTAACACGGGCATCATAAATCTGGGCGTCGAAACTACCCTTGGAAGCCCCGCCCTGCTGTTCATCAATCGTGGTTGTATCCGTGATAATTATCTTCGATGCGTTAACAGAAATCTGGGGCAGGTAGAATTC
>JBDREF010000389.1:0-8416 GCA_043820045.1 Planctomycetota bacterium | reverse complement strand
CGGTCCTGCATTCGGGCCGCTTCGATCAATTGGATTAGCTCTCTGAGACGCTGGTCAGTCTGCGTGCCGGAGGCGGCCAGGGTCTGGGCGGCGAACTGCATCAGGTCGCGGCGAACCTGTTGCTGTAATTGCTCTTTGAGCTGAGCGCAATTGGCTTCGAAGGCGGGCTGCCAGCGGTTGTCCATCTCCTCAAGCAGACTCTGCCGAATCGCCGGCTCAAGTGACGATCTCAGCGAGCTTTCCAGATCGGCCCGAAGCGCTTCTACGTCTATCGGTCCGGGTCCTGTGAGGCGTCCGGCGAGAAATCCTGCGCCGATCAACAGTACCGCTGCTGCGGCAAGTTTCGTTAGCCGTAGGGTGTGCAACTTGTTGCACACGCGTCTGAATTCCGCGTGGGCAAAAGAGGCATTTGCCCACCCTACACCTTCGTCAGTCATAAGGGTATCCCGGATGCGTTTCATTGCGCGCTCGGCGGAATCCTCAGCCGGCTCGATTTGCGAGAGGCGTTTGAGGCGGTCGCGGATTTCATTTTCATCTATTCTCGACATTTTCTATCTCCTTTTCGGCAGGCTTTCGATGGTTCGAGCCTATTAGCTTACGAAGATGGCTCAAGGCACGCGAGCACATGGCCCGGACCTGATGAGACGTCCTGCCCATTTGTTCGGCAATATCATCATAGGATTGTTGTTGAATGTACCGCATCACCAGAGCTTCGCGGGAAGTCTTCCTTAATCGCCCGATTGCATTGAATGTTTCCCGGATTTCTTCCGATCGTATCAGCTTTGTCAGGGGCGAATCGTCGCTCGGCGCCCGCGGGCCGACGTGGTCCAATCTCAGTGCGGCCCGCTTGGCGGCGCGGTGCCAGTCGAAGGCAAGATTGATCGCCGTCCTGCGTGCGTATGCGTCCCGGTTGGTTGCCTTGGCAAGGCCTCTCGAATTACTGAGTTTTATGAATAATTCCTGCATAAGTTCCTCGGCTGCGTCCTCGCGCAGCGTCAGCCTGGTCAGGAGCGTGTACAGCTCCGCCCCGGACTTGTCCAACAGCTCCAAAAGCTCTTTCTGGCCGTTTCTCAAAAAAACCTCCTGATGTTCGCCATTCGAGACTTCACCATTATAGACGAACGAGCCCCCCGCCGCGCAGCTTTACTCCTGCAATAAATTCCCCCGCCCCCCTGCTCCTGCCGCGCATAAAAAAAGCCGAGCCAACCGGCCCGGCCTGTTTTCGAGTGCGCTGCGCTCAAATCACTTCTTTACTTTGAATTCATGCTGTGGGATTTCGTCCTTGTCCAGATCCTTACCCCTGCAGCGAAGCACGAAACCTTCGGCGGTTTTCTGGTACTCGAAATCATTGCCGCTAAGTGCGTCTTTGGGCAGCCCTGAAGGTAGAGCATCGGGAAGCCGTCCCGTCTTGGCACGACTAAGCAATACTTCAATCGCGGCTTTGATCGCGTTGGCGTGCGCCTCAGCCCGCGTTTTCAAAGTCAGTATCCTCGAAAGCGACGGCACAAAGGCTCTCACGGCCGCCGCAGACGGGTCATTCGGATCCAAATCGCTTGTCAGCTTACTCAACTGCGAATAGGCCTGTTCGTACACCGCCGGCGTGCTAAAGGCGATCAAACTGCCCTTCATGCGCTCGGAGTACAGTCGCCTGGCCTGTTCCAGAGTCTTCGCGTCGGCTTTTTTGACGATCTCGGCGATAATATTCTCGTCGTCGGAATTGGCCAGAATCATGGCGAGCTTTCCGATATTTTTCATCTGCATCAGGTCCGTCACTATCTCGATCTCAATCTTCAGCGGCCTGACAGGAGAAAGGTCGTTGCCGGGAATTGTCACAAGCTCGTTCTTGAGCCATTGCAACAGCTCCGCATCGCCGGCGGCCTGGCCGATGACATCCTGCATGCATCCGTACGTCAGTTTGCGCACAGACAGCGAGACAAGGTACGAAATAAACGTATCATCGCCGATGTGGTGTGCAAAAGTGTCCGTCATTAAACACCGCTCAAGGGCTCCCTTATAGTCACCGTCTGCGGCACGGATGTGTGCATCGGCAATGAGTACATAAGTCAGGAACCGGGCCTGCGCCAGTTGCGGCATCAGGGCGTCGAATCCCTGCGAGTACCGCACGCCCCAGTGACATGTCGGCACCTGGGCCGCAGCTTCTGCAAAGTCGATTGCCCCACTGCAATTGCTTAGGTCGGCCCGCACCTTGTCGTCCGGCACGGCCTCGCCCTTTGCAACATTTGCTATACGGTCCCGGGCCCCTTCGTCAAGCTGCGCCAGCGCCAGGAATCCCTGGTAGTATAACAAGGCTGCGTTGTCCGGGTCGGGCGGATACGCCGAAACCGGTGACGCGAGTAATGCTACCATCAGACTGGCAAGCCCCATCCGGGCAAATGTTCCACTACGTAGTCTTTTCATAATCTTGTCCTTTCGATTTTCTAATCAGTTAACGTTTTCAAGCAACTCCCGGCTCGAAATGCCTAATGGCGGCGGTCCCAACACATTAAGCGTATCTCGAAACTGTTCGTCTAATGCGTCCAGCCCCCCCTGCCGATATGCCGCCCTCAAAGACATCATGGAGACCATCTTTGCCGGCGACTCTGCGGCCCATCGAGGTTCTGCTGTCGGCCCGGTCGGCGTATGCCCTCCTCGGCCGAGGAAGAGGCTGACCGCTGCTATTACCACAGCCGCAGCGGCGGCAAGCTGCACTGCCCTGCTTCCCAAGATCATCCCGGGCAGGCCTGGCTTTCGAGCCGCCGATTTAGCCCGGAGGGTCTCTTGCATCGCCGCATACGAGTCGTCGAGGGTCCGCTTATCCATCGGGCGGCCGGTCGTGACATGCGGCTTTGCATCTTTTACGAATTTCTCGATATTCTCATCAGGTTTCATTTTGTCACCATACTGTTCAAAATCGAACGAAGCTTATCCAGGCCGTAACGGTATCGGCTCTGGACCGTGTTGATCGAGACGCCAAGGGACTCGGCTATTTCCCGAAAGCGCATCTCGTGATGCAGGTGCAGCACGACAACCTCTCGCTGCTCATAGGGTAGCGCTCCGAGCAGAGCCTCGACACGGCGGGCCTGCTCGTCAGCGACCATGCTCTCGACCGGCCCGTCTGCGTTGGAGTCCAGCCCTTCGGCGGCATCCAGCCCAACATCCCTGACCGACTTCAGCCGGTTTCTGTCCCGAGCGCAGTTGGCCACGCAGGTCGCCAGGTACCCTTTCAGCGTTCCGGTCAGATGAAAGGTCCCCGTCGATGCGGCGAACGAGACAAATACATCGTGCACAACGTCCTCGGCCAGGCTCCTGTCTCGCAGCAGGGTAATTGCCGATCCGAGCAGGTCATCTTTGTACTTTTCATAGAGCCGCCGCAGAGCATCTTTGCTGCCGCGATTGAACTTCCACACAAGTATCTTGTCGTCGATCATCAAGTAAGCACATCCAATTCCACGATACGGCCGTCTCTTACCTGTACAACGGATAACCCGCCCATTTTAGTCTAATTCTCGGCCCATTTTGACCGAAAAGCGCACAAAAAAAGCCGAGCCATCCGGCCCGGCGAAGCCTGCTTGTCCTATCATCAGTCACCTCCCCGCATCCATTTCCCTGCCCGTTTTTCGCATTTGCTCGTGATCAGAAGCGAACTTCATACATACCATTCAATCTCATCAAATCCGGCATAGCTCAACACAAATTTAGGATAACGCCAAAACTCACCGGCGGCAATGGAGCGCAGCGGAATTGCCATCCGGTGGAGTGCCTTGTTGGGCATTTCTTGCTTGTATTGATCTGCCATTTTTACTATATTCCTTGCGTATGAGCAAGTATTTTACCACTGATGAAGCAGCCACATACCTTGGTGTTACGCCTTCCAGGATTCGGCAGTACATCGCTGAAGAACGATTGCCCTCCGAGAAGTATGGTCGAGATCACATGATTAAGGAACGCGATCTTGAATATTTTGCGCTCAACGGAAAGAAAAAGCGCGGCAGGCCATCGAAGAATAGTAAATAACCCTTGCGTTTGCGTTAGGAATATATTAGGCTCTCTTTCATGAACAATACAAACAAGGCATCCCTTCGGACTCAGGCAACAGAGTGGCCAACCAATGATAATCCGGTTGTGGTCCTTAACGGGGACACACGTGAACTCATTCGATCAATCTCGGACAATTCCGTGCAATGCGCTGTAACGTCACCACCTTATTGGGGGGTTCGTGACTATGGTGTAGCTGATCAGATTGGTGCCGAGCCTGACCTAATGGAGTATGTAAATGATCTCGTGAACGTGTTTCGCGAAGTTCGCCGCGTACTCAAACCGGATGGTACATTCTGGCTGAATATTGGAAATACATATTCGTCTGGAGGGCGCAAGTGGCGCGATGCCGATGACAAAAATAAGGGTCGAGCAATGTCCTATAGGCCCCCGACGCCCGAGGGGCTTAAAAAGAAGGATCTCATTGGCGTTGCCTGGCTCCTTGCTTTGGCATGCCAGAGAGATGGTTGGTATCTGCGAAACGATATAATTTGGCACAAACCGAATTGCCAACCGGAGAGTGTGAAGGACAGACTGACTGTTGCCCACGAATATCTATTTCTTTTCTCCAAATCGGAAAGATATTACTTCGATCAAGACGCTATAAAACAACATACGTCCAATGGTAACGGGCTGAAGAACCGGCGCACGGTATGGTCAATCAATACAGAACCCTGCCCGGAAGCGCATTTCGCAGTATTTCCTAGGGAATTGATTCGACCATGCATCATGGCGGGCAGCCGCCCGAACGATGTGATATTTGATCCTTTCTACGGTGCTGGTACCACAGGAATCGTAGCAAAAGAACTGAATCGTAGATGCATTGGAATTGAGTTGAACCCAGAATTCATCGACATTGCACGAAAACGGACAGCAGCAACTCAGAGGTCCCTCCTTTTTAGGGGATAAGAAACTCCCAGGTCGCGTGCACTCTACATAGGTCCTTTCTTAGATTCTTTATTTGAAGCTTACGCTCCGTCCCGCCGTCGAAGTAAAGGTCGAAAAGCTTGCGCCCATCTGCATCAGAAACATAACAGTACCCCGGCTTTGGGGTTTGCTTGCTATCTAACTTCATCTCAAGAATCCCGGAACTGGCAAGCGCTAATAATTTCTTCGGAATTTCGACGAGTTCATATTTCCAGCGAGGCCCCTTTTGTAGCGAACGAAGGGATAATATCCGATCGTAACTTTTCATATGTTCAAAGAACTGCTGCCGGAGCCCTTCTAGTTCCTCAGGCTTGTTACTCCACTGCCCTTTGCCAAGTTCCATGAATTTGCTCACCCATAACGAGTGTTGCTTTATTTCCTTATCGGCTTGTGTTTTCAGTGAAATCTTTACACCATCAACAGTGACATCATGGCCGGGGTTGCCCTTAGGGGCCAAAACGGCTTTTCGACCGGAGATTTTCAACACCTCTACCAAGACGTATTCAAACTTGTCTTTACTAAAAGGCTCAGCGGAAAAACTATGATGAACGCGCATAGCGTCACCAAAGTTGCGTAACACGTTCCCATCAAACATGTCTGACTTCGTGACCGTATATCTGTGATCTGTACCAAATACCTCAACTACCCGCTGAATCCAATGTAGCTGCCCAAGGGTCAGTTCCGGCATAGCTTCAATAAGTGCCCGAACGAGACGCAGTTTTTCGTCAGTCATGCTTTCTCCGTGTTAGAGGCCCAACTATGTATATATGGTTTCCGTATATATCTCCAGACCTCTCTGAGTGCCAGTATAACACTCCTTAACCCAAAGTCGATAAGTAAACTCTTGCAAACGACTCAGGTCAGTTCACCTTCTTATTAGGGGTCTTATATGACTTTCGCATAACGTCCCGAACTTCTCGTTATCCAGAGGAGTTCCGCGCCCTGCCGAACTTTTACAGAATACAAAGAGACACTGGTCTGTCAAGAGATAAAATAGCGTCCGGACAGGTGAGTTTCTCGTAAGCTGGAGCAAGAAAGGTGGCATAGGGCTTGCTGACATCTCCCCCTTTTGGGTGTGGTGGGCGCAAAGAAATGGCCGGCCCGGGTGACTGGCCGGGCCGGCCATGGGTGATAAATAAACTTCTTAACTGCAGGCGGGAATCTTCATCCTCGCCCACAGTGACTCTGCTACAGCTTGCTTACTGCGCAGCAGCATCTGTTTGAGTTGGACAGCAGCCGGACGATTGTGACTGCATTGGACAGCCTGCTACGGCCTCGTCGGCGCAACACGGCTTATCGCAATCCGCCGGACAGGGCTTTCCGCACTCGCTCGCCTGGCCTTCCTCGGCGCAACATGCCTCAGTGCGTCCGGCCGGACAGGTCGATGCATCGAATGCAGTCTTTGCCATCGGACATGTCCCGGCGGCTGCCGTCTGGGCATTTACCTGCGGGCAGGTTTTGTTCACAGCGGGCTGGACGTTCGCATAGCTCCCCAGGAGAACCGTACCCACTAACAACGCAACTGCAACACCACCCACAATCACCAGATTCTTGTGACCTTTAAGACTCATCAGCATTTGCCTCCCAAAACGAATAAATTTGGCCTTTACACACTATACTATTTCGTAGATTTACACGTAATCCCTTGAAGCTATTATACCATCTTCGCAAAAGTGGTGTTCGCAAAAAAAAACCGAATTGCCGATTATTCGTGCTTATCCTAACTGGGATTTTGCCGAGACCGTCCAGTTCCACATATTAGAGGGCCTCTCAAGCCTCATTTCTTCGACTAATAATGGCCTACCGGCATAGATACTGCCCGGCAAAGCGTTTTGCCGCCGCGTGCAGCAGTTCACGGCTGTTTTTTAGTGCATAATCGAGCGACATTTCGTCCGTTTTACAGGAAATGGCCGCTTCTATGCCGGCCCTCTGGTACTCGTCCTCCGGGATATTGACCATGCCGGCGAGCACAGCCAGCCGCGCATTCGATTCACGGGCCATTTGCAGCACTCCCGAGACGACCTTGCCGCGGAGCGATTGGGAGTCGAAAGAGCCTTCCCCCGTTATGACCCAGTCGGCGGATTGCAGTTCCGCGCGGAGATTGCTGCGAGCCATGACTGTTTCTATGCCGGATACGATGGTTGCGCCCATGAAGGCCACTGCTCCGGCAGCCAGCCCCCCTGCCGCACCCGCGCCGGGAAGATTCTCAATTTCGCAGCCGAGCTGCTCGCGGACAAGTCCGGCCACGTGCGCAAGCCCCCTATCTAATCGCTCCACCATAGCCGGTGTGGCCCCTTTCTGCGGGCCGTAAACCTTAGCCGCGCCGTACTCGCCGGTCAGCGGATTATCGACGTCGCACAGAACCTCTACCGGAACGATACAGGGGCTCTCAGGCCTGATGATTCTTCTGACTTGTTCAAGGCCCGCCCCGCCAAGCGGCACGGGGGCTCCTTCGTGGTCGAGGAACTTCCAGCCGAGCGACGTGCCAGCACCAAGGCCGCAATCGACGGTCGCGCTGCCCCCTACCGCCAGCAGGACCTTGCATGCGCCGTGCTCGATAGCAGCCCTGATAAGTTCGCCTGTGCCGTAGGTCGTCGTCTTGAGAGGATTCATCTGACCGGGGGCAAGAAGCTCCAGCCCGCTCGCTGCGGCCATCTCGACGAGGGCCGTTTTGTCCTCGAACCAGGCAAAACCCGCCTCGACCTGCATCTGTGGCAGAGGCCCCATCACTGTTCGGGAAATCCACCGGCCACCAGCCGCCTCGATCATCGCGCTCGCCGTCCCTTCTCCGCCGTCAGCCATAGGTTTGATCACGACGTTGGCCTCCGGCAGGCATTCGAGAACAGCCTCGGCGATTATCCGGCAAGCGTCAAGAGCTTTGAGGGTACCCTTGAAAGAATCTGTTGCGACTACGATTTTCATAAGAACGACCTTCGGCCAGCGAGGCCCGCGACCATATTATGCTCATAGGACTATCAGACTGATGACCCACAATGTGACGGCCGCCGCCCCGCCTTCCACAAGTGTTCCGAGCGTTTGCAGCTTGTATCCCTGCTTGACGGACATGCCGGAAAAACCCGTCACGACCCAGAAATAACTATCGTTTGCGTGACTGACTACCATCGAACCGGCTCCGATCGCCACGACGACCAGTGCCCGTGCAGTCGGCGCCTCCAGCCCCAGCGCCCCCAGCAGCGGCGCCATAATCCCGGCGGTAGTTATAATAGCTACTGTCGATGAGCCTTGTGCCGTCTTAAGGGCCGAAGCGATGACGAAAGGCAGCCATATACTCAGGCCCGCTCCCTCGCCGAGATATCCCTTCACCGCGTCGGCAATGCCCGAATTCTGGAGCACCTTGCCGAAGGCCCCCCCGCAGCCGGTGATAATAATAATAGTGGCAGCGGCCACAACCGCCTGGCCGACCCAGCCCGAGGTGGAAAGCATCTGCCTGGTC
>JBDREF010000388.1:0-5628 GCA_043820045.1 Planctomycetota bacterium | reverse complement strand
TGCGCAGTTTCGGACCCGTAGCCGTGCCGCAGGGCAGTTACTTTGTCATGGGCGACAACAGGGACAACAGCAGGGATTCGAGATTTTTTGGATTTGTCAAGAGAGACCAAATAGTCGGCCAGGCAAAGGTCGTGATCGGGTCTTTGGATATTACCGATAAGTACCAGCCGAGATTAAACAGGTTCTTTTCCGCCCTGAAATAGAGGGACAGCCAAAAGTCAACCGTGTCAATCATGCCGGAGTGCCACAACTGGATCAACGCGGGCCGCTCGTAACGTCGGATAGACTCCGGCGGCCAGGCTGACCAGTATGGAAAAGGCAATCGCTCCCAGGCAGAGCCACCAGGGAAAGCTGAAGTAATCCATGTGAGGTACTCCCTGTCTGGCCAGGAAATAATTGACTACCTGATTGATGACCATACTGACTGCCCAGCCCAATCCGAGCCCGAAAAGGCCGCCCAGAAAACCGATTACACCCGATTCGAAGAAGAATATCTTCTTGATGTCTCTGTCGCTGGCTCCGACCGCCTTCATGATTCCGATCTCTTTAAATCGTTCCAGAATCGACATGACCATAGTGTTTATGATTCCAAGGGCGGCAACAGTAATGGCAACCATCCCCACCGCGAACAGTATCATGTCCATGAAGAGAAAGCCTGTTCTGACCTCCTCCAGATGGTCTATCAAGGCGAAGGCCCTGAGCCCGCGGTCTTCCATCTTCGTCCTGACCGACTCGACATATTTGGCGGACGAGAGCCTGATGTTTACGACGGAATATCCGTCGGGCCGTCCGGGCGTCTGAAACAGGTCCCAGATGCTCGTCAGCGACAGTTTTCTCATAGTTTCAGAGGCGGCAGGGGCAATATAGACATCGCTCCTCAGAGGCATCGGCCCGCCAAACCCCATCTCTGCCACTCCGACGATATTGAAAACATAGTTGTTCTGCGAAAACGGCAGGCCCCTGCCCTGGATGAACGCTATGATATTGGGCAGATTCGAAAGACTGAAATCGACAGTCAGGGTGGCAATCTCGATTTTCTCTCCAATGACGCTTTGCGGTTCCGTGATTCTCATACGGCGTAGCATCGAATCACTTATAATCAAGCAGTCCCGCTCATTCGGTTCATAAGGCCTTCCCGCTCTCATTTTCATCAATCCGGACCGGCAGATATCGGCGGGGAGGACCTGGATAAGGCAGGATTTCTCCTTGTCCCTGAACCGGACCAGTGCCGGGAAGCGAATCTCGGGAAATGCCGACTCCACGCCTTCGATGGCGGTCACTTCCCTGATGAAATCATCATCGAGGACACTGGTCTGTCCGTCCGGACCGCTGCCCCGACTTGCGTCGGGAGAGTCAGTGGCAGGCGCCTGCGGTTCATCGGGATCGTGAGCCGATTGCCAGTTTCGGCTGCTCCCGCTGTGGGGATAGACGCTGATGTAGTTGAAAAGTTCCAGTTCCTCGAAAGTATCGGTGATGTTCTTCTGAACTCCTTTGCCGAAAGAAATCATGGAAACAAGAGCCCCCACGCCGATCACTACTCCGAAGGTGGTCAGAAAGGTCCGTACCTTCTTCTTGAGCAAATTGGAAAAAGACTGTTCTATGTAATCGGAAATTCTCATCGCTTCTCTACCGTATCTTCTCCTTCCCGACCACCTTACCATCGCAGAAGTGAACAACCTCATCCGCGAATTCCGCTAACAGGGATTCTTCATGCGATATCATTATGACGGTCAAGCCGTGATTGCGGTTTAAGTCCGACAGGATATGCACAATCTGACTTGATGTCTTGCTGTCCGTGTTGCCGGTAGGTTCATCGGCGAGCAGGATTTTCGGCTGATTGATCAAGGCCCGAGCGATTGCCACTCGCTGCTGCTCGCCGCCGGACAGCTCGGACGGACGGTGATCTTTACGTCCGGATAGTCCCACTTTCTCCAGCAATTCCGCCGCACGCGAGTTTCTTTCCTTCTTGCCCACATCGGCAAAGAGCAGAGGAAAGGCAACGTTTTCCAGAGCGGTGTAGGATGAAATCAGATTGAAAGACTGGAAGATCATGCCGACCTGGTACCGCCGGTAAAGGGCAAGCTCTTCATTGCTCAGTTCCGAGATGGATTTGCCCTTGACTCTGATGCTGCCCGAAGAGGGACTGTCCAGACCGGCCAGAAGGTTCATCAAAGTCGATTTGCCCGAACCGGAAGGCCCCGTCACTCCCAGGAATTCTCCTTCGTCGATGGATATGGTCACACTGTCGAGGGCGACAACGCGGATCGTGCCGGACGAATAGACCTTTGTTAAATTCTCTGTCGAGACAAAACCATCAGAGTTCATATTCGGTGCTGCCCGCCGATGTAGTGATAAGACCGTTATTCTCGGCCATCTTGCCGTTTAGCGAGAATCGCTTCGATTGCGTCCATCGTTCGGTTCATCGCCGCCATTGTCTTGTTGAACGGCTCGGCGCCGGTCATGTCAACGCCCGCCTTTTTCAGGATATTGATGGGATAATCGGATCCGCCCGACGACAGGAACTCGATGTACCGTTCAACTGCGTTTTCTTCCTTGTCCAGCACCTTTTCCGCCAAAGCTATGGATGCGGTAAAGGACGTTGAATACTGATACACGTAGAAGTTATAGTAGAAATGCGGGATATACGCCCATTCGACTGCATACAAGTCGTCTATACGGCAGATTCCATCGTCGTGGCCGTAGTATTTCTTCAGGATATCGTCGTAAAGTTTCGTCAGGACGTCGCCTGTCAAAGGCTCGCCCCGTTCGGCCTTTTCATGTATGCGCAGCTCAAATTCGGCGAATTGAGTCTGTCGGAAGACAGTTCCCTTGATGCCGTCCAGGTAACTCATCAGCAGCGACAGCCGAACGTCGTCGTCTTTGATTTCTTCGAGCATCTTGTGAATCAGCAGGGCTTCGTTAAACGTGGAAGCTACCTCCGCGACAAAGATCGAATAGTCCGCCGTCGGATAGGGCTGGTTCTTGTTGGAATAATAACTGTGCATTGCATGGCCCAGCTCGTGGGCTAATGTGCTTACGTCCTCGTACTGGTCGTTGTAGTTGAGCAGGATATAAGGATGAACGTCGTAGGCGCTGCCGTTGCTGTAGCCGCCCGAGCGTTTGCCGGGCGTCGGATAGACGTCGATCCATCGGTCCTTGAAGGTCTTTGCGACGACGCTGGTGTAGTCGCTGCCTAACGGCTTTGCGGAATCGAGCACAAGCTCTTTTGCCTCGTCGAACGTATATTTCAAATCTACGCCTTTAACCACCGGCGCATATACATCCGAGTATTTCAACGTGTCCACGCCTAACATTCGTTTTTTCAGTCTCAGGTAGCGGTGGAATGAATCGAGATTGTTTGTGACGTTCTCGATCAGAGCCATATATACTTGCGTTGGGATGTTATTCCTGTCCAACGCGCTGTGAAGCGATGACTCATAGCCGCGCGTGCGGGCGTAGAACATGTCCTTCTTCACGTTGGCGTAAAGTTGCGTGCCGAAAGTCCCCTTGAATTTCTTAAAAGTATCCCAGAAGGCCTGAAACACTGCCTCGCGGTCCTCTCGGTTTTCCGAAGCCCGATACAGAGAGTATCCCGCCTTTGTAAGCTTCGCCACCGTGCCGTCACTGAGCGTGATTTCAGGATAAGGCATTTCCGCATTGCTGAAGACGCCGTAAATCGAAGACGGCCCGTCGGCCAGCAGGCTCGCCTCGGCTAATATCTTTTCTTCCTTATCCGAGAGGGTATGGGCTTTCCTTCGTTGTATGTCGTACAGGAGCATCTTGTAAATCTTCAGGCCGGACTGCTGCTCGATGAACCTGTCGATTGTTTCCTTGTCCATTTCGGCAATTTCCGGCGTGATGAATGATGCCTTGGAGCCGTAGTCGGTACTGAGCTGCTCCATTTCCTGCTTCATGGCGAGATACGTCGAGTTGCCCACGTCCTCGTCGGATTTCATGTGCGAATAGCTGTACAGACGGCCGAATTCTTTGGACATCCCGGTGTCAAACTCCAGGCAGGCTAACAGTTCGGACGCAGAGCCGGCCAGTTTGCCTTTGTATTTGGTCACTTCGTCGAACTGAGCAACCAGCTCCTGCTTGGCCGCGTTCCACGACTGATCCGAAGGGTAAAGGTCTTCCAGTTTCCACTTGTACTGGTCAGGGACGTCCGCTCTTTCGCGGGTCTCGGCCAAAGCCGGGCCCTGAGATAATGCAAAGATTGTAGTCAACATAATAACAGCAGAACTCCTGTACATATCAACTCCTTCCCAAATAACCTGTAGGGTGCGAAATCTCGCACCATTTCGTCGCACAGGGGTATTATTTGGTGCGATTTCATCGCACCCTACGTACTGCCCGTTTTATCGCATGCCGACGCGGCCAAGTCAAGTCTTTTCACGGACGAGCCCATGGTCGTGATTGCGATTGAGCAGGCAGAGCGGCAGTTGCTATTCGGCCACGAGCGTGACAGTCTCCTCGCGCATTGGCGCAGATTGTGCGGTAATTCGAATCTGCCCGCCGCGTCCCCGATGGGCGCGAATGATCAGCATGGCCTTTCCGAAAAAGAGTTTTCGATGATCCGCCGTAAATGGTTCAAGCGACAGCGGGTTGCCGTTTCCCACTCCGGCGATCTCGGCGGGACCTTCCACTTTGAAATTGACCTGGTTTTCCGCCAGGGGACACAGCGTACCCTGTTCATCGACGGTTTCGACCAGTATGTAGGAAAGGTCACTGCCTGAGGCGGACAATCGGTCCCGGTCAGGCGTCAGGCGAATTGCAGCAGGCTCGCCGGCCGTGCGCATAACCGCCTGGCCGATCTCTTTGCCGTCCTTGTAGGCAATCGCCTTGAGTTCACCCGGCTCGTAGACACAATCGTTCCAGCGCAGACGGTAATTGTAGGTTACATCGTAATACGACGATTCGGCTCTCTCCGGATAGGCGGCGAATTCTCGGATACTGGCCCATGTTCCCTCTGCCATTGCGGTGAACTCAATTCGCAGGAATCTTGCCTTCGCGTCCGCTTCATGGAATACATACTGCGGTCCGCCCCATCTGGGAGACCTGCTCGTATCCTTGCTTGCGATGGTCTGCCAAGTTGAAGCGTCTGTGGAGGCCTTGATTTCGTAGCCGTAGTTCTTGGCCTCTTTCTCGAACTCGATAGCCAGATAGCCGATGGACTTGACCTCGCCGAGGTCAACCTGCCACCACTGGCCTGTGCCGGCGGCCGCGGCGCACCAGCGTGTGGCGCTGTCGGAATCGTTGGCATTGGCGGCGATGTTGCCTTTGTCCGATTCTGTGGAGCTTGCGGTTGTGGCTTTGCCATGCGCGAAGTTGGTCGGCCTTTGCGGCAATTGACCTTTTGTTCGTCGGCCGAGGGATTTTCCGTTTAGGAACAACTCGGCCGAGTCGCCGTTGGTATATACGAAGACGGGGACATTCTGACCGATGCGTTCGGGCCAGTTCCAGTGGGGCAGGATGTGTACGGTGGTGGTATCCGGCCGCCAGTGGCTGCGGTACAGGTAGAAGCGGTCCTTGGGGATGCCGCACAAATCCACGATGCCGAAATAGGAGCTGCGTGCCTCCTGGCCGAAAGGCGTGGGCTCGCCGAGATAGTCAAAGCCCGTCCACACG
>JBDREF010000387.1:0-2444 GCA_043820045.1 Planctomycetota bacterium | reverse complement strand
ACTCCCGACTGGCCTTCGTTCAGGCGCCTGGCCAACTCTTTGCGCTTGGGCGACTGGACCAGGGCCTTGATTGTTTCCGGCGTGAACTCGCCGGTCCAGAACGGCGCAGACCTGCCCCTTTGCCAGGGATACCAGAGGGCAATAGTCGGTCCGTCGGCCGCGATGGATTCCGGAGGCGGCCCGCCGAGTGTATTCTTGATTTCATCATCCGTAGCCGTTGACAGGTCTATTTTCGACAGACGCAGGTTCATGAATTCCGCATCTTCGCCCTTGAGGATCGATGCCGCCGGATGGTCTTCATCAACAGGAGTGCGATGGATGACAACCGCTTCGTAGTAGTCCGCGGGCCATCTCTCAATCGCATAGCGAAAAACCGGCACCGCACAGGCATAAACACACACCGGCAACAGGGCCAAGAGCCCCATCGCCATCACTGCAATTCGGTTTAATCTCATATCCATCCCTTAACGGAAAATTCTAAATTCTAATATCTAAATCCTAAACAAATTCAAAACTCTAATGTTCAAATGTTCCAAACGGCACCGTTTGGAGAATTGTAGTTTTGGTCATTAGATATTGTTTAGAATTTAGGATTTAGTGCTTATTTTCTTCTGTCTTCAGCTTACCTACGACGGCCGATTGCCTATTGTTTGCCCAGATGGATAACTTTACCATCTTTGGTCGCCATATACAACCCGCCATTCGCCACCGCCATGCCGTCGAAGACCGGGAGCGAATCCAGCGCGTATTCGGCCAATTTCCTGCCATCAGACGCAGATACGGCCCGGAGCATCCCGGCGCTACGGGATTTCTTGCCTTCGAGAATTGTCTCCTGTTCTGCGATTTGGGCCCGAATCTCAGGTGCATCGGGGTTGTTAAACGCAGCTTTCTCGTCAACAACGTCCAGCGGACCGGCGACGAACAAGGTGTCCCCGGCCAACACCATCGCCTGGGCCAGCATCGGCGGCGACTCGTCCGACCAGCGAACGTCTGCGGCCCAAAGCGACTTGGCGTCGAAGCCCTGTCGGGCCTGCCAGTCCGAGGCATTGGCGTTTTTCTTCTTGCTCCCGGCATTAATGGGGCCGTTGCTCTTGCGCACGCGCTGAACCGATTCGGGTTTTAGAAATCTGTCGGCCGCGTAAAGATTGTACTCCAATACCGAGGCGTTAACCATGTATTCCGGCTTTCGGGCAAAGCCATAGACAGTGTCGTCGTCGAATACCATAATCCGCCCGGAAGGCGCCATGCGTCCGGCCTGGAACCAGCTCCCGTAGCCGCCGCCCATCCCACGGCCGTAGAGCCAGTAAGAACGGAAGAACCATGAATCGTCCAAGAAACCAATCTGGCAGAACAGGTGGGTTCCTTCGCCGGTCTGGTCATCGGCGGCCAGAGGCGCTATTTGCCGGCGAACGCCCTTGAGGTCAAACTGCTGGCCTCGCATGTAGATTGAACGGCCGTCGCTGGACAATACGTCCGGCAGCGCCACCGGCATAGTGAGGTTCTTGACATGGGCCTGGAGGTTCTCGCCTGTCTGGGGGTCGCGATCATCGAGAATCTCCTCTGCGAGTTTCCGGCCCGTTTTCGGGTCAAGCTGCAACATTCGCAGGCCGCCGTCAAGGAACATCGAACGGCCGGCTACGCAGCTTAAGACTCCATCCTGAACGAGCACGCTGCCATGTACCGGCCAGACGGACTCAAGCTGCTCGTACGCCCCCATCCGCAAATCGACCGGAGCGGCACGGAAACGCCAGACCAACTCTCCGTCCGAGGTCCGCAGGCAGTACACCCGACCGTCCGCCGAGCCGAACAGGACACGGCCCTTCCAAATGGTCGGCGGGCTGTCCACCCGGCCGCCGGTCGTATAGCTCCACAGTCGCTTGCCTGATGCGGCGTCCAGCGCGTGCACAGTGTGCGTATCGACGGAGGCCAGGAGGACCTTGCCGTCGGCGACGACTACGCTGGTCAGTCTGCCGCCCAGGTCGGCCTGCCACGCGGGTTTCAAATCGGCTGGAATCTCCCGCTTCGTATAACCGCTGCGCGCTACATCACGGCGGTATGTGGGCCAATCATCTTCCTTTTCGACCGTCGAATTTTCATCGTCGATTTTTCCGTATGCCAGCCCGCGTTCTAATCGCCCTTCGTCGGGGACTTTCTTCGGAATCGGACGGCTCGAAGACTCTGGTGCCAGGGCATTGAAACCGCACAGCTTGGATTGCAGATAACAGCCGCACGAATGCGGCGGTGCATAGACCAGGCCATTGCAGGGCATTATGCCGTAGATGCAGCCGCCGCGCACCCAGTGATTGGTCAGCCAGCTCTCCTTTTCATAATCGATAAACTCGATCCCGGTTCGCGAGGTCAGCAGGTATTGATCCGTCGCCTTGGCCGGATAGCAGCGGTGATGGAACCAGTAGATGTCCACGTCCGGCGGAAACTCCTTCTTG
>JBDREF010000386.1:0-17188 GCA_043820045.1 Planctomycetota bacterium | reverse complement strand
ACGCCCGCCTTTTCCTGCTTGCCGCTTTCAACTTCGGTCGTATCGGTTTGGTAAGTCAGCCAATCAAGGCTATGGTTGATGTAGTCTTCAAAGGACTCGGTCATTGCTATATTGGATTCATTCTGTGCTTCAGTAATCCCGTCATACGTTAGCTCGGTCTTTTCCAGGATCTTATCATATGACTTTACGTACCAGTCATAGATGTCATCCAACATCTTTTGTTCGCGCCGGGATATTTCGTCTTCTTTCCGCTGCTCCTTTTCGAGCCGCTCATCGATGGCATATTGAGCCTTTTCCAGGGAATCATCGTACCTTCGCTGCTCTTCCTCTGCCCTCCGCTGATTGCGTTCGTACTCCTTCGCAAGCTCTTGCTGAAACGCCTGCTCCTGTGCGGCGAGTTTTGCCTGCAACCGCTCCTCGGCGCGCGCGAGGTCACGGGCCGCCCGCGCCTGCTCTTCCTTGTACTCCCGCGTGATTATCGACTGTTTGTATGCGGTTTCCGTTTCGAGATCTTTGAGTTCCTTTTCGAGCTTCTTCTTTTTCTCTTCATCTTCCTCGGCGTCGATCTTCTCCTGCAACGCTTTTTTCTTCTTCGCCGTATCGGATGCGAGGTCTACGGAATCATCGCGATATTCCTGGGCCCGGTCAATCGACTTGTCGCGGAAATCCTGTTCTAATTGATACATCGAGTTATAGGTCTCGATCTGTTTCTCGAAAAAGCTCTGGTACAGATCGTCAAGCGTGCGGCCTAAGTCTCCCGCAAGATCATCGATGTTCTGAGAATGCGCCTGGAACATTTCCTGTTGCGCATAAGCCCAGTCTTCTTCAATATCCTGAACGTCAAGCGCCGCCTTCGCAAATGCCTCCGTTGTCTTCTCGGCGGCATCGGTCAACTTCTCGGCGTAGTCTTCCGTAAGATCAGTGATCTTCTCGTGTATTTCAGGCGGCAACTTGGCGAACCGTTCCAAGACCGCAGCAGCGGCCTCGGCAGACGTTGCCACCATTCCATATGCCTCCGCCAATGCACCGGCGATTTTCGTCGTATCGATCATGCTCTCTTTTTCATAGCCCAACGATTCGAGTAGCTTATCGACTTTTTCTTTGTCATACATAAGGATCTGGCGAAGGTATTCCGCTGAGTATCCCTGCTTGACGATGAATGCCGCCTGCTCGGCGTTGATGTTCTCGTTAAGACGAAGGTTGCGGCCCTGTGCAAACTCCTGCTCCGTCTCGGCCCGCTTGGCGTAATGCTCGAATGCCGCGCGGAACACGACATCCTGACTGGTCTTTTCCGCCTCGTGGTATACCAGCAATCGTTCGTTATAGTCCTTGTTCTTAAGTGAGTTCGCGTCAATCTCTACGCCGTGCGCCTTGAGCGATTCGACATACTCTTTCTCTTTCGCATCAAGGTTGGTCTGCGTTACCGCAAGCTCATCAAACGCCTGTTTTGTTTTATAGGCTGAAATAACGATGGCCCCGAGAGCGATAGCAATCGCGCCGATGCCGATGATCCATGGAGCCGCCGCGAGCAAAGCCCCGGATGTCATGATGCTACCGATGCCGGAAACTACCGTGCTTGCCGCCGTCGTGATGACGGTAAACCCGGAAGACACCGCCGCCATGATTTTAGGACCAGCAACCCACAGCGTGTGCAGCGCGCGCCATGTAGTTATGAGGGGCTTTACCGCAAGGAGCGTAACGCCAAGCGTTAAAGAGAGCGTTCCGAGTACGCCAACGCCTACCAGAATGGCCGTAGTCAGATTGGGCCATGCCCCGGTAAAGTCTACGATTGCATTCAGGACGGGCGTAATTACCGATACCGTATCTGTGAGTGCCGGAATTAAAACCTTGCCAAACGAGATCGCTACAGTCTCGAGCGAACCCCACATGATTTGTAGTTGACCGCTCAGCGTATCCAACTGCATGGCGGCTGTGGCCCGCGCAACGCCCGCAGCGTGTTCAGTCAGTTCCCCGGTAAACTGCTTCACTTTTTCGGAGTTCGTTGCAAGCGTAGCCGCTACCGTACCATTCCTATCACCGAATGCCGCCATGATATCCGTCGCGGACATTCCCGCGTCCATCATGACTCTCAGCGCACCGGCAACCCCGCGATTCTTAATGTCGAGGTCCGCTAATGTCAACCCATTTTTTTGAAGCGCCTTGTCCAGCAGCGGGCTACCATTTGTCAAATCCAGCATGATGTTACGCATGCCCGTGGCCGATACACTCGCTTGAATACCCGCGTCATAGAGCACGCCGAGACTCGCCGAGACCTCCTCGAATGATACGCCGACGGCTTTTGCCGTAGCTGACACGATAGGCATCGACTCGCCGAACTTAGACATATTTGCAGCGGATAACCCGATGGCCTTCGTGAGTACATCCGAAATGCGAGTCGTGTCGCTATTTGTCATTCCAAAGCCGCGGAGGGTAGACGTTACGATCTCTGTGGCATCGGTCAAATTGGACTGGGTGGCAGAGGCCAAATCAAGGAACGGCAAGAGTTGTTCGACGCTCATACTGGCGGCGTCGAACCCCTTGGAATTCAAATCGTAGAATGCCTCGGCAACTTCCGTGGCGCTAAATGCCGTCTGCTGACCCAAGGTGATAGCCAGCTTGGACATCTTAGCTTCCATGTCGGCGGCTGCGGCACCAGTCTGCCCGGTGACCGATACGGCGTTCTTGAGGGTCTGCTCAAAGTCGGCAGCGGCCTTGACGGCAAGCCCCATGCCCCCGACTACCGCCGCGCCCACAGCCGCAAACCCAATTCCGAGCGTCTGCGTTGCGGAAGTCATCGCCTGCATCGATGACTGGATTTTGGTTTGCGCAGCGTCGGCGGCCTGATTCAGGTTGGACAGGTCGCCTTTGAAATAGAGGACCGCATCACCGATTGAAATACTCATGCAACGCTCCTCTTTAGAGGACGATTCCCCTTGCTACTATTGCAAGATGCGCATGCGGGTACGATGTTCTCTGCCGCGTGATTTCCGCCCAAAGAAATAGGGACAACATGGTCTTGCGTTGGCCTTAATACATCGGAAAACGAACGCCCACAATAGGCACATCGAAAGTCATGTTCTTGGAGAATATTGGCCCAGTCTTCCGCTGTTAACGTACAAAGCATATCGGCAAACAACGATCTCCTCTTTGCCCGTCCGCGCTTCATATTTGCGTGGCCTTTCTCTGTCTGTCGGAATTTTGCGAAAGCCGCGCGCCCCTTTTCAGAACGAGAATAGGCCCTGGTTTTGAGTAGGCATTCCTCCCTGTTTTCCCAATAACGTTTTATTCTATAGGTGCGTTCCTCATTTTTGTGCTTGTCATGGTAGGCGCGCTTATAAGAGATAACGTGCCCTGCATTTTTGATCAACCATGCGCGATGCTCTTGACGTTCACATGCCTTGCATGAATGTCTATGAGGACGAAAATCAGCGATGTGCTTTTCTACCGCACAACGCTTACAAATCCGCACCATTTCAGCAGCCATTTCAATTCACTCCGCCGTACACGCGCTCTATCTCGCCACTCCGTCCGGCCTGCGCAAAGTCAACCCGGCAATCCTGAAAACCCGTTCTACCGCTCTGCGCATCGTTGCGCGCCTGTATGCGGTCATTCAGCCGCTCGATGTATAGGTCCAGTTGCGCGCGCGTAAACCGTTCTCGGATATGGACGTGATCCCATCCGTACTCAGACGCCATTACCTCGAACGCTTGGCTCAGGCCGGCGGCGTCATCACCGCTTGCCAGAACCGCCGCGTAGGGTTTTCGGTTGCATAGCATTTGTCAAAGGCCGAAAGGATCTCATCAACCGTTCCGGCGTTGACGGTCTTCGCGGGGATTCCATACTTGACAAGCAGATCGCGGATCATGATCATGTCGCCGCCCGCGCCCGCCTCGATAGCGCCCTGGAACTCCTTGATCAGGTCCGCATCTTTCTTGCCTTTGATATCGATGCCCCGCGCGTCGGCGTTGATCTTTGCTTGTGTGAACCAAGCATTCTTGACTTCCTTGACCCATGCAACTGACTTCTCGATTGTCAGCGCGCGGACCTCGACGGCTTTCCCACCAAACGGCAGCATGATCTTGCCGTCCTCGATCAGGATATTTGTATCGGTCTTCTCGGGCATGTCGCTCCTTCATTGCGGTTAGGGCGGGAAGCCGCGAAGCCTCCCGCGCATTTCCGGTTTCTCTTAGCTCGTGGCCGCCGAGATGTACTCGAACAATTTGCGACACTTGCCGCTGTTGTTCGTGGCATCGCCCATGACTTCCCACGTGAGGCCGAGCGTCCGGACCTTCCCGGCCTCTGCCGTGAAGTCGCCAGTCATGAGGCGCTTGCACCGGAAGTAGTGATGCACCTGGCCCCAGCCCTCGTCACCCATTGGCCCCTGGTAGACCAGGGCAATGGCGTACAGCGAGGCGTCGGCATCGGCGATGCTCGGCTGCGTCAGCGTCTGCAAGGAGACCTGACCGGCGCCCGCTGGGGTCAACACATTCAGCGCGGCGGACAAGCCGAGGTTGAATGCGTCGAGGTCGGTTTCTTTGATGATCAAGGCGAGCTCGTCGAACCCGATCTCAACGGTGTTGGAATCCGTCTTGCACTCGGACCACGCGGACCGGTGGTCTTCCGTCTTATGGAGCGGCTTCACCTTCGCGCCGCCGACCACGTCCGGGAGTTCCGCCCACAAGCGGCCCTGTGCCGTTTCCGCCACGGTGGCCGTACCGCCGCCGACGATGAGCGTCACGTCGATTTGCACAAGGGCCATGTTAGTGTTCGCATACGCACCGCCAAACGTGATGACGACGGGTACAATTGGCCCTGTCGCATTCAGAGGGCCGCCCGTGACGGTCAGGTCTGCCGCCGTCAATCCGTCGAGTGCGGCAAGTGCGGCCTTGATCGTAGCCGCATCCGCATCCAGCGCGATAACCGCCGTAGTCTCGGACGAGCCGTCCGCATACGTCACTTCGAGCGTATACGTCCCGCTCGTCCACGTTCCGGCAGGGGTGATCGTCTGGATCTCATTGTTTGACCACGTAATACTGGACGCGGCCAGACTCGGCAAGCTCGTGCCGAACGCGGCGAGGTAAGCTTTCGGCCCGCCGCTTCTCCGATTTGCTCTTGTATCGCTCATGGTTAGTGCTCCTTCTCGCGGGGGCCTCCCGCGCAATAGCCCAAGACACTATGTCTTGGGCCTCATCGTAACGTTCCAAAACGTCAACACAAACGGCCACTTCGTAACGGGATCAAAAAGCGACTGGCCGATTGTTTCCTCTTCGGCAGACATGACATTTCCGCTGGTTACATCATGCCCTTCTTGTCCGTGCAGGCGATCATAGAGCGCCTGATAGACGGCCTCAGCCTGGGCGTGGCTATCTGTGCCGCCAAAGCATTTGATCTGAAAACTTGGCGCGTGCTCCGTTGGGCCCAATGCCGACCGCCCGCCACGCCGCATGACTTCGAGCGCCGCCTGTGTGTTCGTGAATCCCGGAGGCAGCGCGGGACAATAGACCCGCGTGGCCACGAGCGTGTAGAGGCTCGTCGCCGTTGTCTTCAGCCATTCCACGAGCACTGCGTTGCAGTCGATCATTTGAGCATTCCCTCAAGACGGCTGTGGGCTTCCGCCATTGCGCGATCAAATGCTGGCTTAATATACGGGCGCGCGGCCATTTTCGATGTCCCAATTTCGAGATAGCCGCCGTAACCGGATGTCGCAAAGACGCGAAAACCGACATCATTGCCCGTCGGCGTTCTTTCACTATCGCCGGTCGGCGGGCTTTCTCCAAATCTTTTAACGCCACTCTTAGCGGTGAACTCAGCCCCGATACTCTTGCGATTTGTGCCCGTGAGGTATGGGCTGGGTGGCGATTCTTTCGCGTATTCAACCGTTATGTTTGCCATTTCCTGTAGTACATCAGCAACATCTTGATTGACTTTTGCCATTTCGCGCCAGAATTCCGCCGGGTCCCATCTTATTGCAAAGGACGCACCCATTAGCCGCGCCCTCCCGGCGTTACCGCCACAAGCTTCAAAATATGGCAACCGATACCCGCTTGCGGTGCCCCGTCGATCCGAAACTCCTGGACCGGGGATACCGCTCGGCCATACCGTTTTGTCAGACGTATCCGGTCAAGCCCGGTGATCGACGCCGTGAGAGGAAGGCGCAGAATGCCCTCCGAAAAGTTCGCCTGAGCCGCGCCTGCCTCTGCCGTCAGTGCTTGCGTAGCCGGGGTAAACCCACAAGCCGTTTCCGCCGTCGCCCACGTAACGGCCTCGGTGACGTATGTCCCGCTCGTGGTCTCTGCCACAATACCGAGCAGACAGGCGTCGCGCATGGTCGTGAGAATGACCGATTTCATGCGCGCCAGTGTGGCCGCCGGGATCGTAAGCATTAGGTTCTCCCTAAAGGATCGACGTAGGCGGTCTCGTAGGGGTCCTCAAGGTTTTCAACCGCCGACCGGCTAATCTCATAGTCATCAAGCAGAGTCAGGGCGCTGACGTCAATCTGGGCCAGTTCTAGACATGCCTGCGCGTGGACGAGCCGGTTCTTGTCCTCAAATGACATGCCGTCCGCCGAGTATTTGAGGTCCCCGCCGAGATACTTCACGACCCGCTGCCAGACAGCGAGCCGGGCATACGCGCGGGCGCTCTCGACATCGACATCCCCGATAGCCGTTTCACCGGCCAGCACGAGCAGATCGTTGACGGCCTCAGCGTAGGAGCCAGCATCGGAGGCCCCCACGGTCCACACGAGAGCGGCGGCGATGTCGCCGATGTCCGAAGCCATGAACTCTGCGATGGTCTTTTCGGTATAGGAGGCTGGCAAAGACAAGGCGCGCCCTCCTATTTCCCGCGTTTACCCGCGTGCTTCGGTTCGCTGTCGCCTTCGGGTTGACTCGGCGGCTTTACGAGCGCCGCCACGATTCCATCGAGGAAATCGGCGACGGCCCGCCGCTGGTTCAGCCCGGATACCTGGATCGCATTCAGATCGCCCTGGGTCCGCAATGCCGGGATCTCACAAGGGATGTTAAGCGCCTTGCCGATCTGTTCGGCGGCGGCAACGATCCGGTTCTGCGTAATCGCGCTTTCACGCGCAAAAGCTCCTGGGTGCATAGTGCGTCTCCCTTAGTTGTCCGCGACGAATAGTTTGCTCCACAACGTCCCATCCCACACAAGCATGATCTGGTCCGTTGCGCCGAGCGTCACATCGCCGGAACCCAGGTCCGTGTTCGCGGAATTCTTGATCACGATACTGTCTGAGGCATTGATGTTTTTCAACAGAAGAATCTGGCCATCAAGCCGCCCGTCTGCAATCGCGTCAGTCGTATCGGATGTAACAGTCGTAGCGCTGGATAGCCACAAGGCTGACGCCGTAGTTGCGGGAATCGTAAAAGTGGTGGCGAGAACTTCCGTTGTCGGCGTGAAAGCGGCGATCCCGCTGACGCGGAATTCATTCGTCACGCGCAACCACTTCATTGCCTGTCGCGCATAATTCTGAGCCGACACGGGGGCCTGTGAGAACGGATAGATCGGCATGATGGAGCCGACAAATACACCGGCGCAGATCACGAAAGTCACGCACAGCGCCGTAAGTTTGTTTTTCATCGTCGTATCCTTTCATTCAACTTGAGGCGGGCTGCGGAGGGAGTGGGGGCCTCCGCAGCCCTATCGCTGGGTGTGATATGGTTAGATCGCGAGCGGCGCGTCATACCCGGTCGGGATCGCATAGGCAGCGTCCCCAATCCGCATGACGAGCGCTGCCACGCGCTTCATGACGCCGAATCCGCTGTAGCGAATCATTCGTGTCTCCATGATGTTGCCGTCAGGGCTGTTGTTCTCGATGAAAAGACCCTGCAACTGGGCGGGCACGTGTTCACGCATTGCGAGAACTGCGCCGGCTGCGAGAGCTTGGGCGACGATGTAGCTGTCAGGAAGTGCCTTCCATTCCACGATCCAGCACTTCGACACGCGCCCGATCACGATGTCGCCGGGTCCGAGAATCCGGGACAACTGACTCGCGGGCGGTAACGTGGCCGAGGTCATGGCGGGCTGAATGAACGCATCGCGGACAGGAACGAAGTCTCCGAGAGCCTCAATCGAGGCCACGAGATTCGACGGCACGTAGCAGGCAACTTCGGTCCCGTTGCCGGGGTGCTCTGCCAGTTCCGTGTAAATCGTCGGGAACGGATTCGTCGCGTCCGCAATCGCGGCGGCCTGGGCGAGGTAGTGTTCATCCACGGCCGCCGCGCCGCCGCCGACCCGGACATACGTCTGGGTGTCCGAATTTGCGAGCGGCAGGATCGCGACGTTGCCGAGCTTGAACACTTCATCGTAGTAGTTGTACGACACGTTGTCGAAGATCGCCGCGAGCAGTTTGCGACGCAACGTACGCAGGTCCCGACCCATCGCTTCGATAGTCAGCTTGTTAGCGTCCGCGCCGGTCATGTAGGCGCGCGACACGCGGTTGCTGGCCCATGCCGTGCCCCCGCCGGAAATCGGATATCCAACGGAGATCGGGGCCGTCATCGGAATCGGCAACGGATTCCCGAATGCGTCAAGAGGCTGCATTTCTCCGCCGCCGACTTGCTGCACGAGATCCTTTGCCAAGGTCGTGCGTTCAATAAAGGTGCTGAGCATCGAATTGAGCGCGCGCGTATGTTCCGTGGCGCTTTCACGGACGGCGTCGAGCACGATCCGCTCACCGATGTTAGATACGCGGTCAGCGAGAACCGAGTCGAGGCTTACGAAGCCATATGCAAGAGCGTTAGCCATGTCAGTTCTCCTTACAGGTCAACCCGGAGCAGCTTGTCCGGGGTTGTGGTGGCATTGCCAGGAATGACGGTCATGTTTCCATGAAGCAGCGCGTTACTACCCACGGTGTCAGCGAGCAATCCGTCTGTATCACTCAGAAAGACATCGTCGTCATAGGTCAGCGCATCGAGGGCCGCGCCGATATCCACGATTCCTTTGCGGACGGCGGTCACGGTTTCATTTATGACGCGACACGGCGTAATCAGAATCCCGCACAGGCGGGCCTCCGCAGCGCTTGAACCGTTCGCCTTTTCAAGCAGACCCGTTGTCGTATTGATTTTGACGGCGACGCCGATAGCCATGACTTCGCCTGCCGGTCCCGTGATCTGTTCAAGAACTCGAACAGGGCGGCATACCGTGATGGTCAAATTAGCGGCCATGTGGTGCTCTCCTTATTGCGCCGCTCTGTATTAGCCAAGGCTGGCCATACTCACGGAGCGTGCGCGTTTTTCTTCCGGTGTCAATTCACTCGACCCCACTTTGCCTCCGGGCGCGGCATCATGTTTGCCGTTACCGCCGGAGACCGACTCGCCATTTTTGTCAAGCCATGCGAGTTGCTCATAGGGGTCGAGCTTTGCCAGTAGTGCATTGATCGCATCGGGGAGGGCCATACTTTTCTTGCGCGCTTCGAGGTGGGCGTTGATGACGGCCTCCGCTTTGTCGCGGGCCGTCTTCGCGTCCTTGAGTTCGGCGATCTGGCCGGTCAGTTTTTCGAGTTCGGTTTTCTGAGCCTTGGACAGTTCCTCGAACTTCCCGGCCTCCAGTAGCCGAGCCTCTTCGGCCTGCTTCTCGGCAAGGTCTTGGTCAGCTTTCGCCTTGCGAACCGTTTCCAGTTCGGCATTCGCCGCCTTCGCCTGTTCGCGCAGTGTGTTCCGTTCGAACTTCGTCTTGGCAAGCGCCGATTTTAGGCCCGTGAGATCCTCCGGGTCTTTGTCCTCCGCGCCCGCGTCCGTGGTCTTTCCGGCCTCGCCGGTCTTGGGTTCGCCGCCGCTGACATTGCCAGCGTCTTTCGCCGCCTCGCACAGGACTCGCCATGCGGGGGCTTTAGGCTGTAACAACATGATTCGTTCTCCCATTTGCGGTTTCTCAGTGGGGAATTTTCCCCGGTTCGATGGGGAATATAACCCACCACTGAACGAATGTCAAGGGAAATTTTTGCCGGGTAGGAAGAATTTGCCTAGTTGGGATGTTCCACGTGGAACATTTTGCCTAGCGGAAATGGCGAAGGCCGCCAACATGTGATGTCAGCGGCCTCACCCAACAAAAGGAGGAGTGACTACGAGCCACAGGGGAAGGCTATCAGAATTGTCATCGAATGTCAAGCGCGGAATTTCACGCAGTCGATTTGGCTGACCGCTCATATGGCGCAGCGGGTTCACGGACTGCGAGGTCGACGAACCATGCCCAGGCTTCAGGGTTGTCACGTATAAAGGCGGTTAGCCCAAACCCGCAAGCGCCGACCTGCTCTTCTTCTTTAACCATTCCGTCTTTCACTTCCGGGCCATATAGATAGCCGAAGGCGTGAAGGATCTCATGCAGAAACGTCACCGCGATCCGTTGCCGCTTGCGCCCGCGTGCGAGTCGGATCACCTGCGTATTGGAGTTGTGCAACCCGAAGGCACGCGCGTCTTCCTCTTCCGTCTCGTCCATCCAACGGATCTCGTAGTCGAATGGGCCAATACGGATGGTCTTAGGTTCGGTCTTCATTGCGCGGCTGGCGGCGCGGAATCAGGCGTTGACGGGGTCAACGCCGTCCTGATCATATTCTCCGCTGCTTGCAGATTCGCCCAGTCCTGAAAAACCAGGCCGCTCTCCTTGCCCTTCTCCTTCGCGAACATCGTCCCGGATTTGAGGACATTCATGATCATGTCCAGCGCCTGCAGTGGGTCCATCCTGTTTCTCTCCTTGGTTGTCGATTACGGTCCGCAATACGGTTGCCGCCTCGGAATACTCCGCGCGGTCTCCATCTGTCACTACGCGCTTCCCAGCGCCTTCTCTGACCATCGTGGCCAGGTGGGCGCCCATGTAGAGCCTGTCCAGAGCTTCTGTGGGTGTCATGCTGCCGTCTCCGATTCTGCGGCTGCTGCCGCGTTGGCTTCGTCTACCGCCTGCTTTGTCCGGGCCGCGCGCGCCGCCGCCCGCTCTTGCGCTTGCTCTAATTGCCCTTTGCCAGTGTCACGCACGAAGGCGACGGCACACCGGCAACGGATGTGGTGAGGGGGGTGCTGACTGCCAGAGGCGAAGGCGTCATTTATCGGGATCGGCCCTTGCCCCTCGCTCTGCCGACAGATTTCCGAGACACGTGCATCGCCGACCGAAATGCTTACCTTGTGCGTGTTCCCCTGCTTGATCCCGGTATCGAGCGCGCCGGATTCCAGGGCCTCGCCGATCTCATTGATCGCTATCACGCGCGCCCGGTCATTCAGTAGCCTCGCCTGTTCGCGCGCGACGGCCTTCTCGAGGGCGTCTCCCGTCTTGCCCGCCGCCTCTTGTTTAAGCCGAAACTTCGCCAGACTCTTCTCGCGATTCGAGTCGAGGCCAAGCCCCTCACGGAGCAGGCGCCCGGTCCCGTCGACGCCAAGCTGATTCTCGATCCCATACGCGATCTTCTCAGCCAACTGCTGCCGCATTTCCTCGGACACGCGCGTCACGAGCAGGGCGGCCTTATCACGCGCCGCCTGCATGACCTCTTCCCGCGTGGCGCCTGAGAGGGCCGCGCGGACGGCCTCGTACATGGTTTCCTCCATTAGCACCCGGAGTTCCTCGAGGGAGACGTATTCCGCGAACATCGTAAACACGTCGTCTAAGAAGTCTTCAGTCATTTGCCCGTGTTCTTCTGCATGACTTTCGCCAATGCCCCGCTCTGCGTCATTGCCGTGACGCCCTTGTCAACGGTCGCCTGTAACGTCGCGGCGATGTCCGGCTGTGTGGCCGCGGCAAGTTTCTCCTTCGCCGCGAGCGCCCGCGCAACACGCATAGGGTTGTCTGTGAGGTCCTGTACCCCGCCGCCGGTAGCGGCCTCCCGCTCTTTAGCCTGAGCCGCGTCGATTTCCGCTATGTCATCGTCGCTGAAATGAGCGAACTTTTTCATTGCCATCCCGACAGGGACACCGGCCTCAACGTACACTTTCGCCGTCTCGCCAAGGCTCTGAGGATCGCTCATGACCACTTCGCGTTCAACGAAGCTGTGATTGAAGTCCCCTTTGTCATATGAGCCGAGCGACTTGTCCAGCACGCCGTAGGCGATCCCGACGCTAAGCGCCATTTCCTGTGCGCGTATCAGCGCCGACTCCGCATTGCCACGTACCTCAATCACGCGGTCAATCGCCGGGGCCATGCGATACAGGAGCGCGCGCCCGCTCTCGACGCCAGCGGCGGCTACGTCATAGTAGTAAAGCTCCGGCAGATCCCGCTTGATTTCATTCAGGTCAGCGAGAAGCAGGTCGAGTTGCGCCTGCCAGTTAATGTTCGGGACCATGTGCTCGACTTTCGAGAGTCCCGGCAACCGCCAGACCTCCTCGTCGCCGACGTAATCAATAGTCGATGTTGCCGAGAATTCGCGGGGGTTCACTGCCTCGCCTTGCACCGTCGGCGCGGGCATCGGCTTCCCCTTCGCGTCAACCCAGTTCGCAGACACGGCAATCGTCGGGCGGCCGTACCGGTACATGAGCGAGTGCAACGTGGTGGCCGTCAGGTTTGCGGCGTCGATTTTTGTGAGCACCGGCCATATTAGCGGCAAGCCCCTCTGCTCTTCAGCAGCCGACTCCCACAGATCGCGAAACGGCGCGTGTACCCAGGGGATGAAGTCGAATTTGAGATCCTTCCACGTCAACGCTTCATCAGCGGGCCCGAGCCGGTCAAGCGGCGTCCGGTAATCGAAAGCGTGGTCATTCCACTTCTGAACGCCCACATCATTCCAGTATTCCGTGTAGGTATGTGAAGCGCCACCCGCGTCTTTCCCTTGCGGGGTGTCATAACGGAGCGCCCGGACGATCCCCCGCTCATCGAGCTTGAAATCTGTGACATACTTCGGGTGTATAAGTTCGAGATAAACGGATTTTGCTTTGCCTTGAATCTTCTTCTTCGCGCCGGATTCTGGATCGAGTTGTTCAACAGGGTCTGCCCGCGACGTAGTCACCCGTATAAACAGGTCCCCGTACTTCGCGATGTTTCGAGCGGCCACCTGTTTCTTCGCAGACCAGTTGCTCCATTTCCAGATCTGCTCAATCGCCGCTTGCAATGCCTCCGCGTTCGGCCCGTCAATATGAAGCGGCATGCACCCAGGGAGCACGCCCGGCCAGAGTTTCGAGGGATAGAATTCCACGGCGGCGGTGGTAGGGTTGCGAAGTTCCACGCACTTTGCAGCCCACGCGGGGATCGATTTCACAGCCTGCCGGATGTCATCGTACATCCCGTTGGATTGGTAGTAGCGGTCCAGGAGTTCGTATCGTTCGCGCGGCGTGTACTCCGTGGTCTTGACGATGCCCTGCGTGCCGAGCATCCGCGCGAAGGGTTGCGTGAGGCGAGAAAGGATCATCGCGGTAAATCTCCTATCATGCCGGGGATACTACCGCGAATCGGCGGAAATGTCAACCGCCTTTAGAAACTGCTCTTGTCAGGTCGCGTCTTGTCACGTCATGTCAAGTCAAGTCTAGTCCTGTCGCGTCAAGTCATGCAAATCCTATGAGGCCGCGTTCAACTGCTCGCGTCTTGTCTTGTCGAGCCTTGTCACGTCTTGTCACGTCGCGTCAAGTCTGGTCTGGTCCAGTCTTGTCAAGTTGTGTCACGTCGCGTCATGCTAAAAGCTTGATCGCTTCCGCCGTCGGAAGTTCGCTCTTCGATGTTCGCACTTGCGCCTCGATCCGCTTCAACTGTTTCGGCGCGGTTCCCATCAACACCAGGCCAAGAGCGGTTGCCGCCATGTCATGTTGTACCCTGTCATTATCCGACAGGGCCGCGTAATCCTGGATGCTCCCGATCTTCGTTGCGCTTGTCCGAGCAGCCCGCCTTACCCGCTTGATGTATGCGGGCGTCGCTCCGATAATCGCCACGTCGTCCATGCGCTTCACTCCGACGTTGGTTACACATTCCGTCACGATCCCGTCATCATGTAGCGCCTTGCGCCGCGCACTGGCCATCAGTGCCCAGCCTTTCGGGGATCGGATATCCCGATACACGATCCCCGAAAGGTCATCATAGGATATCGTGTCCCCCGGCTCCATCGCGGCGATCCGCTGGTAGAGCAACTTCACATCCACGCTCAGTTCCGGTATTGCCCGCTTCTTTTCCGTTTTGGCTTCCACTGTAGTCTCTCCTTGTTTTGTTGCTCTTGTCATGTCTAGTCAGGTCGCGTCTTGTCACGTCAAGTCCGGTCGTGTCACGTCTCGCGCAAACCTATAAGACCGTGGTTACTACTCTTGTCTTGTCGCGTCTTGTCTGGTCTCGTCACGTCGGGTCATGTCTAGTCCGGTCCAGTCTCGCTATTTCCACGAAACCTTCTCGACGGTGAACCGCCCGAAATACCCGTTGTTCCGAGGCCGAAATACGCCAATGCCAATCAGCTTGCCCGCCTCGATCAAGTGCTGCTCGAAGATCTCCTGCGTAATCGTATCGTCCACAATATGAAACGTCACGACCCCGCCCCATTGTTTAATGAGGGGGAAGCATCGCATGACGCGCTTGCCATCCCCGCGCCGTCCGGAGGCCGGAACGAAAAGCCAGTTAGCCTCCACGTCTTTCGCCTTTATGTCGAGCACGAGCGGGTCGACGACCATAACGCCCGCCTCGAAATTCTTCGTGAACGTCGCCTTGCCCTTGCCCGGAATCTGAATTCCGAGGAACTTCGCCGCCTCGCTCAGGCAATTCTTGAACGCCATCGGCGGGATGAACACGCGCCCATCATCCGTCACGTGCATACGGTTTCGCCATGTTCGTGTCTCGTAATCGTCGGGGCGCTCCTTGTTCAGCACGGGAACGGAATGACTGTAGTGCCGCCCCTGTGAGTACGAAGAGCCTACTGCTGATTTGAGTGTTACTGTCGCTGTGTGCATTGTTCATTCTCCTTTTGTTGGTTTCTTGTCTTGTCAAGTCGAGTCAAGTCGTATCGAGTCATGTCCTGTCATGTCCTGTCGAGTCCTGTCTTGTCTTGTCCCGTCCCGTCACGTCGAGTCTGGTCAAGTCACGTCATGCAAAAAAACATCCACCCCGCCGCGTGCAATGAACGCTGATTCACGGCCCTCGAAAGGACAAACGCGCGGCGGGGCGAAAATGGTTGGTTTCTATTCTGTACCGTATCAGCGTTCATAGCAAAGGCAGCCTATCATACATGATAAAGGATGTCAAGCGCCGCGTCTCTTGTCCATGCCCCCTTGCAGCATGTGTTCGTACCAATCCACGCCCTGCGTGAATGCATCCGCTTGATCATCGTACTCCGCGCTCGGCTGCGCGTAAAGCTCTTCCTCGAAGTCGTGCAGCCACGGCACATCCCCGCTCGGATACGGCAGCAGGACGCAACCGTTCCGACAATACGGCGTGATCGCCCGATAACACGTCTGTTTCGATTCGCTCTTCGGCATCGCCTTCACGAGCGACCGCATGTCCGCGGGCAGGTTCCCGATCAACGATTGCACAAGGCTCATGCCCGATGCTTTGTACTCGACCAGCACGTGAGACAGTTGCGCCCCGCCTTCGCCTCGCCACCGCTGGATCATCTCGACGGCGAAGTCCATCAGTTGTGGGAATGCCAGCTTCCGCCGCTCCATGTAACGCAGCCCGCATCGGTAGTCGCTCTGCAAATCCATGACGCAGGCCGCCGTGTAGTTCGCGGTGTCCGCGTCCGACATGGCCGTATCGAGCGAGATGATCCGGTCAACCGTGTTTGAGCGAAACGCGATATCCGCCCAATCGTAACGGTTCCTGCCCGCCCACCATTCGCGCAGGAAGATCGCGCCCTTCGGACTCATAGGCGACTGCTGATAGTTCGACTCCCACGTGATCTCCTGCACATTATCCCGCGTACGCTCAAGTTCCTCCGCCGGGAATCGGTCAGGGCACAGCGCCTCGCCGGGCGCACGGCCAAGGAGGTCCCCTTCACGAGCCAACGCGGCGAGGCGAATCACCGTCCATTCCCGGTGCTTGTCCTGTCTCAGAATCCGCTCAGCCACATCGTCTTGATGCCACGAGTGCATCACGATGATGACTTGCGCGCCCGGTTCCAGCCGGGTGTAGATGTCGCTCCACCAATTCCAGACCCGGTTGCGGTAAGTCAGCGAGTCAGCTTCTTTCCGATTCTTGATCGGGTCATCGAGGATCACCACGTCCCCGCCTTTGCCGATGAACCCGCTCTCGACGCCGCCGCCGAGGTAAGACGATCCATTGCTACGAAGGTTCCAGCGATACACCTTGTCTTGCTTGTCCTGTCCCGCATTCGGCCCGCGATTCGCGCCCTTCTGCATACGCGCGAGCAGACGCGCCGCCCTCGAGAAGTCCGCCGCGCTGTCAGCATTGTAGCTACCCACCATGATACGCGTCGCGGCCTCGAGTTCCATTCGGTAAACCGGGTAGCGGATCGTGCACAGTTCGCTCTTGCAGTGCCGAGGCGGCAGCATGACCATCAGCCGATCAACAAGCCCGACCGTCATCAAGTCAAGGTGCTCCTGAATGTACGCGAGGTATGGCCAGTCCCAGTTTGCAGCAACCGCCCCGATTGTGGGACACCGCGCGATCAGCCAGTCATGAAATGACACCACGCCAAGCGTATGCAGGTAGTCGGCGGGCTTGATCTCACGGCGGAGCAACTTCCCCGGCAGCGCCGCCATGTCCGCAGGCGCCATTTCGCGCGCCAACTGATATGCGAGCGGGGTATCAGCATTCAAAATAATGACTCCTGTAGCTGTGGCCTATCCGGCAAGAACATCGTCTCAGGCTTCGTTTCTTCGTCGCGGAACTGGAATCCAGGCATGGCTGCGCGGAGGTCGTGCTTGACATACAGCGCCTTCCCGGCAGCGCGGATCATAGCCACGGCGCGAGACCCGAACGCGAACCAGTCGATTAGGTTCGCGCTCGCATGATGATTAAGTTTGCCAACTTTGTACCCGTCCACAAACGGGAGCGATGCTTCGATGACGGCAAGCGACTCAGGCGGCTCGATAACGGGTTCGATGCTGGCCCAGGTGCGGACGCCAGCCGTGTGTAGTCTCACGAGCGCATTGAGGCGGTCTATTGGCAGGGCGGCTCCAGGTTCGTGGCGTAGCGAAGCTCGTGGGTCGATAAATGTCAGCGTAGCGCCAATCTTGATGCGCCCGTCAGGCCACGACTGGAACATATCGAGGTCATCCAGACAGCGGGTTCCGCCCTTGGTGAGAATCGCCACGGAGCACCTGGCATC
>JBDREF010000385.1:0-2404 GCA_043820045.1 Planctomycetota bacterium | reverse complement strand
CGGAAGATGTTTGAGCCGTCTCGATGATGACCGGGCGTGAGAGATTGATGGCGACTTTGCGTGGCGAACCGGTTGACCGGCCCGCCGTCAATTTCTACGAAATCGGGGGATTCCAAATCGATCCTTCCGACCCGGACGAGTTCAACGTCTATAACGACCCATCATGGCGGCCTCTGCTCGAACTGGCCGAGGAGCAGACAGATATCATTCGCATGCGCAGCGCCGCGAAGCACCGTTCTCACCAGCTCGATGCCGACGGCACCCGCGGCGAGTTCTTCAAGACCGAAAAATACCTAAAGGACGGATGCAGTTTCAAACAAGTGACTTTGAAAATAGCCGGCAGGACCATGAAGTCGCTGACTCGCCGCGGCCCCGATCTCGATACCGTCTGGACGCTGGAGCACCTGCTCAAGAGCACGGACGATCTGAAGGCCTGCCTTGAGCTGCCCGACGAAGTCTTCGCCGAAGATATCGATGTCACCCCACTGATCGAAGAAGATAAGAGGCTCGGCGACCGTGGCATAGTAATGGTGGATACCGAGGACCCCATCTGTGCGGCGGCATACCTTTTCAGCATGGAAGATTTTACCGTTGTCGCTCTGACCGAGCAGAAGCTGTTCCATCGCCTGCTCGAAAAACTCTCTCGCCATATATACACCCGAACGCAGGCCACGGCCGAGGCGTTCCCAGGCAATTTGTGGCGCATCTACGGGCCGGAGTACGCCACCGAGCCTTACCTGCCGCCTTATCTGTTCAAGGAATACGTGGTGCGCTACACGGGTCCGATGGTAGAGACCATACAAAAGTACGGTGGCTTCGCCCGAATCCATTGTCACGGCAGGATTCATGCAGTCCTCGATTACATCGTCGAGATGGGCCCGACCGCCATCGACCCGATCGAGCCGCCGCCGCAGGGGGACGTGGAGCTTGCGTACGTGCGGCAAAAGTACGGCGGAGAACTTGTCCTGTTTGGAAACATCGAGTACGCCGATATAGAAAATGCCGAGCCGGCCGAGTTTGAAAAGATCGTTGAAAAGAGCCTCAAAGACGGAACCAGTGGCGACGGCAAAGGCTTCGTCCTGATGCCGTCATCGGCCCCCATCGGCCGAAAGATCACGCCCAGAGTAATGGCGAACTATGAGACGATGGTCCGGCTGGCGACCAGAATCTAAAGCGGCGTCGCATCGAATACAAGCACTTCAAAAGGCTCTAATTCGAATGTCTGCTCTTTGCCGGCCGAGAGCGCAATCGCCGCCTTGCTCGCATCGTCCTTCCACGGGCTCTTGAGAGAATACTTCTGCGGCGCACCCTTCGGCAGCTCGAAGGCTTTGGCAATATCTATCGTGATTCTGCCGGGTTTATCGCTTGGATTGCGGAATGACAGAATGCCTTTTCTCTGCGACCACGAGGCCCAGCCGTAACTCTGACCTTCAGCCGGGTCGCCGCCTACCCAGTGCGTATCGACCAGCACGTCGGCATTCTCGCGCGACCATTTTGCCGACTCGGCCAGGGCGTCCCAGGCTTGCGGGCTCATCAAAGACGGCGTTATATACAATTCCTGGCAGTTGGTCCCGCTTGCGAAGAACGCGCGGATATCCTCGACCATTCCGCGGGGCTCGTTCGGCAGTCCGTGATTGGCGAACATGACGCCCTGAGTCATGAGCGAATTGAGCGGATACAGCGGTGCTCGCTTGACGACGTTGTGATAAGTTTCCTTGTCGCGGTATGTCACCTGCTGCTGACGTTCGGTGCCCGCGCCGTGCTTGCCCCAGTCGCGACCGGATCGCCAGGTCGAATCGCAGTACCAGAGCCAGTACGGTGATGACCACGTGCCGGTCGTGGTGTTGATGAACACATCAGGTTTGACCCGGCGCAGCTCACTCATAAGCTGCAGCAGCGCCTGCATATCGCCGGCGAACTCGGCGGTGGTTCCCGTCGGCCTGCCGCCCGTGCCGATGCCGTCGAACTTGAAGTAGTTCAAATTGTAGCTGTGAATCATCCCGATGCACACGTCCCGAAACCTGCCGAAGTACTTCGGACCTGCCAGCGAAAAGCCGCTTTTGTTCGTCTCGAAGCCCTGCTGTCGGCCGTACTTGAGCCTTGCCTCCTTTGCCTCGCCGTAACCGCCGAAAGGCGAAAGCCATGCACCGAGGACCGAATCGTACTTTTCGACCGCCTTCCGCAGCGGGGTAAAGCCGTCGGGATAACCTTCGTGAAACCGCCACAGCGAGGCCGGGTCGTCCCACCCGTCATCAAGGACGAAGGAATCCATCTTTACGCCGCGCTTCTTGATCAGCTCGGCGCCGAACAGCTCGACAACTTCGAGAAACTGCTCCGGCTGAATCTTCTCCGGCCCGTAGCCGATGTCGTACCAACTGTTGTAGTGCAGGAACGGCCTGTAGGG
>JBDREF010000384.1:0-2630 GCA_043820045.1 Planctomycetota bacterium | reverse complement strand
GCCTGCCCGCCATATATTGTCGGGTACATAATCGGCAAGCGAGCGGCTGCTTCGCCGTACTTTGAAGAGGCTTTTATAAGGACCGTGTTGGAAATTGTGGGGGCCGTATGCCTGGTCGTGGGCGTGATTTGCATTGGTTTTAGCGTTTATGATCTGGCTGTACGCTTTCTCGGTTCCGGTTGAGCCCAATTATCCGTAAGATGTTGTTGCAATAAAGGCCAAAGGAGAACATGAATGAAAACTTTCCGCATTTGTCTGACCGCCGTATGTTGTTGTCTTGTCTTTGGCTCCGCAGGTTGTTCGCGGTTCGGTGCGAGAGAAAAGGAACTACCCACGCTCGAAAACCGCGAGGATTTCCACTGGCCGGAAGGGAAACGTGCCGCCATCAGCCTGACATTTGACGACGCCAGAGTCAGCCAGACCGACACCGGCCTGCCGATCCTGGATGAGTACGGCGTCAAGGCAACCTTCTATGTCTCAATGAACTCCCTGGAGAAACGGCTGGCCGCATGGAAGAAAGCAGTGGCCAACGGCCACGAAATCGGCAACCATACGGTGGCTCATCCCTGCTCCGGTAATTTCCCGTTCATCGACGACCGGGCCCTCGAAGATTATACCCTCGATAGAATGCGACACGAACTGGAGCAGGCAAACAGTATTATCGAGCATCTTCTCGGCGTCAGGTGCGTTTCGTTCGCATATCCCTGCGGGCAGAAATTCGTCGGACGCGGACGAAACCTGAAGAGCTACGTGCCGCTCGTGGCCGAGCAGTTTCTGACCGGGCGCGGCTGGATGGACGAGTGGGCGAACGACCCGGCCTTCTGTGACATGGCCCAACTGATGGCTATGGAACTGGACGGTAAAGATTTCGAGCAGGTCAAACAGATAATGGACAGGACTCTGGCGAACGGCGGATGGCTCGTTTTCTGCGGCCACGATATCGGCGAAGGAGGACGACAGACTTCCCTAACGTCAACTATCAGAAGCCTGTGCGAATATGCGGCCGACCCGGCCAACGGTATATGGCTCGACACGGTCGAAGCTGTCGCAGGTCATATCGTCAAACAGCGCTCCGATATCAATGGAATTGAAAATTAGGAATTTCGACTTAGGAGGACCCATGATGATTGACAGTAAGAGACAATTGATGTTTGCTGTGTTGCTGAGTTTTGCAGTTTTTGGAGCCGCCGGCCGGGCCGAGCCTACAAACGGGCCTTTGCGCGTTTGTTCGGAGAATCCGCGATACTTTGCGGACGCAGACGGCAAGGCTGTGCTGCTGACCGGCTCGCACGTCTGGTACAATCTGCCTGACATGGGGCCCACGGACCCACCTGCGTCTTTCGATTACGAAGCCTATTTAAAATGGATGAAGCAGCTCAACCACAATTTCATGCGAATGTGGGCGTGGGAGATGATGCAGTGGGATACGCACGGCAACAATCCTAAAATCCGCAACGAGGTCACGACCTTTTACGTCCAGCCGCATCCCTGGCTGCGTACCGGGCCGGGCAAAGCTCTCGACGGTAAACCCAAATTCGACCTGACGAAATTCGACCCTGCGTATTTCCAAAGGCTGCGTGACCGGGTCGATGCCGCACGCAAACAGGGCATATACGTCTCGATAATGTTGTTCGAAGGTTGGGCTATGCAGCGGGTCGAAGACGGCTGGAAACTGCATCCGTTTCATCCGCAGAACAACATCAACGGCCTCGACGGCGACCGGAACGGCGACGGAAAAGGTTTGGAAGTATACGAGCTGGTCGTGGCGGATGTCACCGAGACTCAGAAAGCCTATATCCGGAAAGTCATAGACACCGTCAATCAATTCGACAATGTTCTTTACGAGATATCCAATGAGAATCACCCGGAATCCACGCCGTGGCAATACGCTATGATCCGCTACATAAAGGAGTATGAAAAAGGCAAGCCGGCGCAGCATCCCGTGGGCATGACATTTCAGTTCAAAGGCGGGACGAATCAGGACTTGTTCAACAGCCCCGCCGATTGGGTCTCTCCGAATCCCGAAGGCGGTTACAGAGATAATCCACCGCCTAACGACGGGCGAAAGGTAATTATCAACGACACCGACCACTTGTGGGGCATCGGCGGCAACCAGGCATGGGTATGGAAGAGTTTCACCCGGGGCCTGAATCCGATTTTCATGGACCCCTACGACGGCATCGTGTTGGGCACAAAGTTCGATCCAAATTTCGAACCTGTCCGACGCAGCATGGGATACGCATTGCAGTTCGCCCGACGACTGGATTTGAATAAATGCAGACCGATGGGCGATCTGTCCTCCACAGGCTATTGCCTTGCCAATTCCGAGAAACAGTATCTCGTATTCCAGGGCGATGCCGGTAAACCAGTCGATATAAAGCTCGAACCGGGTCAATACAGCTTCGAATGGTTCGATCCCGGCTCGGGAAAAACCGTCGCCAAAGGGCAGATCAATGCAGACAAAGACAGGATGCTTCTGTCCAATCCGGTAAATGCGGAGGCAGTTCTATACATATATCGACGTTAGGGGGACGCACATTTCATCTCAAGCCATGACTTCTCACCACCGCGGAACCGGCTTCCTGGAAAAAGCTCTTGACTTAAGTGCTTTCTTTTTGATAAGATAAGAA
>JBDREF010000383.1:0-2887 GCA_043820045.1 Planctomycetota bacterium | reverse complement strand
GCAAGTCGTTATAGATGTAAGAAGTTGACCCTGAGAGAGAATGGTCAGCGGCAGCCGAGGTAAGCGCAGGCTCTGTGTGCTCACGCGGCCCCGACACTTGCAAACGCAAGCGGCTCCAGCCCTCCTCGGTAATGGTTGCCGGGTCGACTACGGCTCCAGTGGCGGCATCCTTGATCGCCACGGTAATCTGCGGCGTCTCTCCAGCGACATAGTGAGTGCCGTTCGCCGGCACAGTCATGCCGAGTTCGATAGTAAACTCTGTGCTCAGGTCGATAGCGTGCACCTCGGAAATGGGGGCCACAGCCGCGTTCTGAGAACCGTCCGGAGGATGGCAGAAGAAGCATCCCAGATCGTTATCTCGTCGGCCGCCGGGATGCAGCTCGCCTCCGGCAGGCAAAGCAGCCGGGGCACCGAACCAGATATTATCATGGCAGGCGCCGCAGGCCATGCGCGAAGGTTCGGTCTTCCAGCGGTCATCCACGTGGCACATAGTGCAGTTCCTGACGTCCGCAGGAAACTCGACATGGGTATAGTCGCTGAAAATGCCGGTATCCGGATCAATGTTGCGCGGATTTTTCAAGTCCGCCCCCATGTGAACGCCATGTACTCGATGTACAATCGGATCGGCAATTCGCACGTCCGGATCCCCAGGATCGCGGTATGCGGCATATCCATCGGTGTTGTGACAGCTTTTACATGTTCTTACCGCCCATGAGTCAATTGAGGGGTATCCGAAGGAACCGACCGAACCGGGATCTACGTGGTGAAAATAATACTGTCCACTATCGGCACCCAGATGGCAGGCAGCACATTTTTCTCTCTCCACTATCTGTGTCTCAACGGTAGCCGTCCCAATCTGGAAGTCGACGAGCGGAAATGACTGAATAGTGGAATCATTCATAACAGCCCAGAGACCGGCTGCGTACGTTCCGGGTGCCTCGTCGGAGACCGCCTGCAGATTGTAAGTCAGGATGTTGCCGGCGACGCCTACGTTGGGGTCTCTGATGAGGTCTATGTAATGATGGGGACTGGCAGAGCGGTCAGTGGAAGCGTTGAGCAGCTTCACCGCCGTTTTGGTCTGGGTTGTTTCAATCGGACCGGAAACATGAAAACGTAACTGGGAATAGTCCTCGCGGCTGTGCTGCTCGGGCAGGGAAACGGTAATTACCGCGCTCTCACCGGCGACGAAGTGAGTTCCGTTTGCCGGCGCCGATGCACTTATCAGTATTTCGTTCTCCGCCGCCTGCCCAACTGACCCGACGGTCAACATAACCACAACCGCCACAAAAGACAACACCGATACTTTCTTCATCTGTACTCCTCCCTTCTTTCCTGGCTGCACTAACGCAGCGTTGCGGCGAGATGGCTGAGCCAACGACAGCGTCAACCTCGGTACCAACCCGCCAAGACTGTTGTAACATTGATGTTTCAACATGCTTTCTACCTCCAAAAAACAACTCCAGACCTCTTTGCTCCACTCAGCCGCCCTCACGGCTTAAACGTACGAAACTCCGAACAGGTGAACACTCACTGAGGCCTGCTATTGGTCAAATACGCACTCCAACAGAAGGCCGCAACTAATCAGGGCAATAGCCTCCTCAAGTACCATAGAAGAAAACATCCGACTCCACGACTTCACCTGTAACATCCTTGGTCTTTGTAACTGAATGCTATCAGAAAAGATAAACGCGTAAAATCGGGATTTGGCTGATTTTGCTGTAGGGCTAATCACCACAGCCCGAAAAGGGTGTCCCGTTATTGGGACAGAAGGTGTGGCCTGCAAATGAAAAGCAGACATTTATGATGGAGCATGGCGGTACAAACGCTGATTTACAACGGGTCACCCTGGTCCCGGCCGCTCGACCACTGAAATGCGCTGCGCAACAGTTCCGGACCGCTGTGCAGGTTCAGTTTTTCCTTGATCCGAGATCGATATGTCTCGACAGTCTTGACGCTCAAGCACAGATGTTCGGCAATCTGGCGCGTACCTTTCCCCTGCCCGAGCAGACTGAATACTTCCAACTCCCGATCCGTTAACCGGTGTATCGGCGAACTCGCATCATCCGAGGTGCTGTCACCAACGAAGTGATAGAGCAACTTTTCTTTCATGCTCTCACTCAAATACAACTGGCCGTCCAATACCTTGCGAATGGCCACTATCACTTCCTTTGTCGCTTCATGCTTTGTTACATACCCTTTCGCGCCCGCTCTTAGCGCACGTTCGGCATACAGAGACTCCTGATGCATGGACAGTGCCAAAACAGGCAGACCCGGAAACTGGGTCTTTATGTCCTTGATCAGTTCCAGGCCGCTTGCGTCCTCAAGGGAAATGTCAACTGTGACCACGTCCGGGTCCAGGTCCTTGATGGCTTTGAGCGTCTGCGGTATGTCCGCCGCCCAGCCGCACACGACCATATCCTCTTCTTTGTTTATCAGGTCCGCAAGTCCCTCTCGTACAATTGGATGATCATCAACGACCAGAACCTTCTTCCTGTTCTGGTTAAACTTGTTTTGCTGTCCCGGACAAACCATACATTATTCTCCACATTGTTTTGCGCGCGCCACATTTGAGACTACGCAGGTTATACATGTTCCCCCATCGGCACCTCTGCCGATGTTGAGCGAACCGTCAATTATTTCCGCCCGATATCGCATTATACTCAATCCCATACCCTTGCTGCAACCGGCCTCTTCCTGGAAATCCAGGCCATCGTTTTCCACCCTCAACATCACGCAATCATTTTCATCGGCCAATTCAATTCTTATGTTTCGGGTTTTGCCGTGTTTGATGGCGTTAGTAATGGCCTCCTGGGCGATCCGATACAGATTGCTTGCCACTGAAACACTGTGGACCGAGACGTTGTCTTCGCACAGGAAAGTACAGGAA
>JBDREF010000382.1:0-7728 GCA_043820045.1 Planctomycetota bacterium | reverse complement strand
GGGATGGCCGGCCAACAACGGCATCTGGCAGTGGGGTAACGAAATCCTGGTGGGCTTCAGCCTTGGCTATCTCGCGCCGCCGGACAAGCAAGGTTTGCATCAGATTGATCCTGTCCGCCCACAGAGCAGCATGCTTGCCCGGAGCTTGGATGGCGGCGAAACCTGGTTGGTCTCCGAAGCCGGTTATCCGGATGGCGAGCTACGGCGGTTTCCCACGGACATTGCGTTCGATGCGCCGGGTTTTGCTCTGAATGCCCGCGGTGATATGGCCTTTATTTCATTAGACAGAGGCCGAACCTGGAGCGGCCCCTTCCGTCTGCCCTTTGCCGACTTGCATCTGCGTGCACGAACCGATTATCAAGTGCTCGGGCCGAAAGACCTGATGCTCTTTCTCACTGCACAAAAAACAAATGATCGAGAGGGCCGGCCGTTTTGTGCGCGCACGCGAACCGGTGGCAAATATTGGAACCAGTTTGCCTGGATCGGGCCGGAACCTCCGGACGGCTACTCGATTATGCCGTCCTCGGCTCACATGCCGAACGGCGATTTCCTCGTGGCCCTGCGCCGTCGAGACAACGATCCCGCGCAGCACAATTTCATCGAGCTGTTCCGCTCGCAGGACGGCGGTCTCAATTGGCAATGGCTGGCCAATCCCGTTAAAGATGGCGGCGAATATAGCGGCAATCCGCCCTCCATGGTCCGCCTCGCCGATGGACATCTTTGCATCACCTATGCCAATCGCAACGAACCGCGCACGATCCGTGCGGTTTTAAGTAGCGATGACGGTACGACCTGGGGGCGGGAATATGTTCTGCGCTTCGGCGCGGGCGAACCGGATATTGGCTATACGCGGACCGTGCAACGGCCGGACGGCAAACTTGTTACGGTCTATTACTGGCTGAACGAACCCCGCACCGAGCGCTACATCGCCGCGACGATCTGGTCAGTGCCCAAAGTCGATTGACAAGAAGAGATTTCCCGAGCCCAACACAAATACTTCTCATTGTCACGAAGTAGATTTGTGGCAATTCTGTGGCAGTTTCAGTTCCAAAACAGTTCTTAAACCATTTCGATGCCAGTTCGAAAACAGCGTCCAAGTCCTTGCGCTGCCTATGGTAAGCTGTTTATTGACAAGGTGTTAGGAAGACGTGGTCCCGGTTTGGGGAGCAGGAGGCCGTAGGTTCGAATCCTATCACTCCGGTTTCCACGCAGTCTGCAAGTCCGTCGTCGGGCAGATGATGTTCATTGGGGTTTCATCGCTCCCTCGGCGTTATCGGATGCCGAGCTTCACTTGGATGAAAAAAAAGGAGACGCAGGTAGTTCATATCGACTCCTCATCACCCTGTCTCCCTGTTGCATTGTGCCCTCAATCGATTTGATCGCTGACTCATTTGCACCTGCAACAGTTGCATTATCAGAAAAGAGTTCTCGGATATCAAGCGAATTATGCCTGTAGAGACTATCGGATCATCACTTTCGTGTTCGACAAACATTCGCGAATCCAAGGTGGGCGGGAAGCGAATTCCGAAAAAGTGTGCAAAAAGGAGTTGCCGCCGGGGATGGGGATAGAACGTTTGTCCCCGGCGGCAATCTCAAATTTGAAAGACAACCCCGGCGCCGCCGGGGCTACTTATTATCCTCCAAGGGCAGTCAGTCTCGCCGCAACATAGGCAGCGACGCCGACATTCTCGCCCTCAGCCAATGGCGCTACGTAATTATCGGTGGCAAGTTGCATCGAATCAGCCGTGGAAAAGCCAATTTCCATGTTCAAGATGCCCACATATGCTGCAAGAGCATCCAGGTAGTCTCTGGCTGCAGCATACTGAATATTACCTTCGATGTCGTTCGCCATTGCGTCGGCGATCGATGCCATCTGTTCTTCAGTCGGCGGTGCATCGCTCGAAGCGAACTCGTTGATTACATCTGCCAGGGCGGCCAGGCGGGTCCCGCCTTCGTCCTGCAGAATCGTGGCTGCTGCCTTGAGATCCGCACACGTATTACACGGCTGTATGTCTCTGGCAGAAGCAAGAGCACTTGCCATCCAAACCTGAATCATTCGCTCATCCGTGCCGAGTTCCGCTGCCGCCCACTTGACCAGGGCCGGGCAGCCCGATACTTCTATTGCTACCGGCTCAAGACCCGGGGCCGCCGGCATATACAGCGGAGCAGTCTGTTGACCCGTTACCATGATTGTCACGGTCACCCATATGAGTTCTGCTCCACTCTCGCCGTCCGTCACCGCATATGTGAAAACGTCTGGCCCAGTATAGGACGGGTCAGGAGTATATGTGAAAGTGCCGTCTTCATTCAGCACCAAAGTACCGTACTGGACAGTAATGCTGTCCTGTACCACTGTCAGTACGTCTTGACTATCCGGATTGTCGAGGTCAAAGTCGTTGGCCAGAACGTCGATTATTATAGTCTCGCCCTGGGTGGCTGCCACTGTGTCCTCAACCGCGACGGGCGGAGTATTGTTTATAGTGACTAAAATCTGTGCTGTGCCCGACGCTCCAACAACGCCCTGTGCGTCGGTGACCGTATACTCGAAGCTGTCAGTGCCGACGAAATAACCTGATTCATCTTCATCGGGCACGTAGGTATATGTCCATGTTTCAGTTGCTTCATCCCATTGCACCGTGACTGTCCCGTGCAACGGCTCTGTTACGATGGTTATTGTCAGGTCTTGATCGGTGATGCCTAATTCGTCAGCGACATCAGAGTAGTCCAGGGGCTGATTCGTGATGCTGTTGCTCATATGCGCGCCTGCCGAACCAGGGTTGGCGACTGGCAGCTCATTAGTCACTGTGATTGTCACCGTCGCCCAATCAGTCTTTGTTCCGCTGACTTTATGGATCGCCTGATACGTAAAGCTGTCTTGTCCGACATAGCCTGCATCCGGCGTGTATTGATATTCGCCTGTTTCGTAGTCTATTATCAAAGTCCCATGCAGGGGTTCCGTATGGGCGAAAACTTTAAGCGAACTATCAGAGAGAACGTCATCGCTCCATGTGTTACCCATGTGCATCTTGAACCCCCACGGGTCAAGTGGTGGGATCAACCCCGGCGGGGTAGGGCAGTCAGGACATTCGCCGGCGCGGTCATTATCAACCTCTATCTCTACATGGGCACTGCCAACAGTTGTGTCCAGGTCCACATTGGACTGACCATCCGCTGACAGCGTGGTTGAACCCGCTCCTCCACCGGCCTTCGCCTCAACATAAATGGTGCCGGAACCGAGGCCGTTATTAATTGAAACGACTCCGGGACCTTCAATATCCTTGCCGGCATGGATTAACACTGTTGCGTTTGCGGGCCCGCTCTGTGAGGTCTTTGCCGTTGCCTTGATCTGGCCTCCACCGAGATTCATTGTGATATTCTGACCCGCATCTATATGAATATCCGCCGTCGTGGTATTCTTTCCGTGAGCTTCGACTGTGACGGCGCCATTGATTACTACATTGCCATGCTCCGACACCAAACATGTTCTGGCCTGGCCAACTTCCGTGGTATCAGACGGAACCTGATTTGTGCTCGTCTGGACGGCACCGTTAATCGTCAAGTCACCGGAGGCAATCACGGAGATTTCATCGTAACTGCCACCAGTGACAGACAGTCGTCCTGTTGAGATATCGCCGTTATTAGTTGTCAGGAGTCTTATTTTGCCGGGTTCAGTGACTTTGTCGCTCGACGGCAGGTCTGTGATGATATTACCGGCTGTAATTCCACCTTCACCTGCCAGCATATATATATTTCCGCCGCCGGTTGTACGGATTGCAGTCGGTGTAGGGCTGCCATCTGTTAAGAATGTAATCCCACCGGTATTATATTTCGTCCTAAGCACAATATCACCGCTTCCACCAGTGATTTCACCATCGTTCATACGTGCTACGGTGATGTTGCCCGCGGTTTTTGAATGCGCAACCAGCTCAACATCGGTTGACACATTCGACTGGGCTTCAATCCATGTTTCATAGACGGTGTTGTCGGGAGGAGAAGCCGGCTTTGAGCCTTTGGCGACGGTCATATCGAGGGCGTCAATGACCACCTTACCTCTCTTGCCGCCTGTTGCGGAGGCATTGACAGTGCCGGCAAAGTTCACATAGTCGCCGCTGATCTCCACGGTAGTCTCCACGACGTCATCGAAATCACCAGAAAGGTCATGCGGTACATGGCCACCGATCGCTTGAATTTGCGCATTCGCCTCGACGGCAGTTCGGTCCTTGGAATGGACTACAACCAGACCGGCATCGCTACCGGTTGCGGCATTTGCCGTTGTCAAGCTACCCGATGTAAGTCGAACCTCATCGGCTGCTGTCAGGGTAATATTGCCGCCGTCGGCAATACCATTGGCATTGATATTGCCACTTTGCACAACTCGACCGACTCCGCTTTCGACCCTCAGTGCTGTGGAAAACATGTCGCCGGCCGCAAGGACAATCGTGCCGCCCCGGGCCGTGATTTTGCCGGTACTGTCATTGACTACCTCACCGAGGCCATCCGGGTTTTCCGGATCGGACGGTGTGACCGAGTCCATCTCGACAATTATGTTGCTTCCAGGCTCGCCCAGAAGCACTCTATCACCGGCGGCCATCACGACAAATCCGCCTGGACCTGCCGTTATGGTTCCGGCGTTGCGAACCTTTCTGCCGATGAGCGCCGCACCTTCGGCGGCCGTTATGGTTCCGTTGTTAACAACTTCACCGATGCCATCGCCAGCAATGAACTCATAATTGCCCGCTATAAAATTGTCGTTGGATATGCCAAGACTTGAAGCGACCAACTGTGCGACATTCACTGTTGAGCCCTCGCCGAAGACGATTCCTGCGGGATTAACGATGAAAACGCGGCCGTTACTGGTCAGGGCGCCGTTAATCAGCGAAGGATTGGCTTCAACTATCCTGTTCAGCACGGCGGAACTGGCGTCGGGCTGAGCGAAATCGACGGTCTTTAGACTATCGATGTTGAAGCGGCTGTATTCGATGATTGTACTGGCGCCACCCGTCGTTATTGTAGTAATATCGCCGGCAGTGTTAAAGCCTGCGGTTCCGTGCACGACGTTCTCGCCTTCAATCATGCCGGGCACTACATCGGCCAGCGCGGTTGGCAGTGACGTGTTCAACAGAAGACACCACGTGAGGAAGTATATTAGGCCCTTCCTGAGATACCGCCATTTGATTTTTCTTCTTACACTTCTCATCATCCATCCCCTTTAAAAAAACGACAATGTTCTCGTGAGATTCCTCCTGACACTCTATATTCCTCCCGACTACAATGTCGGGCCTACTATTCTGTTTACTATCATTGGGCCGGCTGGCTGCCGGTTGCAGAGATGCTGTAAACGCCGTGTCTACTACCGATGATCATTTGCGCCATTTAGCTTTTTCACACAGCAGAAACCGCGCTTCTTACGTTCGATGGAATCCCTCTTCCAAGTCATGTTCTCGCTATCCCCCTCGACCCCAAAGTGCGATTGCACTATGTTGTTGTTATGCACCACTCCAAATGCATTATGTGTTATTATATCTTATTCGCACTCCATTTGTCAAGAATAATCTCAGACTTGCTTGGCGTTCGGGGTCTTCGCAGTGTTACTCGCACGTTTCCGTGCAGTCTCTACTACGGCGTCCGCCTGGTGCAGCCTTGTGTCTCATCAGGCGCAAAACGTCCAATAAATGCGAGCTTAGAATCAGGCTGCGCCCCAAAATACCGGCAGGGCGGTTAAGGGTGCAACAGAGCGACGGGAACGTTTCTCGAATGTGAGAGTGCAGCGCAATGATATTCGACCGCCTTCGCATAAGGGCAGCTCTCGCATAGCTGCCATGTGGTGCGTTCCGGTTCTGAATTCACCATCGAACGAGCGCTTTAACTTGACAATGACGGCTGCGTATAAGATAATCGAGTGATGCCAACGGGTGACGTGGCAGAACAGGCAGCCAATAGCTGGGCGAATAGTGCTGCAACTGCATCTCATATGCTTCGGCAGACTATTGGGAAGGGGTAGTTCGTATCATGAAAAGAGAACGACGCAAACCTGAAAAAGCCACCGATTTGAACAGGCCCGAAATACACGGAATCTCGGAGCAGACCGGGTTTCTGGAGACTGTTTTGGAGTCCCTGACGCATCCTTTTTATGTCATAGATGCGAGAGATTATACGATCAAAATGGCCAACTCGGCCGCCAGACTGGGGCGTATCACAGGCACGGCCACGTGCCATGCTCTTACCCATAGAACGGACAAACCATGCGGGATGGAGGCCCATCCGTGTCCGTTGGAGATGGTGAAGAAGACAAAGAAACCGGTTACTGTGCAGCATATCCACAGCGACAAAGACGGGAACAACAGAAATGTTGAAGTTCACGGTTTCCCGATTCTTGACAGCGATGGAAATGTCGTGCAGATGATCGAATATTGTCTGGACATCACGGACCGCAAGAAAGTCGAGAAGGCGCTGCAGTTTGAAAAGGACAAATTGACCAACATCCTGGATTCCATGGAGGATGGCGTATGTATCGCCAGCGAACAGTATGACATCGAATACGTAAATCCCGCACTAACGAAAGAATTCGGATCGCCCAATAGAAGAAAATGTTACGAATACTTCTATGATCGCAGGGACAAATGCCCGTGGTGCAAAAGTCAGGAAGTTTTCAAAGGAGCCACTGTCCAGTGGGAATGGCACTGCCCGGTGAACGATAAGACCTACGACCTGATCGACACCCCGATACGCAATCCGGATGGGAGCGTCTCGAAGCTGGAGATATTCCGTGACATCACCGAGCGCAAACGTATGGAGGAAGCGCTGCGGCAAAGTGAACAGCGGTATCGTTCTTTCGTACAGAATTTCCAAGGGATTGTCTATCAGGGCCATCTGGACTTTGTGCCTGTCTTTTTCCACGGCGCTGTCGAGAGAATCACCGGTTACAAGGAAAGCGACTTTGTCGCAGGCAGTCCCCGATGGGACCAGGTCGTCCACCCGGATGATCTGCCGACGATTTTCGACACGGCTGAAAAAGTGCGGAAGACGCCGGGATATGCTGCGAGACGTGAGTACCGTATTGTGCGCAAGGACGGGCAAATACGCTGGGTCCACGAGTTGATTCAAAATGTATGCGATTCTTCGGAAAAGCCGAACCTGGTGCAGGGTGCGATATACGACGTCACGGAACGCAAGCAAATGGAAGATGATTTAATGAAGCATCGCGAGCGTCTGGAAGAACTCGTCCAGGCCCGCACAACGGAGCTGACAAAAGTCAATGCCCAATTGCTGGAGGAATTCACGAGACGTACTCGCTTGGAGAAAGAACTTCTTGGCATCGTCGAGCGGGAGCAACAGCGAACGGGGCGGGAGTTGCACGACAGCATCGGCCAGCAGCTCACCGGGATTGCATTTATGGTCGAGGTGCTCGGGCAGAAGCTGTCCGACAAATCATTGGCCGAGGAAGCGGCCTATGCTCAGAAAATAAACAGGCGTATCCATCATGCAGCCGAGCAGACCCATTCTCTTGTCAAGGGACTTCGTCCGGTCGATCTGGACAGGAGCGGTTTGGCGTTCGCGTTGCAGGAATTAGCGGAGGATACCCAGCAGCTATTCAGTATTTCCTGTACTTTCCTGTGCGAAGACAACGTCTCGGTCCACAGTGTTTCAGTGGCAAGCAATCTGTATCGGATCGCCCAGGAGGCCATTACTAACGCCATCAAACACGGCAAAACCCGAAACATAAGAATT
>JBDREF010000381.1:0-5008 GCA_043820045.1 Planctomycetota bacterium | reverse complement strand
CGGTATGCATTCGGCCGGCACGCGCTGGTCCCAGGAGTCCAGGAACGTCTTTGCATCCGCCTCGTATTTCGTGCCTTCGCCATGAATGGCCAGAGCGATGAGCAGTTTCTGCGTGAGAGAATCACGGCTGTTCATAATGTTCAGATGAATGGGTCCCCAGGTCTGGTTGTATTCCCAGTGGCCCCACTTGAGCAGGATTCGAGGCTCGTTCGTAAAGAACCGCAGCCACGAGCCGAGGGCATCGCCGAATCGAATTCGCTGCTGCGGCGTGAGAGCATCGTAAATCCAATCATAGGCGAGGGCGTGGTAGCCGAAGTTGCTCCCCTTCGGGTTGGAAATGATGCTGCCGTCACCCCATTGTTTGATAATGACCTCAGCATAAGGGCGCGCTTCGCGTCCCCGTTCGCGTTCTACAAGATAGGCGATGCCGCAGTTCATCAGGTCTTCTGGAATCGACCACTGATTTGAAATGGACCGGATGCCGCCCCTTTGCACGGCATCGTCCGCACGCTGCTTAACTACCTCGTAGTCATCGGCGAGTGGGCCGTCACACCGGCCGGCGAGTTCCCGCACGTCCTCTATGAACAGACGCGGATGAGCCGCCTTGACCTGATATGCCGCCCCCTGGGGCCAGGCCCGGCCGGCAGATACGCCAAAGGAGACGGCGAGGATAAGTGCCGCCGAGGAGATAACGCAGAGTCGCTGAGCCATGTTATATACACTGCCTCCACAAAGATACTGTGCCGGAGTTGTCAGGCGCAAAGCACAACAGCATGATACAGGCATCTTCGCGGCGGTGCAAGCGTTGCGTTTGCATTGCGGACTTCTCAAGAGCAGACACTTGACCTGGAATGATGAATATCCAATATTCAGTTTCGAAGTAATAGATATCGGACCAAACACCGGCCCAAGACGGCCGTTAAATCGGGCAAATCTTCAGTTTATGCCAAGGGACGGGCTTTTCGGTGAAAAAAGTCTTGCGCCCCCTGCGGTTCTGCCGATAATAACAACTGTGGAACAATCGGAAAAAAAACGTGTTTTTCAAGGTGATACGACCCGGCGGCGTAAGGCCGCCGGAGAAGACGCCGGCGCTGCGATGCGGCGTCTTGAAGATTCCCTGCCCTTTTAAGGAGACCTGTTGATGAACACAATAATTGGCTTACTCTGCCTGATGACTGTCGCGGTCCTGGCCATATACTGGACGGTGTGGAAAATCCGGGCTGAATTAAACCAGAACCTGGGGAACATGGCCTCAGAGCTTGGCGAAATACGCAAATCGCTCGAGAAGAAAGCGGGCGGCGCGTAGGCCGGGGTGACGCTGCGCTGGCTTATCTGATGCAATCCGGACCGCTCAAAGAGCCATCTACTCGACGAGATAGGCCCTCGTGATGGGGGCGGGGTTACGGCCGTCGTAGTTCACCAGGACGTCGGAAGTACCCGGGACATAGACCGAATCGGCAATGATCTGGTTGTTGAATACAGCACCGGTTCCGCCGAGTATCAGTGCAAAATCCGTTTTCAGCTTCTGATTTACGACGTGCTGCGGAAAGTACATAGTCCCTTCCAACTGGAAGCCGGGACCGCCGATAATGCTTGCGACATTCAAATCCAGCGGATCCTGTGCTATGATTATACCCTCGTAGAGGCCGCTGGTCAACGGCGTTGCCGTGAATGCAGCTCCGCCGCCGATATCGCATTTGCCGGTGCCGGTGATATAGAAGAAGACACCGGGCTCACAGACCACAACGGCGTTAGCCCCTACGCTCAGGCCGTAATCTCCGTCAAGGATATAGATGCCGGCTCCCAAGCGAATAGGATTCTCTTCGGTACCGGAAGCCAGATACAAGCCGTCTGAATAGTATCCGGCCGGAATCGGCGTCGCGGGAATACTTCCGGCGCTCGTAATGCGTACGCTTCCCAAATCTGTGCCCATAACGCCCAGGTCCGGGTTCGTAGTCGGTTTGTTCTCCGGATAATTGAGCCACGCCAACGGGTCGGGCAGCGGGGGCTGGCGGAGATTCACGTACATCTCCGGCTCCGGCGGAAATACGAAGTCACCTTTCTGAGTGAACCCATCGGCACTGATATTCAATATATCCGCAATGATCTCGGGCGTACCGTTTGTCGTTACGCACATCTCGTCGTCGAACGAATTGACCTGAATGCCGCCATCCTCGAATACCCCGGTCAGGTTCTTCACACTCAGGGTCGAAACGCCGTGGACATGAAGTCCCGTCAGGTCCCTTCGAAGGCAGATCAGCCCGGCGCCCACGCCCCCACCGGTCATGGCAATGGCGTAAGGTCCGCGCTTGCCCTGCCAGCGGCCCGCGACCGGCAGGCTCTGGACGCCGGCAATAGGTCCGAAATTCAGCGAAACCTGTTGAGTGGCCTGGTGGCCGCTGCGAACTGCCGTATCCCGCGAGGCGAGGACCGCCAATGCATTGATGGGAATCGGGTCTGTAGCGGACGGGTCGAATGGCGTGAAAATGGATGTCCCAGTATCGCGGTCGTATGTATAGCGCCCGACGATAATGTCGCCCTCGGGATCGTTGTCCACATTCAGGTCCAGGAGGACGGGCTGAGGTACGCTGGCGGCGTCCTTATCGGCGAAGTTCTGGGCCGCCATGGCTTGAGCTAACAGGCGCGCCTGCAACTGGTCTCTTCTGACCCACGGCCCGCCGGCCAGGGCCGCGGCGTCGGCGGCGTTGTGCAACTGGTGCATCACCAGGGCCACCTTCGCCGTATCGAGAGACAGGCCGACAAACAGGATCATCAGCAGCATCATGATGGCAGACCAGATCAGCGCGACGCCTCGCCGCCGAAGATGCCTGTTTGCCACGTCCGGCAAATGCAAGCCGCAAGTCGAACGCGACATAAGTTGTCCACTACCGCAAATCATATCTTTTCTCTCTCGCCCCGCTCGAGCAGGTATGCTTGTACTCATACTGCATCACCTCCCTGACAATACGCCAGCTTTTCCATTGACTACAAAAATAGTATTATAAGCCAATCATCAAAAAAAGTCAAGCCATATTTTCCCCGCTTTTTTTTGTTTGGGTGCGACTGGTTTTTCTTGCGCCACATAAACTTCTCTGTTGCAGTTGCAAAGGATTGCGCTCTTTGTCATTGCGAGCGAAGCGAAGCAATCTCAACCATTCGCAAGCTTGAGATTGCCGCGGCCACATACTGTGGCCTCGCAATGACAACGCTGGGGGTCCATGGCTTTGAAAACGGGTGTTCAGGGTCGAATAATCGCCTGCCAGAATATTTGGGCACACCCTTTCGTTCGCCCCCCAATCCTCGCTTCTGAGGTCATTTCGGGTCCAGGCAGAGGTTGCAGCGTCAGATAGAACGCCGTTTTCAGGACTGATAATGCGGATATACGGCCGCCGGGCATTATCTACACCCTCCGCACGACCATCCACGCAGGAATACGTATTTTTCAGTGCTGGTAAAGCAATTTTTTTATTTTCTCTTGACTCCGGTCCTTCAATTTGGTAGAATGTTGTAATCTTACCTACGGATGGGTTGTAAAATTCCACACGGAGTGTGCGAAGAGGGTGCGGTTTCAACATGGATTTGCTATCTCACGACGGTCACCCTGAGCGAAACGCAGTGAAACAAGCCGACAGCCCTGAGCCTGTCGAAGGGGAAGAATCTGGCTTGCGGGTAATGCGTTCGCTGCTTGGATGCTTCGCCTTTAGGCTCAGCATGACAGAGTGCGTATTGTGTCCCTGAAAAGGGGAGATAGTTAGTTTTATTAACGTCAGAAGTATTTGGGAGGTATAGGAAATGGAAGCTGTGAAAAGATTTGTAAATGACGAAAGAGGGTTGGAGACGGTAGAGTACGCGATTATCTTGGGGCTCATTGTCGCTGCGACCATACTCCTCATTACCCAACTCGGAGGTTGGGTGGTAGCCGCGTTCAGACGGGTTCTTGTTGCCGTCGGAGAAACGCCCGCCGCATAGTTCATTTTATAGTTAGTAATTCAATGGGGGGATTGCAGTGGACTTGCTATTAGGCATTACGGATGTAAGTATGAACGTATTCCAGTGGGGCGTCGTCATCGGCGCCTCACTGGTTGCGGCTCTCGGGGACGTGCGCGAGCGCCGCATTCCTAATGCACTGACTTTTCCGCTGTTGATAGTGGGCCTGATCTGGGCCGGCTGGTTCGGCGGATTAGCTGGCTTCGGCGAGGCCGTAGGTGCGTGCCTTTTGTTGGGCGTGCCGTACGTGCTGCTGTTCATCTTCGCCGGCGGCGGCGCGGGCGACGCCAAGTTGATGGGCGCCATCGGGGCGTGGCTCGGATTCAAACAAAGTGTGGTCGTGTTGCTTTGCGTGGCTGTGGTCGGTGGTGTACTTGCTATCGCCAGGGCGGCAGCAAACAGGCGGCTCAAGCAGGTCTTAACTAACGTTCTTATATCGTTTTATACGTTTTTGGCCTGCGTCGCGGGCGGCAGGAGGCTGAAGGTCGCCGACGAGCGGACCGATAACGACGCCGGGCAATCCGGCGGAATAGAGATGCCGTACGGCGTTGCGATCTGTGCAGGCGTTTGCGCCGCGGCGGCTGTTATATGGGTCTGGGGAGTTGACTGGCTATGGTAAGGAGACTGAAGAAAAATCGGCGCGGCATTGCAGCCGTCGAGATGGCCTTAGTGCTTCCGCTGCTGCTGTTGCTGACGATGGGGGCGGTCCGCTACGGCTGGCTGTTCCTCAAGGCCCAGCAAATCACCAATGCGACCCGGCAGGCTGCTCGGCTCAAAGTTCTGCCGGGGGTAACGGACGCCAAAGTGAATGATGCCATCGAGATCCTGATGGCAGCCGCGGGCATGCCTCAGGCCAGTAGCAGCTATTGGGTGATCTACACGCCCGGGGACCTCAGCGGGGTCGGACTGGACGCTGAGACTATTACGGTCACCATAACGGTTCCACGTGCAAATATCGACATTATGGACATGGCGCTGCTGCCGGCGCCCGAGTACCTCGGGGCTAAGGTTACAATGGCCA
>JBDREF010000380.1:0-2735 GCA_043820045.1 Planctomycetota bacterium | reverse complement strand
TGCGTCGTTCTCGATGCCAGTGCGCGGTTGGCGTATGGCGGAATCAGCGTCTCGCCGAGCAGAAACGCGGCCAGCAACGCGACAATCTCGATAAGAGGCGTAGAGCTGAGCCCGTCGCTTGTGGCTATCGAAGCCTGCTGGGCGAAGGCGTCCGGCCCGCCGTTGAAATGGAACAGCAATATCCAAAAAAAGGTGATCGGCAACAGTATCGCGAATGCCGAGAATTGAAAGGCGTCGGTAATCACGCTGGCCCTCAGGCCCCCGAAGGTGGTGTACAGCGCCGTTACGGCCACCACGAGAAAGACGCTCGACCAGTGCGGCAGGCCGAATGTGTCTCGCAGGACGTTGCCGCCGGCCTTGGCCATGACCGCGGCGAATCCCGCGCACAAGCCGACGGAAATCACTCCGGCAAGAATCTGGCACTTCCGGTCGTACTTCTGGCCGATTGCATCGCCTAACGTATGACAGCCCTTGAGCCGTCGCAGACGCGGCGCGACGAACAGACCGACTAAGATGTTCTGAATCGAGTAGGCCAGTCCCAGGCCGAGGAAAAGAAAGCCGCTCTTGAACCCCTTGCCCACGAAGCCAATCGAGAACGCCGGCCCGACGTAGGTGGCGGCCAGAGAACCGAATACCAGGGCCAGAGGCAGAGTCCTTCCGGCGAGGGAGAACTCCGTGAAATGCCGGGCCGTCCGCGCGCGCAAAGCCACCCACGTGAGCAGCGCCACGTACGCCACAACAACAGCCGCCGGCAAGACCTTATCCACAGCTTCCAACCTTACTTGCTTGCTACTCTATGCTCTCAGTATTCAAACTGGCTCTAACTGCAATTCCCGGACCGCATTCGCACTTTCGGCAGAAACGCCGTCTTCAGCGATCAAGGTCCGCAGGCTTATCCTGGAACGTCTCTTCCTCCAGCTCGTTGATGACCGTGTTCAGCTCGGACTCCGTGCGAATCCACCCGAACCGGGCATCGACGAGAAATGTGCGGTACCATTGAATCAGGTTCTTCGAGAAATCATCATCCTTGCAATAGATGCCGAACGATATCTCTCCGGCGTGCGACCCGGCTTGCCTGGGTATCTGTGGAAAGGCGAGAAGAACAGCCGTTCTGGTCAGCAGGAACTCGATATCGGAGACCTGGCTATTGTAAATCCGCAGTTGCCCCGATTCGATTGTCTCGGGGTACTTGCGAAAAAGGTGGCGTGCGGCGTTGGAGAAACCGGGCACGCTGAGATTCATGGCGCGGTGCACCTTTACATCCGGATAATCTTCTATGATTTCGTATAAGGCGCTTAGGTAGTCATCCACCGGCTGCCTTTCCCCCTCGAAGAGCATGCACGTCCAAAGCTCGCTGTTACCGGTGGCGTCGAGCTGGTCCTGGAGCATTTGCTTGGCGGCCCTGTAAGTTTCTCTGCGGCTGCCCAGAACTTTCAGCCGCCGTTCTGTGAGGATTTTAGCCCAGGGTGGCATGCTCTCGGGCAGCGATTCCGGAGGGCAGACGCCCAGCCGGGTCAGGAGTCTGAGAAACTGCTTCTGCTCGGAGCCGTAGAATCTACGGCCTACGACGCTGCCGACGTTGCCGTTGCAGTCCATTCCGAAACTCTTGTGGTAGCCGAACGATAGGCAGTGCACATCGTAGCCGGCGGAAACGAGCATCTTTTCCAATTCTGCGATCATCCACGTGGCCAGCTTCTCGGGGGCTCTGTCCATGGAAAGGTGCACGTTGGGGCACAGTACAATCGGCCGCTTGCCGATGAGGTCGGCCAATGATTCGAATTCATCGACCGCCTGTTTCAGCTCCTGCCGGTCGTCGAATAGCTCGATGCAGACGAATACTACCAGCACGTTCCTGAAGACCATTTTGGATTGCGGCGATGAAATCGTCGCCGGATCTATCCTCGACGAAGGCTCTCTGTCTTCAAAGTAACAGGATGAACACTGGTAACAGTCCAGAATCATGTTGTTTTCTCAATTTTTGTGCGATTTTCGGCGTAGGGCCTCGTGTGGAGTTGCCGACCTTGTCGGCGTCGGGCGTCTGCTTCGCGGCGAACTCTTCGCCTTTTTCATTCGGGAAACAATATTGGCATCGACGCGAGAGCAGAACAGGCCGACGTCGGCGGTTGTGGCTTTATCCGCGAATCCTACGCCGTTGAGAATTCGTGCTATCTCCGTGGCGTCCCAGAAATCTTTGGAAGAAGCTATCATTCGGCCCTCCTGGCGCGAGAGCGACTTGAGAAAAACAGGCATACAGCCGTCTCGCAAAGCTCCTGCGTAGTCACTCAACAACTCTTGAATTGTTCGATTTGTATCAGACATCGTCTCGCTCCTTTACAGAACGTACCGTCAACTCTCTCGACAGTACTCACTGAGCATTTCTTTCAGTTTCAACATAGTTCTGAATTTCAGCATTTTCACCGCCCCGACCGTGGTCTTAAGCTCGTTGGCGATTGCCCTGCTCGAGAAACCCTCGAGCCACAGTTCAATCGCCCTTCGCTCCCGGGCCTTAAGTTTGCCCAATGCCCGGCGAAGGACCTCCCGCAGCTCCGTCTGGTCCAGCGTCTCAATGGCGCCCAGGTCCGGAGCCATGAGGTTTTCCAAGTGCTCCTGTGATAAAGACAGGTTTCGATTCATCGTTCTATAAACTTCTCGCAGATGCTTGCGCATATAGTACAGATATACTGTTCTAAGCAGCTCTCTTTCGCCGGTAACGTTGCGCAAGTGGTCCGGATTTT
>JBDREF010000379.1:0-5993 GCA_043820045.1 Planctomycetota bacterium | reverse complement strand
ACCTCATACCGGCAGTTATCGCATTCGACAATGGGCATATCGTGTTCGCATACGACCCCTTCGAGATCGCTCGGATCGCCCGTAGAAGCGGCGCCCAGGCCCGGGTTGCATATCGAGCACTGGGACTCCGGCACATTGTGTCCGGCGCACCAGTCACCTTTTGCTTTGAAAGCCGCAGCCAGCGCGGGATTGCAGCGGACGCAAATCGATTCCGGGACACCGTGCTCGGCGCACATAAGCTCATCTGCCCCGTGTGCGTGGCCGTCGTCGATGGCGCCGCCGGCCTGGAGCACGGCAACCGGCCCAAAGTGCAGGTTCCCCGTCAGGAAGAGGATTGCACCTGCGAGGACCACAAATATGAACAATGCCGTCCCGAGATTATTTGCCTGCGGCCGGACGGAAGGGCTGTTTTGACGGTCTTTCTTCGACATAATAAGTTTCTCCTATTTGCTTTCCTCTCCCGTAACTTCAAGAGGATTTTCTACGTTTTGAAGATCTTCGCCGATAAGGCGTTCGACATCGGCTTTGGAGCTATGGTATGCGGCGAGAGCATCTATATACCGCGTTCTTACCTCGGAGAGTGTTCGCTGAGCGTCCAGAACATTGAGATAGTCCAGTTTCCCCTGGCTGTAGCCTTCCTTTGAAGCTTCAAAGACTGTTTCAGCACCCTGCAATATGTTGTTCTCAAGTTCGATAGCCTCGGCGTAGGCGTTGGACAGCGAGTGATAAGCCCTGACTAATTCCGCTCTTGTTCTCGTCCGGGTCGCTTTTTCTTCTTCTCGTGCCCTTGCGAGGTTGTAAGTTGCCTGGAGCCTGCCTCCCTGGTTCCTGTCCGAGACGCCCAGCGGCAGCGAGACGCCGAATACTGCCGCATTATCATCCGTTTCATTGAATTTCCGAAACCCGCCGCTCAGCGAGATATCGGAGACGGCCTTGGCCTTTTCCACTTCCAAAGCGGCCTTTGCCTTTTCGATTTCCGCTGCCCACCTTGCAATATCCGGATTGCGTGCGATTGAATCCGTCAACGCTTCAATGAGTGGGACCGGGTCCATTGAGTCGAGCCTGCCCGCCGCTCTTTCAAACATTAGAGCGCCAGCCGCCCACGTGGACGCCAGTTGCTTGCGGGCGACCTGAAGATTCCTGATAGCTTGCTCGTGCTGGATCCTGCTGTTCGACACCACTACGGCGGCTTTTGTTTTTTCCAACGGTGAATCTTTGCCGGCATCGACCCTCTGGGCCACGGTCTCCAGCAGCTCCTGCGATAGTTTCAGCAGCTCTTCGGTCAATTGCACCCGCTGTTGTGCGGCCAACACCTCGACAAAGGCCTTCGTCACTTCCGTGCGCACATCCAGCCGTTTTGCCTCGTAGTCCCATTGGGCCAGGTCCTTCTCAAGAGCAGCCAAGGCCGTTCGCTTGGCGCGCTTCTGTCCAAGTTCTATCGGCTGGGCGATCTGAATCGTTGTCTCTGCGCCGTCAAAGCCGCTGCGATCACCTGCGCCGCCGACTTCTTCAACCTCGACTTCAAGTTCCGGGTTTGGCCGAAGACTTGCCTGCAGCCGCCCGGCATCTGCGACCCGAACACCCCAGTACGAGGCCCTCAGTTCAGGGTTTTGCACAAGGGCCAGTCCCAGAGCCTCTTTCAGCGTGATGACTCCGGTCGGCTCGACTGTCTCGGCCATCTCAGCGCGCTGCGCGGTGGAAGTTGCCGTCGCTCTGGCCGGAGATCGGACAATGCCGGGCTCCAATCCTGACGGTGGGCGTGCAACTTGATTGCCCTGCTCCATACAGCCTGAAATGCTGAGGGCAAATAGTGCAACTGAAGGCAATACTCTAAAGCGCATGTTGACAATCCTAAAATATCTGATTCCCGGATTCGGATTTCTCCTGAAGGAGAAGGCTTCTTTGCGCAGCATCTTCAGGAGCGGGGGACGCAATTGTCCAATCCTTTGCAGCGAATGCTTTGCCGGCGGAATGGACAAAAGAAAGTTACTTCTTTAAATCACGCCAGCAGAATCACTGTGCGCAGGGGGATAAAGTAAGAGGTGGAAAAAAAAGTATCAGGCATCGAACTATGTGTGCAGGAATTGAAGTCCTCGCCGGCGACGACCGGTTCCGTGGCCGTAACAGCAAACGTGGGGCCGAACTGGACGGAGGCGCTGGATATCTTCACCAAGTCAACGGCGATGGGTACATCAACGCACGGCTCGCAGTGCGTGCCTTGTTCATGGCCGGCTTCAAGAAACTGGCGATTAGGCTCCGAAGCTTGAGTGTGAACGTGATCGTCACAATGCTCGTGGAATATGGACTCGAATTCGATGTGGCCATCGGCGCCAAAACACAACACGGTCCCGTGTGCGACGTTGCCGATCAGAAAAAGGCAAAGAAGCACCACCAGACTCTTCTTGCATTCATGTCTTCCCGTTGATTTGGCCATCATCCTTATTATACTGCTTTCGAATCCAAAAATCAAGCTTTGTGCGACATATTTAGAGAAACACCCATAGAATTTACGTTCTGAACTCCTGAAGGTTCGTGCCAATTCGGGGGCCGCCTATAATTACAGGGTGCTACAACATCCGGATTATTTCTGGTGCCTGAATGCGATTTTCCAGCGGCCGTTGGCGTAGTCCAGGGCCGTCCGCCGGGAGCGCGAGTCATAGGTGTACTGGGCCAGGGTCGTGCCGCCCTGGTTCTTGATCTTGGTCAGCCGGTTGAGCTGGTCGTACTCGTAGGTGATATAGCTGCCGTCCGGGTAGGTCAGCCTGGTAGGCAGTTGTTAATAAATCCTTTATCCGTCGTCCCCGGGCTTGACGGGCGCCCAGTTCACGTCGCTATGTTAGAGCGTGGTGTCAAGAAAAGAATGGGTGGCTGTCCCGAATGGCATGAAGATAAGGCATAACTCTTTGTCCAAAAAGGGCTTATTGCATTCGTTGCCTTGCATAATTGACTCGCCATATAGAACAGATAGAACACCAAGATTTCATACTCTTTTATCCTCAGTACTCTCAGTGCCCTTTGTGGTTCCTTGGTGTCCTACGCGGGATTCCAGGCTATCGGCCAAACCCATAATTGACGACGCACGGGACCGACGTAAGTTCCTTCACTCTCAATGCTTATCACTAACTTCATGCCATTCGTGGCTGTCCCTAGTTTCCTCGGGGTAAACGCGGATTCAACTAACGAGATACGAACGACGAGCGACGAGATACGAATAATTGCCACCGAGGGCACCGAGATCACCGAGGAAATAGCTGTGGGGTGGAGCCTCTGCCCCACAGTCTTTTCTATTTTCTATTCTCCCTCAAAAAAGAGAAAAGCAGAATGTCCCCTTCAATATGCGGTTGGCTTCATGACGCAGACTTCTGCTACTCGACGATTAGAACATCACCCGCGCTCCAACTAGGAACCTTGTTCCTTGTTCGAGTTGGATGCCCTTCTGGTCCTGCCAGGTAGGAATTTGCAGCAGAGCCTCCAGGATGAGGGATGATATAGTGTATTTGACACCTGGTGAGACGAAGAAGAGGGATTCCCCCGTATTGGCGATATCGTGCCCACTCCTTCGGTCCGGCGAGAGATGTTTGTAGGTGAACTCCAGCACGGGTGCAACTGAGTCCTCGGCCTCATCGCCGATGCTGAACTGATAGGCAAGAGCCAGATCGATAGATAGCTCGTCGCCGGGATCGACGCCCGCGTCATTTTCGTCGAAGAAGCCGTTCGACTTGTACGAGACGTTGAAGTCGGAGGCCCATGGCCCGCTCCGCCAGGATGTGAAAAATCCGGGTTGCAGGTCCCATGTCTCCGATGTGAAGTCATCATCACCTGTAGGCAATTCCAATCCGAGGGTTGGGGCGATGCCGAATGTATATTCGCGGGTGTTGCGCCTATACAACCTGTACTTGCCAAGAAGGAACAAATCATCGAGGCCGGAATCTCTGCTGATATTCCCTGCCATAGACATATTAGTGTGCCTTAGAGGTTGTCTGATCAGCAAAGTCAGGTCGGGGCGATATCCGTATGCCAGCACGATGGGCACCGCATACATGTCCATCTTCCGGTCCATCGCCGTAGGATCATCTTTGCGGCTCATGTAGCGAAACTGTGTTCGGAAAATCCAGCGGTCCTCCGGCGGGGTCAGCCCGGCATCCACACTTATTCCGGCGGCGATTGCACTTTGAGGGAAGAATGCGCCAACTGCCGCATTCACCGCAAAGGCCAGCAACACTTTTCTCATTAATTAATCCTTTGTCTTTGGTCACTTGAGCCGCTTGCCAGGCGTGAAATTCGCTCGACGGGTAGCGTCGTAGATATCTTCGTCGTCCAACTCGACCCCGGGACGCACCACCACGGCCAGCTCTTTCTTCTGCCAGTTGGCCTGTGCATCCTGGACCGCCGGAATCTTCTTGACCAGCTTTTCAATCCCCCCGTGGCAGCCGGGGCAGTCCATGCCGAATACTTCATAAACACGAATCTCAGCCCCTTCTGCTGAGGTCAATGCCTTGCCATGCTCCGTAGAGTTGCAGCCGATCACCGGACCGAGCAGAATTCCAACAGTCAAAACCAAAACAACATGTCGCACCATCTCAAGCTCCTTTCAACAAATCCCATAAATTACTCGTGGGCAGCCGTTCACAATCTGACGAGCATTATGTCCCGGTCTCGGTCTTTGGCCGCAGCGACCGTTCGGCCTGTTCTGCCGGCGGCGACGCTGTTTCCGCCGTATATGCGACCCCTCCAAGGGCCGTGTGTTATCGCCCCCACAAGGTTGGTTCCCACGACGAAGGCTCCTGTCTTCTTCGCCGTGTTCATTACAACTGTTTCAAGCTCTTTACGGTGTCCGGGCCACTTTTGTTCAACTGCGGCGTACGCGTATGGAACGAGCAGCTTGCCGTATTCTGAACGTGGTTCGACGGCTACGAGATCGCCGTTCTGTTTTGAACTAACGATGCCCGACGCCCGGTCGTGTGTCAGCCATCCGCAGACCACGCCGTTGAGGGCGTCCGGTTTCGCTATCGCCAGAAATGTGTAACTCACCCTGTCGGCCTCGGCGGTTGTCAGGCCGTCACAGCCGAGTATGCGGAGGTCGCCGGCCGGCTTGTCGAGATCGACGGTAAAACGAACGGGCGAAACTGCATCGATGATCAACGGCTTGTCGGTATGGTTGTGCATTGAAGATTTGATGCATACGAACGGCGTATTCTCATACAGAGCGATGGTGTAAGTATATCCGGACGGGAAAGTAAGCTGGATTCCTTTTCCGGCGCCGACTGCATCATGGATTTCCACACGCTCTACCTTTGCGTCTACGCCGGACTCATCGAATCGACCCTGCCTTAGAAACACCTTTCCAGCCCGGCTTGCGGTGAAAGTGCCTTGCGAAGAGTCATAGGAAACTGAAACGATGGCATTGTCAATTGTGAGACTGTCCGGCTACGAGAGTTGCGCCTTGGTTGCCGCCTGTGTCAACAGCACACTCGCGGCGAGCGTCATGAAAAGCTTCATAAGGCTGCTCCTTCCAAAATCGTGCTATTTGTCATGCTTGGAAACAGAAGGGTTCAATAGTACCAGATTTACGTATTATTGCACTTATTTCTGATGGGTGAATATCGGTTTGTTTGCATTTTTCGGGCAGATTCGGTATGATTATTGCCAAATGCAGGGCCGTTAGAAGCTCGGTCGATGTTGGTCGCCTTGGAAGGGATTAAAAAATGTCAGATTCTCTTAATCGCCGTCAATTGTTCGCCAGTTCCCTTGCCGCATCGTTCGTTACGGCTAAGGCCTCGGCAGGAGCCTCTACAGGGTCAGGATTGCCGAACGGCAAAATAGGAAACGTTAGAATCAGCAGGCTGATTATCGGCGGCAATCAGTTCAGCGGGTGGTCCCACAGCAGAGACCTGAAATATCTGCGGGAGTTGTTCCTGGCCTACAGTTCGGAAGAAAAAATCATGGATACCCTTGAGGCGTGCGAGGAAGCCGGGATAAACGCAATAATAACT
>JBDREF010000378.1:0-3865 GCA_043820045.1 Planctomycetota bacterium | reverse complement strand
TGGACAGGACCGGGAAAGGCGGCGCCGTCTTCGACGAGGAGAAGCTCCTGTGGCTCAACGGGAACTATATCAGGCGGTATGATCCGCAAGCGCTCACCGATATTCTCATCCCTTTCATCCGGGCGGCAGGGTACGACGAGCTCTCCTTCCAGCGAGACCGGCTCGAGGGGATCGTCGACGCCGTTCGCGACAATCTCCGGACCCTGGCCGACATCGGAGGCTTCCTCGATCTTTTCGACGACGGCCGTTACCGGATCGACGAGGAGGCCGAGGCGGTGCTTCGGGGGGAAGAGGCGAAAACAGTCCTCACCGCACTGCGCAAGGAACTCGTCCTGCTGGCCGCAGGCGGTGAAGGCGGTGTTGGACCGGAGCCGGCTCCGCATTACCGGGGTATTATCGGTATGGTGCGTTCGATACAAGACAACAAGACGGGTCTTAAGGGAAAGAAGCTCTACCTGCCGATCCGGGCGGCCGTGACGGGCCGTCTCCACGGGCCCGAACTCGATAGGATCTTTGCCCTGCTCGGCCCGGTTTCCCTCCTTCGGCGGGTCGAAAAGGCCCTCGCTCTGTCATGAAAAAAGGACGCGGCCTTATGACCGTGTCCTCCGTCTTTCCGATATTTTTTCTTTTAATAGGCTGTTGAAAAACGCCCATCTGCTGCGTTCCCTCATCCTTCGTCGCTGCGACGTACACACAAGTACGTCTCACTCCTCAGGATTTCCCCGTGTACGATATGGCCGAATGCTGTGCAATCGCCTCGATTTATTTCTTGATTTCAAAGAAAATTTTCCCCATAGTAATTTTCAAAACGATGCACACGACGATTAAAATTCCAAAGAGTTGCAAATCCCCGCGAGAGGGTTTGTTCAACTCAGTTTATACGTCGGCTCCGCGCCGTAAAAACTTTTAAAACGTTAGATTCTTCGGAGGATATCGATGGAATTGAAAGAATTCGTGACTGAGGCATTGCTTCAAATCGCAGGCGGCATCGAAGCAGCGCAGAACAAGCTCCATGAAAGCGGCTCCGCTGCTCGGATCAACACCTCTGTCTCTCGCGATGACTCCGGCACGCTGGTCACTGGGGGCCGTCGGCACTCCGTAGAGTTCGTGGAGTTTGACGTCGCTATCCTGGCTAATTCTGGTACCGAGATCAAAGCCGGAGTTGGCCTAACCGTCGCGTCGCTACTCAGCTTGAATGCTGGAGGGCGCAGTAATGAATCTCACGGATCGGAATCTCGCATCAAGTTCAAGATACCCGTCGCGTATCCCAAGCATAAATATGCAGATCCGGAAACCTAAGTCAGGAGAGAAAAGCAATGTCTGAAACTTTCGTAGTAGGCGACGTAGTGCAACTGAAGTCTGGAGGCGAGAGTATGACCGTCGAGGAAATCGATGGTGACGATGTTTCTTGCGTGTGGTTTGAGGGAAAGAGGCTCCAGCGGCAAACTTTCGGGGCTGGCACGCTCAAGAAGTATATTCGCCCAGCAGTCGGCGTGAAGGTTTCGCGGGCCTAGGCCACCCGAAAGCGTTGCGTTGCAAGTTCCGCTGAAAGAATCTAACTATCACATCCACCGGACATCAAAAAGCGGCGCTACGCTTGCTTTTTGCTGCCGGTGATGTAAGGCGTTAGCCCCATAAAGGAATGTTCATGATTGAACTAGCCACAATAGCTCAAGCCATAGCAGTTGTTTCGGCTTGCTGGGCAATTATTTCTGGCGTTGGCGCATGGAAGCGCGAATTTATGGGTAAGCGGAAAATTGAACTGGCAGAAGAAACGCTAACCTCATTCTTTGAAATAAAGGATGCCATTTCATTCATAAGAAATCATTGGTCGAGTGGTAGCGAGGGTAGCACCAGAAAGCGAGCCGACTATGAAACAGAAGCTGAATCCCAACTGCTTGATAGAGGGTATATAGTATTTGAGCGCTATGAATCTAAAAAAGAGATGTTTGTTCGCTTCAATACACTGAAATATAAGTTTATGGCTGTTTTTGGTACTGAAACAGAAAGCATATTCATAGACACAAATAAAACACTCAATTCTATTTTTGTCTCAGCCAATATGCTTTCCACTCACTATTGGCAGCGCCAAGGTCGTGTGAAGATGGAAGCTGCTGAATTCCAAAAGCACTTAGATGAAATGCACCGCCATGAAGGGATTTTCTGGGATCGCTATAACGATGATGATGAAATACGAAATCAATTAGCAGCTACTCAGAAAGAATTAGAAAGGGTGACAACGCCATGCTTTGAGGAGCCAATGCAAACATACACAGTTTTTACAAAAAAATGGTTCACCAAGGGCTAACAAGGCAAATCACCGGAGGCAAAAAACTTCGCTCGTTCCTCGCTATGCTTTTGCCTCCGGTGATTTGCGACGTTGGGCGTCTGAATGTTGCCGGTAACCGTGGATAAGGATTGAGCACTTATGAGTAAAACATTCGACCAAGGCAAGGATGAAGTTGCAAAGCTGTGTCAGTATTTCGCTACGAACCAGCAGTCATTCCTCGCCCCTGGGGTCAAGGAAGCCCATGTCCGCCAATCGCTCATAGACCCTTTTTTCGAGGCCCTTGGTTGGGACGTCCGCAACGACTCCATGACCGCACCCCAATATCGCGAAGTCATCCCCGAAGACAGTCTGGAAGTGGAAGGCCAACAGAAGGCTCCCGATTACACCTTCCGCGTCGGCACCTTGCCGAAGTTCTATGTAGAGGCCAAGAAGTGCGGCGTCAATATCAGCGCCGACCCCGCGCCGGCCTATCAACTGCGCCGCTACGGCTTCAGCGCCAAACTTGCCCTGTCCATCCTGACCGACTTCGAAGAGCTGGGCGTATACGATTGTGCCTCTCGCCCACGACCCGGTGATAAGGCCAGCCATGGCCGCATCCAGTATTTCAGGTTCACCGAGTATCCTGACCGTTGGCGGGAGATTTGGGACGTGTTCTCGCGCGAGGCCGTCTGGTCTGGGAAGTTCGACCAGTATGCCGCCTCCAAACGTAAGCGAGGCATTTCCGAGGTCGACACTGAGTTTCTGAAGGATATCGAAGGCTGGCGAGTTAAACTGGCACGAAACCTCGCCCTGCGAAACAAAGATTTGTCGGTTGACGACCTCAACGTCGCTGTTCAACGGATCATTGACCGGATCGTCTTTCTGCGAATGGCCGAGGATCGCGGACTGGAGTCTTACGGACAACTGCTCAAACTCTGCCAGCAGCCGAACATCTACGCCCGTTTTGTGAAGACATTGTGCCGCAAGGCCGATGAGAAATACAACTCCGGACTATTCCACTTCCATAAAGAACCCGGAGTCTCCGATGCGCCGGACACGCTCACGCCGCGGCTTGCCGTGGACGACAACACCCTCAAGCTCATTCTCCAAAGCCTCTACTTCGAGCATGGCAGCCCGTACAACTTCCACGTCATGCCTGTAGAAATTCTCGGTACGGTGTACGAGCGCTTCCTCGGCAAAGTCATCCGCCTGACCGCCGGACATCAGGCCAAAGTCGAGGAAAAACCCGAGGTGCGCAAGGCCGGCGGCGTATACTATACCCCCGCCTATATTGTGACCTACATCGTCCAGAACACCATCGGGAAACAGATTGAAGGCAAAAGCCCTGCCGTTCTCGCTGGCGGCAAAAACTCACAGCCCTTCCGCGTGCTCGATATGGCCTGCGGCAGCGGTTCCTTCCTCCTCGGCGCTTATCAGTTCCTAATGGAACATTGCTTAAAGTGGTATCAATCCAACCCTTCCCCAAAACACGCCAAGGCCGTTTATCAGAACCTCAAAGGCGAAACTTGTCTCACCATCGCCGAACGCAAACGCATCCTGACCACCCACATCTACGGCGTTGACATCGACCGGCAG
>JBDREF010000377.1:0-60735 GCA_043820045.1 Planctomycetota bacterium | reverse complement strand
AAGGTATTAACACCGACACGCTTGCCGACCAGATGAGCATCGGCCTTGTCGAAGACCTCGCAGACGACGCCCGTAAGCTCGTGGCCGAGGATTATATTCGGCGGATTGTCAACGTGACGGCCGAGAGTCTGCTTGGCCCAGGGGTTCTCGCCGTGAAAGTAGCGAACATCGCTGCCGCATACGCCGCATTTAGAGACCCGGATGAGCACGTGGCCGGCTGAAAGCTCCGGGCTCGGCACATCCATCACTTCGACCTGCTCGGCAGATTTCAAAACGAGGGCTTTCATCGGTATGCTTCCTCTTCTCTGTTGAAAACGGAATTTGTCTTCAGCGTTCCCAAGGGGGCAGTTCCGGCAGATACGAATCGAATTCCGCAATCACTTTCTCTTCGTACGGACCGGCGTATTCGCCTTTGACGAACTTGTCGAACGCCTCGTCGTGAAAACGCTTCCACGATTGTATCTCGTCGCCGGGATTGATCGGGTAAAACAGGGCGTCGTTGGCCCTGGCGGCCTTCATATCGCCCATCGCGTCGCCGATCATCAGGACGTGATTCTTTTCATACTTGCCCTTAGTGGCGTAGCGGAGATGCTGAGTCTTCGTCCCCATCTCCTGGCCGGCAATGACGGCCGCATATTTGGCGATATCATGCTCTTGCCACTCACGCCGCAGCGCCTCGTCGGGCGTGGCCGAGACGACTACTACGTCGGCGGAAGGCTGGATTTTCTGCAGGCTCTCGCGCACGTACGGAAACGGCGGCAAGTTCTTGACGGTCTCGCCGATGGCCCAGTTGACGCGTTCGCTCCACTCAAGCGCAAGAGCCAGCTCCTTTCTGGCCTCCGGGTCGGCGGCCTCGTCGATGGCTTTTTTCAGGCCGTCGTTGCTCAACAGGCTCTTGGGGTCATCGACCCAGGCGAAATAGTGCGGGTACTGTGGGACCTTAAAGCCCCTGGCCGCTGTCTCTGGGTGGTTCGGCAGTAGCTCGGCTATGATGCGCTTGGTGGTCTTGTGCCGGTTGGCGCCGCGCGTCCTGGAAAACAGGTCGGCGAAGTCCTTGCACTCGCGGGCGGCCCGGGCCACAGGTTGCAGGCCGAAAAATGCTATCAGCCACGGGCAGAAACACTCGCGCTGTTTGATGCCCATCGTATCGAAGGCGCAACCGTCGGAATCGATGCCCACGAAAAACTTCTTTGCAGGTTTTAATTCTCTTAGCGGTCTTGCCGGGTCATCTGCCGTCATTTTTCGTCTGAGTGATATAGGTATTCTTTAACTTTCTTCGGGCCCCGTTTGTCGCCCTTGAAGCCCTTTTCTCGCCGCAGCGGGATATTCAGGCCGTCGGTCTGTTCGAGCCAGTCGTACATTCGCGTTCGCAACTGCTCGATGAGCCTGGCGTGTTCCGGCTCGTCGATAAGGTTGTGCATCTCTTCGGGGTCGTTCTTGAGATCGTAGAGTTCGTCGGTGTCCCAGACACCGTGGTAGTGGATAAACTTGTAGCGGTCCGTCCGGACGCCGAAGGTTGTCGGTGTCTGGGGGTAGTTGGCCTCCCAGTAGTACTCATAAAATACGGCGTCGCGCCACGGTACGTCCCTGCCGCCGTCCTTGGGACTCCTTACGGAGAGCAGCGGTATGATTGACCGGCCGTCCATGCTCTCGGGTGTGCGGCCTCCGGCGGCCTCCAGGACGGTCGGAGCGATGTCGATATTCTGGACCAGATTCTCGACGACAGTGCCGGGTTTAATAAGGTCGGGACAGAGGGCCAGCATCGGAACGCGCATCGACGGCTCGTACATGTGGCGCTTGTCGATGAGACCCTGTTCGCCGAAGCAAAAGCCGTTGTCGCCCATATAGACGACGAGGGTGGACTCGGCCAGCCCCTTGTCTTCGAGGCACTTGAGTACGCGACCGATGCTGTCGTCAACGCCCAGCAATGTTTCACAGTATCGTTTGTAGAAAGTATCGAAGTCCATGTCCCCGTGGTACATGTAATCGACGCCGTGCCAACTGTTGCGTTGCTCCTTGACCCACGCGGGCTTGCCGGCATAGTTCTCGGGCGTATCGGCCATGCTCTTGGGGTATTCGAGTTCGGCGTTCTCGTACCTGCCGAGGTGCCGCTTGGCCGGCTCGAACATGGCGTGGACCGCCTTATGCGAGAGGTACAGGAAGAACGGCTTGCTTCGCTGCCTTTCGAGCCACTCGACGGCGTAGTCGGTCAGCAGGTCGGAAATCTGACCCTTGGTTTTCACCTGCCTGCCGTCGATGTTGAGCGCCGGGTCGTTATAGACGCCCTGTCCGCGGAAGCTTATCCACTTGTCGAAGCCGGGCCGGGGCGCGTCGTCTTCGTGACCCATGTGCCACTTGCCCATGAAGGCGGTCTCGTAGCCGATTTGCTGCAGGTACTGCGGGAAGAAGACGACATCCTCGCGGATGGGGGTCTGGTTGTCCACGACGCCGTGCCGGTGCGAGAACTGACCGGTTAGGATCGAAGCACGGCTCGGCGAGCAGAGGGACGTCGTGACGAAGGCATTTCGGATGTAAGCGCCTTCGCGGGCCATGCGGTCCATGTTGGGCGTTTCGAGGAACTTCGGTTTGCCCAGAAAGCCCATGAAATCGTAGCGATGGTCGTCGCTGAGTATGAATACGACGTTCCGCGGTTTTGCGCCTGAAATTCTTTCGAGCTTCGGGGCAGCCCCTGCAGTGGTTTGCAGGCCCACCGCCAGCGAAGCGACACCGACGGATTTTAGAAAGTCTCTTCTGGAAGTACCTTTGCCCGCCATTGATTATTTTCCTTTCCTGTTTATACGCCGCTGAACGCCGAGAATCCGCCGTCGATGGGGACGACGATCCCGGTGACGAACTTTGCAGCGTCGCTAAGCAGCCACACGACGGTTCCGATCAGCTCTTCGGCCTGGCCGAATCTTCCCATCGGCGTATGGTCTATAATGGTCTTGCCGCGAGCGGTCAGCTCGCCGGTCTTCTCATCCGTCAGAAGGAACCGGTTCTGCTCGGTCAGGAAGAATCCCGGCGCGATTGCATTGACTCGGATTTCTTTGGAATAGTTCTGGCAGACGTGGACGGCCAGCCACTGCGTGAAGTTGCTGACTGCCGCCTTGGCCGCCGAATAGCCCGGAATCTTGGTCAAAGGGCTGATGGCGCTCATGCTCGATACGTTCAGGATTATGCCTGCGCCGTTGTCGGCCATCTCTTTTCCGAATACCTGGGTCGGCAGCAGAGTGCCGATGAAATTAAGCTCGAAGACGAAGCGGATGGCCTCGCTCGGCAGGTCGAAGAAGGACAAGTCCGGTGAAGTGGTCGCTTCCTTCTTGTTTCCGCCGGCCCCGTTGATAAGGGCGTCAACTTTCCCGAACTCGGCTTTGATTTTCTCGCTGGCCGCTTCGATGCTCTCTCTGTCGAGTACGTTGCACTTGACCGGTATGGCTGTGCCGCCTTTGGATTTGATTTCATCGGCGACTTCGCCCGCCGCCGCTTCGCTCAAATCCAGTATGGCGATTCTTGCCCCGGCTTCAGCCAGAGCCCTCGCCATTGTGCCGCAGAGAACGCCGCCGCCACCGGTAATTACGATTGCCTTGCCTTTTACGTCGAATAAATCGTTCATAATGTTCGTCCTCACTCAACTCTTGATTAAATCACACGATTCCAGCAGAATATACAACAGGCCGATTGGGAGTTCAAGAATCTTTCGTTTTGGGTGTGTCGGCATTGTGAAGGGTAGAATATGGCGAATTACATGATTGCACGATTCGACGAGATTGACGCGGTGAAGTGCCCGTGCGGCTTTTCCAAGAGGGCCTTCCTGGGCCCCGACAACACCACGGCCACGATGCACGTAGTCGATATCCAGGTCGATTCGCGCGTGCACTATCACAAGAAGCTAACCGAAATTTACTTCGTCCTCGAAGGCAACGGAGAAATGGAGCTGGACGGCCAGCGGGTGCCGGTGACGCCTTTGACCGCGATTTTCATCAAGCCCGGCTGTCGCCACCGGGCCGTAGGAAAGATGAAGATCGTAAACGTCTCAATCCCCCCCTTCGACCCCGAAGACGAATGGTTTGATTAGCACAATCCGTATGCTTATGGTATAATTAAGAGTATGATTCGCAAGACTGTAAAGAAATACGAGTTAAATAACTTCTCGGAGATAGAGCAGAACCTTAAATATTGGCTCAGCCGCCCGCCGCAGGAGCGCCTCGCAGCGGTCGATGCCCTCAGAGCCGAGTATTATGGAGATTCGCACAGACTTCAAAGAGTTGCTCGAGTTGTTCAACAAGAACAAAGTTGAATACCTCATCATAGGCGGCTACGCTTTAGCTTTTCACGGTGCCCCGCGTTTTACCGGTGACATCGACCTGTTTATCAGGCCAGTCCGTGAAAACGCCGAGCGTATCCTCGCTGCTCTGAACGAATTCGGCTTTGGATCGCTGGATTTATCTGAGGACGATTTCACTATGCCGGGCAAGGTCGTCCAGCTTGGCGTTCCTCCGATACGCATCGACATCGTTACGAGCATCAGCGGTGTCTCGTGGGAAAAGGCCGATGCAGGTAAAGTTCCCGGCGAATACGGCCAGATACCGGTTTGTTTTATTGGCCGTAAAGACTTCATTGCCAACAAGAGGGCAACCGGTAGAAGAAAAGACGCCGCCGACATCGAAGCCCTGAGCGAACAATAGTCATTCTTTGTTTAATTCCCTGCAAACTTCCTTGAGTAACTCACGAAGCCACTCTTTCTTTCGAGCTGAGTCGATCAAAAGTCTTTTCCACGTGGACTCGGGTTCCGTGAGGGTTGTTTGGCTACACCAGATCAGTCTGTGGTTTGCTCTTCGATAATAGCCGAACCGCATCCATGGTTCTTCTTTGTCGTTAAATCTGATGCGATCGACTACGTCCCAATAGGGCACAGTACCAGGTTGGGCTGGGGATACGATTACGGCACGGTCTTCTAATGTCCCCCTTAGGTCATCCTCACCTCCAGGAAAAGTATAACAGACTTCTTGCCCAATCTTGGATAAGAGTCTTTGTACCACTTCGTCATTTGGGTGATTACACATTTTTCATCCTTTCTTTATCATGAACTTGCTCTTCGGGTGGATAGTAGGTCCTTCCTCTCGTTTTTCTCGTTTTTCCTTTTTTCGAACAGAGCCTATAAATTGTCGTGAAGTCCTTTCTCTTTCCGCAGTTCAACTTCTTTAGTGGTTCGCTCAAATAAGGTTTCATGACCATAGAACAATTGTAGCGCGTCGTTACCATACCCCACAACACAGTAGAGGGCAATGGCCACGACTTGTTCATCTATCTTTACTAATCCGCGTAGGACTGCATAAGTCCCTACCACCTCATTCCAGTCAGCCTCAGGGTATTGTTTCTTGAGAGCTTCCCTTATTTCTCGGTACCTATCAACGGAAACATCGAAAAAGTTCTTCTCGAGCATGACCACTCTTTCTTCAAAAGGCTCAGAAAGGTAGATATATAAAGGTCCGTCGTTTGCTCTGCCTTGTACCCGAATCGTTGCACCTTCCAGACCTGAGAATGGGATAGATTCACGCGTCTGGACCAGGTCATACTTCCATTCCTCACGAGCTCTTTCAGATAGCTTCTTGAAAGGCTCTCCCAGATAGACCCCGAAGATAGGTTTGTTCACTTCTTTGATTTCTGGCTGGTTAGGCTCCGCTGCTACTGAACTTTCAAAACTGGCGCTATCAACGAGAGTTTCCGAAGTTAAGTCTGGGTCTTCGGCCATCTTGCTCGGCGCTTCTTGCGTAACTCTGATTTCTTCTTCCTGTCGCGCCAAGTCAGGTTCAGGTTTTCGTTGGTAGGAGACAGACTCTTCTTCACAACCACCAACCAACATCCCCAATAAAACCAACATTATTGCCATTAGCTTTTCCATTTGTAGGCTCCAAGAACTAATCACGGTCAGTTATAGTTATATTTTATTTACCCGATCTCTTGTAAGAATAGGCTCATTTCGGATCGAACTCTGCGTTTTCGAGCAGGTCAAAGTCGTCGTTTACTCTCCGGATTGCGTCTCTGACGATCTCAGCTTTTTCACGCTGTTTAGCATTGTTGAGATCCCACATTTCCCGGCACGTGCGCAAACTGTTGTACCAGCGAGGTCTGCCCTTAAAGTGCAGGAGATTGTCGTCGGCGGATGTGAACGCTATGTAGATGAGACCACCTTGATTTCGCACACCAAGATCGACAGCTCTATTAAAAGATCTTGAATAAACTTGGTCGCCCAGAAAAACTCGGTCGTTTTTAGGCAGCACAAAATGCCCAGCGAAATGGATGTCTTATGTGCCCGATCCCGGTTCTGGGGAGTAACTTGGTTAATATGCTGTCCACCCTCCACGATTTCTTCGACTCGGAGAGTACCCAGAAGATACCAGCCTTTTTCGCCTGTAAAGCCACACGCATGCCAATTATGCCCGTTGTTCCGCCTGCTCTTTTGCCAAAGCAGCCCCCAGAAAAGAAGAATGTCACCCGGGGTGACGTTCTTCAGTGCGTACGCCCTCGGATTCGAACAGTCGTCACCGTAGCTCGAATTATCCCAGTCAGGATCGCTGTGGGTTCTGTGCTCGTCTGGGTCACGCACAAAGTGACGCATATTAGGTGAATACTCCACGATTTCATTGTCATCAGGGTAAGATACGTATACGAAAGACCCGTCTCCGAAGATAGGACTGCGTGCCTTGCTCTTATGCGTGGCGTTGGTGCCGACATTGACTAAGTATACTGAACTCATATCGTATCTCGCGCACGTCACAATGCTGCTTAGCAATTTAATTGGGCAGTCTGTGCCCAGTACAATTTCCACAACGCTTGAATTTAAGGTGCAAACCCCCTGGCTTTTCGTCTAACCTACCATCGGCCAAAGCGTAAGGCGGTATAAGAAGAAGTCAAGAATCAAAACGTAAAAGCCCAAACAAGGAATCTCTGGTTTGATTGTGGATTGGGAATAGTTATTTATCGGACGGGTGTCGGTCTCGGGGAAAGCTCCAGCCTGCTTTTTGGGGCTGAATGTAACAAAGACCGGCGAAACGAAACGTTCACCGAGTGGATGTTTTGTTCTTGCGGGCGGCGGAACGCTTTGTCAGACGTTGTGTCGAGCGGGAAAGATCATTCTTTCGTAGCCTAACAACGATTTGACTGATCCGCACAAGACGAGGAGTTCTGGTTTCCTGCCCGCATGACACGCCAGTGCGCCTCAATCGTATCTGCCGACAAGTCAGCGCCGCACTCCCATTCGACGAAGTATCCACCATTGGAGATCTTCATAAACTCGCTGGGGTTGCGCAGGTCTGCAAACGCTTCATACTCCAGATAGGGACTGACGTCAAAACTGCCGACGCGGCCGTCGTCTGCAACGATGGACAAGACCCAATTCGGTTGGGGACGGAGTTCTCTAATTCTCATTGGTCAAGCCCTTTAATCGGAAACGGCTTCTTGCCGTTCACAGCCAGGTCCCAGTCGGCCAGTAAATCTTCTTGATGAATCTCGATCCATGCGACGACCAGTTTGTGCTTGTTCAGAGGCAGTTCACCTGCCAGAAGGGTTCCATCAGGGACTGAGTACACGGCTACTTTACCTTGGTAATCGGCATGGATGTGCGGCGTGTGATGTTTCTCGGCATCGCGAAAGAACATCCGAATGAGAACCCCGTAAAACATGGAAATGGTCGGCATTCCGTCCTCTCCTTCTTTCTGTCGTTGGCATGATTTCCTTTTACGCCCGGCGGACCGAAGCTGGGCCACATCCGGTTCGAGGACCACCACATTGGCCCCTTCTCGCAACAAATGCTTGCTATATTTGCCACGGACGGCCTTGGAATAGTCAAAGTCGTATTCGGGACGCAAGTCATCACGATTATTTTCCGATTTCATGTTTCAAAAGCCATCTTGTGCTTGCCCTGGTTCGACTAAGCCTTTTTCGGGTCTCATTCGAACTGCATGGTAAAAGTCGCCTCGTTCAACTCACGTCTGGCCGTGCTTCTTCTGATGCGGAGATGATAACACGCCACGTTGGTTAATGCAACGAAATCAACAAAAAAGAGACTCGTCAGCTTCTTGCCGACTTCCCCACACGGTTCGCAAAGGGGACATTGTACTTTTCTCGTTTTTGGCGAGGGCTGCCTCCTGGGCCGGCGACAGCGTATTCCGGCCGGGATTGTGCTTGTCCGGCGTCGCAAGTGGTCGGCGTGTTTCACTGCTGAGAGCCAACAGGATTGCCTGTTACACGCGAGATTGCCGCGGCCCTTTGGGCCTCGCAACGACCTTTATGAAGGTTTTCGACAAGACGCGGCGGGTAAGGGGAGAAGAACCCTTGGCGACTCCTGCTAATTTGCCAAATTTGGCCTCTTTACAAACCGGGCTGGGATCGGTATTATACCCGGCGCAAGTGCCGATGTAGCTCAATGGTAGAGCGCAGCTTTCGTAAAGCTGAGGTTGTGGGTCCGACTCCCACCATCGGCTTTTTATGACTCTGGACGGCAAATATGATTCCCTCCGGCGAATCCTCCGGGAATTAGGCAAAGTTGTGGTTGCCTACTCCGGCGGGGTGGATAGTACGTATCTTCTTAAGGCGGCGGTCGATACGCTTGGGGCGGGCAATGTTTTGGCCTGTATAGGTGTCAGTGCGTCTCTGGCGCGGTCGCAGTACGAGCAGGCCGTAAAGAATGCCAAGATCATCGGGGCGGAGGTTTTGGAGACGCAGGTCGATGAGGTCGAGGACAGCAACTACGCCGCAAACAAGGCCGATAGGTGCTTCCACTGCAAATCGCATCTGTACGGAATCCTCGTCAATATCGCTAAGGACAAGGGCTACAACGGCGTCGCATGCGGCAGCAATTTCGACGATATGGACGATTTTCGGCCCGGCAATCGTGCGGCCAAGGTATTCGGCGTCCATTGCCCGCTGATGGAGGCGGAACTGACCAAGGCGGACATACGCGAATTGAGCAGAAAGGTGGATTTGCCTACGGCCGATGTGCCTGCTTCGCCGTGCTTAGCTTCGCGGGTCAGCTACGGCCTGGAAGTCACAGAGCAGCGTCTCAAGCAAATCGAAGAGGCCGAGGATTTTCTGCGAACCCTGGGCCTCGTGGAATTTCGCGTCCGTCATCATGACACGATTGCCCGCGTCGAGGTCAATCCGCGGGATATCGAGGCCGTAACTTCCGAGCCGGCTCGTTCGCAGATAGTCGAGAAGCTGAAATCGTTAGGCTTCAAATTCGTTACAGTTGACCTGCAGGGCTTCCGCTCGGGCGCTCTGAACGAGTCGCTGTCGGAAGAGGAGAAGCTGGAAAATCGTTAGTTGAAAAGGCTCAAGAAACATCGGATCAGATTCAAAAATCGAGGAGCGAGCTATGTTTCGTACAAGAACTTCAAAAGTAGCGAGAGTGTTGTTTTCATTAGCGATTCTTCTTACTTTATGTTTCTGCCGGTACGCCGAAGGCGCCCATGCCGACCAGGCGGCGGCGAACGGCCTGGAGCTGCGGGTGATGACGTTCAATATCCGCTACGGCGCGGCCAACGACGGCGAAAACCACTGGAAGAACCGGCGGGAGATGGCCTTCGACGTTATCCGCAAGAACCAAAGCGACGTCGTGGGCCTGCAGGAGGCTTTGCGTTTTCAGATTGACGAGATTCGCGAGGCCCTGCCCGTGTACGGCGAAATCGGCGTCGCTCGCGAGGACGGCAAGACGGACGGCGAGTACTCTGCAATTCTCTATCGTCTCGATCGTTTCAAGGCCGATGAATCGGGGACGTTCTGGCTCTCCGATACGCCGGAGGTGCCCGGCTCGAACCAATGGGGCGGCGCCTGCGTTCGCATCTGCTCATGGGCCAGGCTCGTCGAAATCAAGACAGGCAGGGCCTTCTACATGTTCAATCTTCACCTGGACCACGTTTCCCAGCCTTCGAGGCAGAACAGCGCGGTCCTGCTGTCCAAGCGTATCTTAGGCAGAAAACATCTGGATCCTTTTGTAGTGACGGGCGATTTCAACTCCGGCGAGAGCAATCCGGTCGTGACCTACCTCAAGGGCGAGACCGCTCTGGGCCTGCCGAATGAGAGCCCTTCCAAGAGCCCCGTTCCCATGCTCGATACGTTTCGCGTTCTGCATCCGGACGCCAAGGTGGTCGGCACGAGCCACGGATTCAAAGGGGGCCGTCAGGGCAATAAGATCGACTATATTCTTGTGCCGCCGGCATTGGAAGTGCTCGATGCACAGATACTGTACGACAACATTGACGGGCGTTATCCTTCCGACCACTACCCGGTCACCGCGCGGCTTCGCATAGCCATACCTATGGGCCATCATTAAGGACACGCGACTACAAACCGGAATCTTCTCAAGTCATCAGCATCCCGAGGGCCGTCTTATCCTCGAACAGGTTGCGGTAGCTTGACGGGTGGTACAGCCTGAAGTCGATGGAGCGGATATATTCCTCGGGCCCGCAGTGGCGGACGTTTTCGATGAGGGATGATATCTGTTTCTGCGAGCGAAAGGCTGAAATAGCTTTGAGCTTGTTCTCAAGATATGACTGCGGCGTGCGCATACGCAGCGTGGGAGGGACGAGGAAATCGCAATAGACTGCGAACGTGTTGACGTAGGGCACGCTGCTGAGATGCTCGCCCAGCTCGGGCCAGATATTGCCCGCCGAGTGGAACAGGCTGATCAGGAATTCATCGTAAACAAAGCGATGGTCGGGGTGCAAATCGTTGGACGTCGGTAGGAAGCATTGCGTCGGCTTTATTTTTCGCAGGTGATAAGTGAAGGCGTTTTGCATACCCGTAAAGCCGTTGATTGCGACGGAGTCGTTCGGCTCGGCGGGGCGTCTGCCGCGGTAATTGTTGAGCTGGCAATCCGGAAAGCCAAGCCAGACGATATTTTCCTTCGGCACGCCCAGGCTCTGGTAGCACTCGAAACTCTCGCTGCGCCGGATCTCGGTGATGCTGTCTTTCTCATCGAGACTGCAATAGCCCATGCTGCCGTCGGTGACAATCAGTATGTGGACGGGAACATTTTCACGCTTGGCCAACTGAATTAGCAGGCCCGCGCCAAGGACCGCATCGTCGTCGTGGGGGCTTACCATCAGAAAGCGTTCTTTCTGGCCCTGCCAGTGCCGCGAAACCTCGGCAAGCTTCGAACCTACACGCTTTTCATTTCCAACCAGTCTTACAAATTCGATTTTCTCTTGCATTAGTCCTAACTCACAGTTAACTTGACAATTGAGCCGCAAAAACTCTGATGACAGCCGGCTATTCGTTCCTTAGGAACAAGGAAATTACAAGGATGGACATTATAAGCAGTTTCAGGAAGAGGGCAAGGGGGAAAAATCTATCTGTTGTATTGCCGGAGGGCAGAGACGAGCGAATCGTCCAGGCTGCGCGAAGACTTAAAGACGAGGATATAGCCCGACCGATCGTATTGGGAAGACCCGAGCAGATCGAGGCGGCCGTTGAAAAAGCCGGCGTTAATCTCGATGGTATCGAAATCATAAATCCGAAAGAGAGCGATAGGCTCGATGCTTACGCGGAGAAGTACAGTCTCCAGAGAGAGGAAATACCCGTCGCTGTGGCAAGGCACATAGTCGTCAAGCCGTTGTTTTATGGTGGAATGATGGTGGCTTGCGGCGACGCCGATACGGCTGTCGGCGGGGTCGCCAGTGCAACTGCGACTCTCATTCAGGCCGGCGTCTTAACCGTCGGTCTGGCCCCGGGCATAAAGACTCCTTCCAGCTACTTCCTGATGGTTATTCCGAGTTTCCTCGGAGAAAAAGACAAGCCTTTCATTTACGCCGACTGTGCCGTAAACATAGACCCTGACGCTGAGCAATTAGCCGATATCGCCCTGGCTTCGGCGCTGAGTGCCAGGAGAATCCTGGGTGTCGAGCCTCGCGTGGCCTTGCTGTCGTTCTCCACCAAGGGCAGCGGTGCCGGTCCGAGCGTGGAGAAAGTCAGGAAAGCTGTCAGCATAGCGCGGTCGCGCGAGCCAGGCCTGGCCATCGACGGCGAGTTCCAGGCCGACTCGGCCATAGTTCCCAGGGTGGCTGCGAAGAAAGTCAAGGATGCCAGCGAGGTTGCGGGAAAGGCCAATGTAATCATTTTTCCCGATCTTAACTCAGGGAACATTGCTTACAAGCTCACGCAATATATGGCCAATGCACAAGCTATCGGGCCGTTCCTGCAGGGATTTGCAAAACCCATAACCGACCTGTCGAGAGGCGCGACGGTGGATGATATTGTTGCGACAGTTATATTGACCCTGGGCCAACTGCTGGAGAGTACGAATCCGTCTGCCAGATGAGTGCGAACCGTTCTTGAAAGGATGATGTCACAAATGAAAGTTCTCGTAATTAACGCAGGCAGTTCTTCGATCAAGTATCATCTATACCAGATGCCGGAAGCGGAGGTTCTCGCCAGTGGGCTCGTGGAAAGGATAGGAGAACAGGCCGCTGAACTTTCGCACTTTTTTCGGGGCAAGACCCATTCGGCGCCGGCTAAGGTCGAAACCGTCGAGAAGGGTATGGAACTAATACTGGAGACGCTCGTTGACAAACAGGTTGGAGTCCTGAAGGAAATATCCGAGATAGGCGCGGTGGGCCATAGAGTCGTCCACGGAGGCGAAGAGTTTACCAATTCCGTAATCATTGACGAAAAGGTAATTGCTTCCATCGAGAAGTTCGCGGACCTCGCTCCGCTGCACAATCCTCCGAATCTCGCAGGCATTGTTGCCGCCCAGCGGAAACTTCCCGATGTGATGCAGGTGGCCTGTTTCGATACGGCATTTCACGCCACTATTCCGGAAGTGGCCTATATGTACGCCCTGCCGTACGAGCTTTACGAGAAGTACGGCATCCGAAGATACGGCTTCCACGGAATCTCGCACAGATACGTCGCCAGGCGTGCGGCAGTTATGATGGGCCGGGGAAAGTACGAGATCAACGCGATTACATGCCATCTCGGCAACGGCTGCTCCGTCACCGCCGTAAAGGACGGCAGGTCGATTGATACATCCATGGGACTTACGCCTCTGGAGGGCGTGCCCATGGGGACCCGCTCGGGCGACCTCGATCCGGCGATTCTCTTCTACCTGGCCGACAAAGGCTACGCTGTGAAGGAATTGAAGGACCTTTGCAACAAACGCAGCGGGCTGCTCGGCATCTCGGGTCTCTCGAATGACGTGAGGAACCTCGAAGAATTAGTAAAGAAGGGCAATGCGAGGGCGAAGCTCGCCATCGATGTTTTCTGCTACCGCATAAAGAAGTACATCGGCGCGTATGCCGCGGTTCTGGACACCGTCGATGCAGTGGTCTTCACGGGCGGAATAGGGGAAAATGCCGTCCTGCTGCGCGAGCGGATATGCAACACTGTCGCCCAGATAGGTGTGCGGCTTGACCACGTTGCGAACAAGAGCGCAGTGGGAACAGAAGCCGAGATCAGTTCCGAAGACAGCGACGTCAAGGTCTTTGTCATCCCCACAAATGAACAGGTCGCCATTGCCCACGACACTTATGAGCTTGCGGGCAAAGGCAAGACCGACTGCGCGAACAGAAAGAATTTCGAGAAATCACATGCATAGACTGGCAGGCCCGGCTTCACTCGCCGGGTCTCGCTTGTTGATTGTCTATGACGGCAGGACTCCGCGGGTTATTTCAGCTTGCCCTGTTGCCTGGCGTGGCGGGCAAGTGCGGCGGCGCCGATTATGCCGGCATCTTCTCCGAGCGTGGCAAAGCATATTTCCACAGTCTCTTTCTTCAGAGTCCAGATATGCTTGTCGAAGAAGTACTTGATGCGGTTCAGCAAAGCGTCGCCGGCGGCGATCATCCCGCCCGCAAAAACGATGCGCTTGGGCTCGGTAGTGTGCAGCATATTTACGCAGGTAATAGCGAGCGCCTCTGCCGTACCGTCGGTTATCTCTTTGGCTAAAACATCACCTGCGGCCAGATGTTCGTAAATGTCCTTGCTGGTTATACGCCCCTTTTTGTCGAGCACCTTTTTCAGGCTGGACTTTGCGCCGGCCTCCAGGGCCTCGGTCGCCCTGCGTGCGGTCGAATCGGCCGATGCGTATGCCTCGACGCAGCCCCTTTGGCCGCAGTTGCATAGCCTGCCTTCCGGGTATATCATCATGTGTCCTAACTCGGCGGCGTTTTCATCGCAGCCATGGACCAGTTCGCCGTTGCTGACGACCCCGCCGCCGATACCTGTGCCGAGCGTGAAAAAGACGATGTCCTTGACGCCTTTGCCGGCCCCGACGGCATATTCACCCCAACAGGCGACGTTTGCATCGTTGTCGAAGACGACGGGCGCGCCGAGCTTTTCGTTGAGCATCTTGCAGATTGGAACGTTCTTGAATTTCGGCATGTTCGTGGACTTGATAATGATGCCTTCGCTGTACTTGGCCGGTCCGGGGGTCCCTATGCCGATGGCGGTGATGTTCTCAAGGGAAAGGCCAGCTTGGGCAATCAATTCCTCGACGGTCCGGGCCATATTGTCGATTACGATATCCGGGCCCATATCCGCGTTGGTGGTTATCGATGTTTTGCGGATAAGCTTGAGTTGGGAATCAAACAAACCGATTTTGACATTGGTTCCGCCTACGTCAATTCCAACATACGTTTCGCTCATTTCTTGTACCTCGTGTTTTATGATTCGTTTTTCTTCTCAATCCGGGTAGCCGTCCGGGTGGTTGTTGTGCCATTGCCATGCGGTGGCGACTATCTCTTCGAGTTCGGGCTTTTCGGTTCTCCAGCCCAGTTCGTTTCTGGCCTTCGCTGCGTTTGCCGTCAATACCGGCGGGTCGCCCCGGCGACGGTTGGTTTCAACGACCTTAAAATCCCTGCCCGAGACCCTTTTGACCGTCTCAATCACTTCTCGTACCGAACAGCCCTTTTCATTGCCGAGATTATACACAAGCTCGCAGTTTTCGCCCAACCTGTCCAGCGCCAGCAGGTGCGCCCTGCACAAGTCTTCGATATGGATGTAATCGCGAACGCAGGTGCCGTCGGGCGTTTCGTAATCGGTTCCGTAAATCTTTATTTCGCTTCGTTTTCCCATTGCCGCCTGGATGACGAGAGGAATCAGATGCGATTCGGGCCGATGGTCCTCGCCGAGGGTCGCGTCGCTGTCGGCGCCGCAGGCGTTGAAGTATCTAAGCGCCGCATAGGCAAGCTTTCCGGCCCGGCTTTGATAGTGACACATCCGTTCAACTGCCAATTTCGTTTCACCGTACGGATTGATAGGCCTGGTTGGCGAATCTTCAGTAATCGGCACACTCGCCGGGATACCGTAAACGGCTGCCGTGCTGCTGAAGACAAACTTCTCCACGCCGACCGCTTCCATCGCCGATAACAAATTCTGCGTAAAGCAGAGATTATTACGGTAAAACCTGAGTGGTTCCCGAACCGATTCGCCGACTTCGATGAAGGCAGCAAAGTGCATCACCGCTTCGATATCGTATTTCCCGAGCGTCCGGACGAGCGAATCGTAATCGGCCAGATCGCCCCGAACCAGCTCGGCCTGCCGCACTGCCGAGCGGTGGCCCTTGCTGAGGTTGTCGAAGACCACCGGCTCATGCCCCTCGCGGGCCAGCAAGGCTGTCATGTTACTGCCGATATATCCTGCTCCGCCGCAGACTAATACTCTCATGAGTTCCTTCCCGTCATTGGTGTCTCGTCGCTCGCCCGGCGTGCGATTTGTTCTTCAATTCGTTTCAAAATCGCTGCGGCAAGCTGTGTGTCACTGCCCAGATCAATCCATGCCATGCCTTCTTTCTGCTCAGGATCAAATCTCAGTTTCTGCAGCGACGGGCTGCTTCTCGAATACATCTCATATGCCCGCGCACTACTGCCGCCGGCCTCGCGCTCCGGCAGCGACAATCTCTGAACCCGAACGTCACAGCCGATACGCAATTGCCGCCCTTGCTGCGTTATGTCAATTTCCACGGTCCTGCGAATGGTATGCAGATTTGCCCGGAGCGAGTTTTCGGCGCCGACGTTGTCGCTGCGCCAGAGTTCGAAGAATTGCGCCCCCGGCAGCGGCCTGGTTCTTATCAGCCCGTTCTCAATGTCGGCTTTTTCGATTGAAAAGTGCATGTCGGCAAGGACCTCTTCGGCCAGCACCATCATTTCGGCTTTGCCGATGCCTGCGGCAGCGCTATCCCGCACGTAAACCAGCTCGGCGATGTCCCGGCGGTGCTGCCGGGCGCAACCTGCCAAAACGAGCGCACAGGTCATAAGGGTATAAGAGCACAATTTCTGCGCTCTTATACTCTGGTGCTCTTGTGCTCCTATGCTCCCAAGCTCTTGGTTCTTTTGCATGTGCTTTCCGCTCATTGGCAAACTCAACCGACGATCCGGCCAATGTCGATCAGATACATCTGCCGGCCTTCGCCGCCGTGCGCCGAATCGATCACAACGCTGCGGCCGTCAGGACTGAAACGTGGGTGAGTGTCGCACCGCCATTCTCCGTTATACTCAGGCGGCAGGTGGAAACTGCCGAGCGGGATTATCCCGCCGGTCGCCACGTTGTAAAGATAGACGTTCTGCTTTCGTTCCTTGTCGGGATAGGTATCGTTCAGAATCCATTTATTGCCGGGCAGGTATGTGCAGTGGCCGTTTTTTGTCATAATGCCCTTGCCGACGACTTCGACTCTATCCGTGCCGTCCTCGTAGAGATAGAACGCATCGCCATGCGAAGGATGCCACGCCCATGCGAGTATATGTCCGGGGTCGCGCCAGATAAAGTGGGATGTTTTTCCATAAGGATCGACGATCCTTATATCCGTGCCGTCGGCTCGGGCGGTAAGCATTCGCGTGCCGAAGCTTTTCATGCTGCCGGCACGCCAGCGATGCAGGAAGATGAACCTCGAACCGTCGGTATTGAACAATAAATGGTTGAAATAGTGCTTGGCATCTTTAGGATCGCCGGGAATCGTGCCGAATCGGGCGATATCGGCTATGGACACTATCAATTCCTGCCTGCCGGATTCGAGGTCGATTCGGAAAATGCCGGAGTCTTTCGGGGCGCGGTCCTCTGCGTGCGGGTCGGGCAGGCCGGCGTAGCCGTAGCCGGGGCGCATATCCTGGATCCGGCGGAAATCCGGCGCCACTGCCGTGTTGCCGTCGGGGCTGATGGTGTAAACAGGACATGGCAGCGTCCGTTTCTCGCCGCTGTGAACATTGAGTATGTGAGAGACGAATCGGTCTTCCTGCCGGTCGTTCCATATAATTTCACTATTCGAGCCGGGACGCCATTGGAGCATGCAGCCCTGTTGCCAGCACCATGCGCCGCTTTGGCCCAGTTCCGTCCACCGGCCGTCATTTTCCAGGTCCGCCATCCCGATTTTGACGACGTCGTCGGGTTTCGGGCTGCGATGCTCGAATTCGACCTCCATACCAAGCACGCGACGGCCGGAAGGATCGAACTGCAGTTTGTCGTAGTAGCTGAACCAATGAAATTTCGGTCCATGCGTGATCGCCCGAACGGGCGGCAGGCCCGACAATTCCGTTTTTGCCGCCCCTGCGAGCGCCAGAGGCGCCATCGCCAGCGTGCGGCCGATAGTGCGCCGCAGAAAATCACGACGATTGAGTCTGACAATGTTCATACCGGGCATTCTATTGCTTTGCGCTGCCAATGCAAGAGCGAAGTGCTTTTTTCGGCGTCTGCCGAGCGCGGGGCCTGCTTACTAAAGGATAGGCCGCTTTTGTGCCGATGATGTTATTAGAAGCGGATGACGGCGGGCGGACTATATAGTAATCGTTCGTGTGGCGTGCCGCGTGTGTCGAGTTACGGGTGAGAACAAATGCTCTCAATACAGAGACAGTCGGTTGGCGAAAAGTTAGAGGCTCTGCCCTTGGGGCGGCACGTCAAGAGCTTCCTCGGTTATCTCGCCGTCGAAGCTGGTTTGTCCGAGAATACCGTTCTCGCGTACGGCCGCGACCTGAAGAGTTTCCTTGAATACTGCGAATCCAACAACAAAGTGGCGCACCTGCGGCAAATAAGCCCGACGATCATTCGAAGCTATATGCGGACTCTCACCCAAGACCAGAAAAGCGAAGGTTCGATAAAACGCGCGCTGGTTGCTATCAGGATGTTTCTGCGGTTTGCCAAATTGATGGACCTTGTAGAAGACGATTTCACCGGGGTACTGGAAAGCCCGAAACTCTGGCAGAGACTGCCGGTCGTCTGTAGTAAGAAACAGGTTATAGACCTGCTGAACGCTCCGGCGCCCGCTGAGCCTTTCTATCTTCGCGACAAAGCAATGCTCGAATTGCTCTACGCCACGGGAATACGTGCCGGTGAGCTGGCAACCCTGAAGACTTCGGACCTGAATGTGGATATAGGCTATCTGCGATGCTTGGGGAAAGGCAACAGAGAGCGCGTAATCCCGGTTGGAAAAGCTGCAATTGCAGCGACAGTCGAGTACCTGACGAACCTGCGGCCGCGATTGGCCAAGCCCTTCAGCAGCAATTTTCTTCTGCTCTCGCGAACCGGTCGCCCCATGGGCCGTATTGAAATCTGGAGATTGGTTAAGAAATACGCCCTCAGGGCGGGTATGCCCAGAAATCTGACTGCGCATACATTGAGACATTGCTTCGCGACGCATCTGCTCACCGGAGGAGCCGACCTGCGAAGCGTACAGGAGATGCTCGGCCATGTGGACATAGCAACTACCCAGATTTACACCCACGTTGACCAGGAAAGGCTCAGGGAAATCCACAGGAAATTCCATCCAAGGCCTTGACCTCGTCATGAATTGGTGATTTTCAGGCGTAAATCACAAAAGCTAGTTGACTTATGCGGATTTCAGTATTATTATTATGCTAAAATCAGTGGGCAGGGGTCCCGAAAATGGGAACCGGTAGTATCTTTAAGGTCATCTTATGCTTGTGAGGCGGCTATATCTTGCGTTTTTGGTGGTGGTATTAGTGGGTCAACCGGCTGGTATCGCCGCTGAGACGCCTGCTTTGGCAACCATAGCCGCCGATGGCGCGCCCGCTGAAGTGGAGCTTGATCCGCAATTGAAACTTAACAAAGAGGCTCTGCTCAAAGGATCAACGATTGCCGCAACGGTGCTGTTGTTCGACGACGACCCCAAACCCCGGGTGGTATTGCTCGATGCCCTGAAACAGACCGAGAACAGCGCGGCTCGCATGGCTGTCTGCAATGCGTTGATTCAGGCACGTGCGTCACAAAAGACCGTCAAGAACGAGGAGGATTTCATCGGGCCGTTGGTCAGTGTCTTCGAGAGTACGATTGATGACGAAGCCCGGTTGGCTGCTGAGGCGGTTCTGATTTTCAGTTATGAAAAAATAGGACTGCTGCTTGAAGAGATAGCCGCCGATGCCTCAAAGCCTGTCAGGACAAGAGTCAATGCGATCCGCGCGTTGAAGCTTCGGTTGAACACGGGGGCTACAATCAAACTGATAAGGCTGGTCGATTCCAAGGACGGCCAGGTCGCTGCTGAGGCGGAAAGTGCTCTGCGTTCGCTGGGCATAACTGTCGGCGACACCCCTGAAACTCGCGAGCAGGCCATTGCGAAGATCCGCAACGAAGGTCAGGAGGCTTTCCTGCGGACGCAATTGACCCGCCAGGAGACGCAGATGCGTCAAATGAGAGAAAAGGTCGATGCCTGGCGAAAACGCTACTTGTCATCTCTGGGCAAGTTGTATGACGCCGTAACCGATGAGGCCGCACGAGGCAAATTCCTAACCGAGCACCTCGCCGGCCCGGAGCCCGAGGTGAAACTGTGGGCTCTGGATAAGGTTCGGCAATGGCGGCTGTCGTCGGGGACCTCGGCGTTGCCTGCCGAGCAGGGACCCGTTCTGATGAACCTGATTTCGGACGCCGACCGGGACGTTCGGCTCAGAACAGCCGATTTGCTGGCTTTGATGCAGGGGTTGAATTCTGCTCCGCGCCTGTTGGCCCAGCTCAAAATCGAGCAGGACGTTCAGGTAAAGACAAAGCTGCTCGATGCGTTGGGTGCAGTCTTGCCCAACTCGCCTACCAAGATATCCCCTGAGATGAAGGATATACGCAAAGAAACCCTTGTTTGGGCGGCCACATTTCTTCGTGAGGGGACGGCGGAACAGGAAAAGACCGGCGCACAAGTCACAAGAAAGCTGCTCGAGCGGGATGAATCGGACCCGCAGGAATTGGATTCGTATCTTCGTTTACTTGGTGGAAGGTACGGCCAGCACAAAAACGACGCCGACGGGGCTTTGAGGGGCGAACTGCTCAGCGCCATGGCCGGGTTGTGTGCGCCGAACAGCGCGTGTAAAGCCAAAGCAACGGAGCTTTTTGGCCCCTTGTTCAAGGTTGCTTTGCAGGACGCAGCGAATTTCGTCAGAGAATCGGCCGTGGACGGACTTGCCAACATTGACAAGGCGATTGCACTGGAAATGCTCCGAAATGATTTTGTCAACGACCCGAGCCCCACACTGAGGAAGAAGCTGATTGCCATCGCCGATGAAGTCGGCGGCAGGGCGGATTTGAACTGGCTGTCGGAAAAAATCGGCTCAAATTCCGAAAGCAATCCGGTCTGGCAGGCAATGCTGAAAATATTCAAAGGTGCGGACGCCCCGGTCGTTGATGAGTGGATGAACAAACTGACCTCTCAAAACAGCAAGATCAAGTTGACCAATGAGCAGCAGATCGATTTTCTTGAGATTGCCAAGACCCGGGCCGGCAACGTTAACAAGCCTATAATCCGTGAAAAACTGGCGGAGCTGTATTACACGACAAACCATTTTGAGCAGGCCGCAGACTATTTGAGCATGGTATATGACGCCGCCCAGACCGCCGAGGGCAAAAAAGAGATTCTGCCGAAGCTGTTGGAATCCTGCCTTAAAGGTTCGAGAGTAGAACGCGCGGCCGAGCTGGTCGGAAATTGCCTGGCCGAGAAGGATCTGGACCCCAACAGCACCGTAATAGCTCTGATGGACAGATATCTCGTCGAACCGCCCGCCGGGGCCGACCCGAATGTCGTTCTCAAAGCCCTTGATGAGGTAAAAGCGCCGGGCAGAACGAAATGGCGACAGTGGCTGGAAAATTGGAAGAAAAGCCTGGGTACTGCCAAAGACAAAGAAGCGGACAAACCAAAGATTCCGGGTGCTTAGACGTAGAAGCACGCTCAGGGCTGTCTGCTCCGCGCGGTAGGCCATCGGCACGAGCCTCGACTGGTTCTGATACCCCTTGGCGTATCGCTCAATCCAAATTACCGCGGACCATAAAGCATTACACTATGTGGATTTAGAAAGATACGAGAGCCCATGCCGCCAGACGTGTAAACCTGCTCCTCTCCTGGAATGGGCAGCCCCGCCGTGAGCGGTGAGCAGTCGCGGTCGAGTACCCTTCGTTTGATGCTCCGGCGGCCTACTGAAAAATGTGTTGACCGAACCGACGAGAAGGCAGTAGAATTACAGTAGCCAACGCGGAGAAATGTGGGCTGGAGTTTGCGGTTTCTCTTCTTGAGAGGTGAACCGAGATGGAGATAAAACCAGGCAAGCCGCGCCCGTGGGATCTGTTCGCTGGATGCTGGGTGCTTGTAACTTCGCTGAATCGGTGGAACGACCGTAATTATGGGTTGCATCAGGTGACTGTTCTTCAGCTCCAATGAATTGATATCGCGTGGGTACGGCGATGTTTTCCGGAGAATGGAGATGGCAACGGAAAAATGTCCGTTCTGTGGAGAGGAGATAGATGCAGGGGCTACCAGATGCTTTTTTTGTAGCGCCGCATTGGATTATGATTCAGTTGAGAAACGCCTCGAACAGCTTCAAAGGCAGGAATCCGTGCGAAGAGTCCGCAGCCCTGTTGCATTGGAAGTAGTTGTTCTTACTATCTTGGTCAGTGTCGTTCTCTTCCAGGCCATCCCCGGCGCAAGACGCAGTCACAGGATTGAAGTAGCCCCCCAGGAGACGACGGTCCGCCTGAACGCCAATGTAACTATCGCCGGAACTCGGTGTGCCGTATCGAATAACGACTCCTTCGACTGGGAAAACGTCAGGCTGGAAATCATTTCAGCGACTCTCGACAACAGCTTCCGCCTGCGGGTTCCGAAGATACCGGCGGGGCAGACATACACAGCGAATCTTGCCGAATTCGCGACCGAAAGCGGGGTGCGTTTCGACCCGTTGACCGCAAAGCCGCGGAGATTCTGGATTCGGTGTGATACTCCCGACAGGCAACGCGGCTCTTATCTCGCGGGCTGGAATTAGAATGGCCCGCCTGCCTGTCCGAAAGCGAAGAGCGAAAGCCAGCAAGGCGAAAACTTCTGTATTGCTGCATCTGGGGCGGCGGACGCTTGTCGAGTTCCGGACGCGGTGAAATCCTGTTTCGCAAATCCGCGATTTAAAGAATTGACTATCGACAGCGCGGGTGGTTACAATTGAGCCGTTTGATAGTTTTGGAGGTCTTCACATGGTTAAGAGCAGACTACTCATGGTATCCTTAGCGGTTTTCTTTGTCCTTTCCATCGGCCCTGATAGTGCGAGCCTCGGCGGCGCAGGCAAGAGCGGCTGGCAAGCTTCGCCTCAACTGGTCGAATCGCTTACGAAAAGGAGCACGGAGGCCAATTACCGCGAAGACAAAGTTCCCGAATACACTTTGCCCGACCCCTTGGTGATGTCCGACGGAACGAAGGTGGGTGATGCCCAAACCTGGCTGGCAAAGCGGCGACCGGAAATACTCGAACTGTTCCGGGCCCAGGTTTATGGCCGTTCGCCGGTTGACCGGCCGAAGGATATGGCTTTTGACGTTTTCGATATCGAGAGAAAGGCGCTTGGCGGCTCGGCCACCCGCAAGCAAGTGGCGGTGAACTTTACCGGTAAGAAGGACGGGCCGTCGATGGACATACTCATTTACCTGCCGAATGCCGCTAAAAAGCCGATTCCGACGTTTGTTCTGTTGAACTTCGGCGGCAATCATACGATATGTGCAGACCCGGTAATCAAACTCTCGCAAAGCTGGATGCGCCCTGGCTCTGGGGTTGTGGACAATCGAGCTACGGAAGAATCCAGGGGTGCTGCTTCTTCCAGCTATCCTGTCGAAGAAATCCTCAGGCGTGGTTACGCTCTGGCCACCATCTATTACGGCGACATCGACCCTGACTTTCATGATGGCTTTAAGAACGGGGTTCATTCCGCTTTCGACAGGTTGGTCGACGGTAAGCGTACAGGGGATGCTTGGGGTTCTATCGGGGCCTGGGCGTGGGGCTTGAGCCGTGCGATGGATTATTTTGAGACCGATAATGAGATAGATCACAAGCGGGTGGCCGTACTCGGGCACTCCCGTCTGGGCAAGACTGCTCTTTGGGCCGGCGCCCGGGATGACCGGTTTGCAATAGTGATATCGAACGACTCGGGCTGCGGCGGTGCGGCTCTGAGCCGGCGGCGCTTCGGGGAGACCGTGGAGCGTATCAACAAGAGCTTTCCGCACTGGTTCTGCGAGAATTTCAAGAAATACAACGGCAAAGAGGACGACCTGCTTGTCGATCAACACATGCTGATTGCGCTGGTTGCTCCTCGTCCGGCGTATGTGGCCAGCGCCGATCAGGATTTGTGGGCCGATCCTCGCGGCGAGTTCCTATCCTGCAAGAATGCCGATCCGGTCTATCGCCTGCTCGGTTTGAAGGGTTTGGGGGTCGAAGAAATGCCCGGCCTTGACCAGCCTGTCCGGAAGGGCAGGATTGGCTACCACGTCCGTTCCGGCGGGCACGCCCTGACGGCATACGACTGGCAGCGGTACATGGATTTTGCCGATGTGCACCTTAAATCGTCGGGTCGCGGGGAAAAATGAGGGTATTCCGCTCCTGGTTCGATAACGGGCTCGGTTGCCGCCGGCTGCAACGTCGAAGGGAGGTTTTGGGTGAGGTGCTGTGGGGCGGCTGGGCGGGATTGACTTGAGGTGGGCTCGTTTCAGGAAGGTAAAAATAGTTTTTTTTCACTTTTTTGTCATTTTTCTAAATTTTTATGTTTGCACTTCCGCGGTCTTCTGGATAGATTATGAGATTTATATCAAAAAGCAGTTCAAAATACATGGGTTCCTGTACTCTGTTTATGGACAAACGGGGCAGGAAGAATGGGATATTGTTTGTATTCCCTGGTTTTTTGCCGGATACAGGCAAAGGTTTTAACGCGATTCGCTGTGGCAGTGTCCGTTGGTGAATCGGGTGTTGCTGCTGTAGCTCAGTGGTAGAGCGCGTCCTTGGTAAGGACGAGGTCATGGGTTCAAGCCCCATCAGCAGCTAAATGCAAGCGGGTCAGGCCGAGACGGCACCTGTGGCGATGAATAGCTGTCCCGGCGGTGAGTTGATCATAGAAGTAAATAAAACAGTTTTTTTGAATTCAGGATTAGGAAACAGGTTAATACTAACCCAGCACATTGGAGGTTAATACTAAGATGGCTAAGGCGGTATTTGAGCGGACAAAACCACATATCAATGTTGGGACTATCGGCCACATCGACCACGGCAAGACTACCCTGACGGCTGCTATCACAATGCGGCTGGCGCACACGTCCGGCACTGGTACCTTCAAGAAATTCGAAGATATCGACAATGCTCCGGAAGAAAGGGAACGCGGCGTAACAATTAACACCGCCCACGTGGAGTATGAGACGAAAAAGCGCCATTACGCACACGTGGATTGTCCGGGGCACGCCGACTACATAAAGAACATGATTACCGGAGCCGCCCAGATGGATGGGGCTATTCTGGTGGTCGCAGCCGGTGACGGCCCTATGCCTCAGACTCGCGAGCATATCCTGCTGGCCCGTCAGGTTAACGTGCCCAAGATCGTGGTGTTCCTCAACAAGGTTGACCAGGTTGACGACCCTGAGTTGATCGACTTAGTTGAGCTGGAGATAAGAGACCTGTTGAACAAGTATGAGTTCCCCGGCGACGATATTCCCATTATCCGGGGATCGGCCCTGGCGGCGATGCAGTCCGAAGGCAAGGATGACGAGGCCGGCAAGTGCATCGATGAGTTGATGGGCGCGGTCGATGACTACTTCCCGCTTCCCGAACGCGATGTTGACAAGCCTTTTCTTATGCCGGTCGAGGATGTCTTCAGTATTAAAGGACGCGGCACGGTCGGCACGGGCCGAATCGAACGCGGCGTAATCCATACCGGCGACGAGGTCGAAATCGTCGGCCTTTCGAAAGAGACGCGCAAAACGGTTGTAACCGGGGTCGAGATGTTCAACAAGACACTCAGTGATGGCCAGGCGGGCGACAACGTCGGTTTGCTTTTGCGAGGCGTGGAAAAGAAAGATTTGGAACGGGGACATGTTGTCGCAGCCCCCGGCAGTATTACACCTCATACCAAGTTTCAGGCTGAAGTCTATGTGCTGGGCAAAGAGGAAGGCGGTCGCCATACACCATTCTTCGCGGGATACAAACCACAGTTTTACTTCAGAACGACCGATATTACCGGTTCGGTTCTTGCGTTGATGAGCAGAGAAGGCAAGAGTGCAGAGATGTGTATGCCGGGTGATAATATAGCAATGGAAGTGGAGATTATTGCCCCGATAGCTATGGAAGACGGCCTTCGTTTCGCAATTCGCGAGGGCGGACGGACCGTGGGCGCCGGTGTGGTGATCAAGATTATCGCCTAAATATTTCTGAACAATTGTCTGGATTCTGCGAGTATTAGAAGCAAGTGTGCTCACGGCGGACAAGTATATCCGGGCGGGTGATTGCTTGATAACCGGACGTCTTGAGTCATTAGCCCTGCTTGGTTGGGACGAATCTTATGGCTAAAAAGAAGAGCAAACGGGAGTATGTCTGGCTTGAATGTAGTCAGTGCAGCAGTCGAAACTACCGCACGAGTGTCAGTGTGGCCGAAGGTACGCCCAAGTTAGGGCTCAAGAAGTTTTGCAAGAACGAACGTACACATACTGCTCACAAGATACGACGCAAGTAGTTGACTACTGATGATTGATCATTTGATCTTTGAAGAGTGTGGGTTTCAGGCGTTCGGCAGAAGCCTGCACAGATTCATCAATATTCAATTGAGTAGGCCAGTAGCTCAATTGGCAGAGCGTCGGTCTCCAAAACCGAAGGTTGGGGGTTCGACTCCCTCCTGGCCTGTTTGACAGTGTGAAGTTCAGATTGCGAGACGGGCAATTTCGCTGCTGTTCGGCGAATACTGAGGTGAAGATGGTTTTTGATATTTACAAACGCGGCCAGGGCAAATACACACGGCTGTGCAGTGGTTTTGCGCTGGCACTGGTTGTAGGATTAGGTTGTTTGCGGCTTTTCAGCAAGTTGGAGGCCGCATCGTGGGGCCTGAGTAACAAGGCGACATTGTGGATTGCAACCATGGTACCCGCCGGTTTGTTTGTTGCCCTGGCTCTTGTGATTTTCTGGCTGGCCAACAAGCCTTCAATTGCGGACTTTATGATAGCCGCCGAAGGCGAGATGAAAAAGGTCAGTTGGTCGAGCAGGCAGGAGATAACTGTCTCGACGTTCATAGTAATTGTAGTCGTGGTCATCATGGCAGTGCTTCTTGGAGCTACGGACATCGGCTTTAGGACATTTTTCACGTGGCTGCTGGGCTAATATCATATCTCGAACGGGACATGAGATAAGGTGTTAATATGCAATGGTATGTATTACGAGTTGCGGCGAATAAGGAATCGCAGGTCAGAGACGCTCTGATGCAGAAGGTGGAGAGAGAGGCTCTGATCGACATCATTGGCCGAATAGAGGTTCCCACGGAGCGAATCAAGCGCATCCGCGGGAGCAAGCAGACGGTCCATAAGCGAAAACTATACCCGGGTTACGTTTTCATGGAGATGGAATCGACCGAGGACGGGCGGGTCCCCGAGCGAGCCTGGTTTATGATTAAGGGGACTGCCGGAGTCGGAGATTTCATCGGAACAGAGGGAATTCCGACCCCGATGAGGGATACGGACGTAGCCAAGATGCTTCTGGAGGCGGAAAAGCCCGAGGAAGCGCCGAGCATCAAAGTTGAGTTTAAGAAGGATGATATGATCAAGATTCGAGAGGGTGCCTTTGAGAACTTCGAGGGGGTTGTTGATTCTATTGATTCCGAGCGGGGCATCGTGAAAGTGATTGTGACCATATTCGGGCGAAGTACGCCGTTGGACATAGAGTACTGGCAGATCGAGAAATTGTAATTTAACCGGCAATCTGGAATTCTGAAACTTACAAGCCACCAATTCATAATCAAAGGGTGAAGAATGGCCAAGAAAGAGGTAGCAGTAACGATTAAGTTGCAGGCGAAAGGCGGACAGGCGACTCCTGCCCCGCCGATTGGACCTGCTTTGGGTCAGCACGGCGTTAACATAGGACAGTTCGTCTCGCAGTTCAACGAGCGAACGAAAGAGCTGAACGGGACGATCGTGCCGGTCGTGATAAGCGTCTTTGCGGACAAGAGTTTCAGTTTCGAAGTCAAAAGCCCTCCGGCGGCTGTGTTGCTGAAGCAGGCGGCCGAAATTGCAAAGGGCAGCGGCGTCCCGAACAAAGAGAAGGTCGGGAAAATCACCACAGAGCAAGTGCGGAAAATAGCCGAGGCCAAGTTCAACGATCTTAATGCGTACGACCTGGACCAGGCAGAGAAGATTATCAGAGGAACGGCCCGCAGTATGGGTGTGGAAGTGGTTGATTAGACAAGAACCTGTCACAATGTGAGATTGGATTTATGCGAGTTAGAAGCAAAAGGTATAAAAAAGAGGCCCAGCAGTCGAGCAAGGAGACTGTGAGCCTGAGCGAAGCGGTCGTAAAGATCAAATCATTCAAGTCGACGAAATTCGACCAGAGCGTCGAGTGCGTGGTGCATTTGGGTATCGATCCGAAGCAGGCCGACCAACTGGTGCGCGGTTCGTTGTCGCTGCCTAACGGGATAGGCAAGCAGAAGAGGGTTATTGCTTTCTGCGACGATTCGGAAGCCGAGACCGCGCGAAAGGCCGGCGCATTGGAGGCCGGCTGCGATGAGTTGATAAAGAAGGTTTCCGACGGCTGGATGGACTTCGATGTGGCGATAGCCTCTCCCAAAGTTATGGGTAAAGTGGGTAAGCTCGGTCGGGTGCTCGGGCCTCAGGGTAAGATGCCCTCGCCCAAGAACGGCACAGTGACTGCCGATGTGGCAACCGCAGTAAGTGAATTCGCCGCGGGCAAAGTCGAGTTTAGAAACGACGCGGGCGGCAACGTCCATGTTGTGGTTGGCAAGCAAAGCTTCGAGGCCGACAAACTTGAGGAGAACATCAAGGCGTTTGTTGCACACATAAAGAAGGTCAAGCCATCGGCGGCGAAAGGTACGTACATCAAGAAAATGTGCATATCTGCCGCTATGAGCCCCAGCGTCATGTTTGACTGCTGAATCGTACATTAAACAGTACACAATACGGGATACGAAGAATGAGCAAGTATGTAAAAGAACTGCTGCAAGCTGAACTTGAAAAGAAGATTGTCGATGAGAACATCAAGGATTTTATCGTCGTCTGCACCAAGGGTATTGACGGAGTCAACAACAATGTGATGCGTGGCGAGCTGAAACAAAAAGGCATGGGATTATCGGTAGTGAAGAATTCGCTCTTCAAGAAGGCGCTGTCCGGTCAGGAGATGGCCCCGGCAGGGTCGCTGTTCAGCGGTCCTTGTGCCGTTGTTTATGGCGGCGACAGCATCGTTGATGTTGCCAAGGAGATGGTCGAATGGGTGAAGCGGGTTCCGGTCATACAGATTAAGGGTGCCTTTCTCGACGGCTCGGCCATGGACGCGACTGCGGCGGAGAGTCTGGCAAAAATGCCGACGCGGGCAGAACTGCTGGGCGGTATCGTTACGCTGTTCAAGTCGCCTGCGAGCAGATTGGCCGCAGCCATCGGCGCTCCGGCGGGAATTATTGCAGGTTGCATAGAGAAGATTGCAGAAGGCGACGAAAAACAAGCGGCTTAGGTTTGAATATGAAACTGCCTGCATGGCTGTCCCTGTTTTGAGGGGTTAAACGAAACGGTGGAGTTTCGGCTACCATCAGGCGCAAAGCGATAGGAGTTAACAGAAATGTCAGAAGAACAAGCGAATGAAACAAAAGAAGCGAAAGAGTCAAGGAATTGGAGCAGCGTAATCAAGGAGCTTGGCGACAAAATAGTCGGTCTGACTCTGATGCAGGCCAAAGAGCTGGGCGACTATCTCAAGGAAGAATATGGTATCGAGCCGGCAGCAGGCGGTGCCATTGTAATGGCGGGGCCGGCGGCAGCAGGTCAGGCTGATGAGAAAGAGGAAAAAACCACTTTTGACGTAATTCTCAAGGAATTCGGCGACAAGAAGATTCAGGTCATCAAGGAAGTAAGGGCTCTTACCACGCTCGGATTGAAAGAGGCCAAGGACCTGGTTGACGGCGTTCCCAAGCCGGTGAAGCAGGGTGTCAGCAAGGAAGAAGCCGAAGCCGCCCGGAGCCAGCTCGAAGCAGTTGGAGCAGTGGTGGAAGTGGTCTAAGCAACGACAGTCCGTGCGCCTGTCCATTTTCGAGTACCGAAGTTCGAGCAACGCCATGCGGTTGCTCCTGCGAGATAATTAGGGCATTTAATGCTGGAGATTAGTAATGCGTGAGACTAGTGCAGGCCAGGCGGTTCGTGTTTTTGGCAGATTACACGACACCGTTGAGGCTCCGGACTTGGTGGCGGTACAGAGAAAAGGTTACGAGCATTTTCTGCAGATGGACGTGGCGCCCACGAAAAGAAAATGCGTCGGACTCGAAGCGCTTTTCCGGGAAACGTTTCCTATCGAGAGCTACGATAAGAAAATGGTCCTGGAATATCTGTACTATGAGTTGGAGAAGCCGCATTATACGCCCACCCAGTGTCGACAGTTGCGACTGACTTACGGCTACCCGCTGAAGATCTGGTGCAGACTGCGCACCAGCGAAGGGGAAGATCTGGCCGAGCAGGCAATGTATCTTGGTGAAATGCCGGTCATGATTGGCGGCGGGGAGTTCATAGTCAACGGGGCGGTGCGCGTTATCGTCAGCCAGTTACACAGAAGTCCAGGTGTCGATTTTCTCATCGAGAGCAAAGAAGGCGACAGGGTGCTGCACGGCGGCAGGATCATTCCGGAAAGAGGAAGCTGGATCGAAATAGGAGTGACGAACAAGGACACTCTGGTTGTCAGAATCGACCAGTCAAGCAAGATACCTGCAACAGTGTTTCTGCGGGCGATGAACCCTGACTACGGGACCACAGAGCAAATATTGCGATTGTTTTATCCGACGGCAAGCATGCCGATTACGAAACTGACCCCGACAATGTGGGCGGCCGAACCGATCGTGGACAAGGATTCCGGCGAAATCATCGTTAAAGCCGGCGCGCAAATAGGCGATAAGGTTTCCATAATACAGGCTGCGTACTCGAAGACGTCCGGCAAGAAGCAGACAAAATCTCAAAAAGGTAAAGACTCGGCTTGCGTGGAAGTAATCGAGAATGTTCGAGATGCTATCATCTTGAACACGCTTGCAGAGGATGATTGCCCGAGTCACGAAAAGGCGCTCTTGAAGTTTTACGTGAGACTGAGGCCGGGCAATCCACCCAATGAAGAGAAGGCAAAGATATTCTTTGCGGAGAAGTTCTTCGATGCGAACCGCTACCGTCTCGGCAAGGTGGGTAGATTCCGGATAAACAGGAAGTTCAACCAGGCAATCGACGAAAATGAGATGACGCTCCGGCCCGAAGACTTCCTCCAGACGATGAAATACATAACGGCTTTGCGCAACAACGAGGGGCAGGTCGATGATATCGACCATCTGGGTAACAGAAGGCTGCGTACAATCGAAGAGCTTGCCGCCGACGAGATAAGAAAGGGGCTGCTCAAGCTGCGCAGGACCGTTCAGGAACGCATGAGCATGAAACGGGATGCTGAAGATACCGTTCGTGTGGCAGATTTGGTGAATTCCAAGAGCGTCTCGAGCAGCATCAACTATTTCTTCGGTCGTGGTGAGCTTAGCCAGGTTGTGGACCAGACGAACGCCCTGAGCCAATTGACTCACGAAAGACGTCTGTCGGCTCTTGGGCCGGGCGGGTTGAACAGGAGGCGGGCTGGCTTCGAGGTTCGCGACGTTCATATCAGCCATTACGGCCGGATTTGCCCGATTGAGACTCCCGAAGGAACAAATATAGGCCTTATCGCCTCGCTGGCGATATTCGCCGAGATTGACGAGTATGGATTTCTGCTCACGCCGTACCGTAAAGTAAAGAACGGCAAGGTCACCGATGAAGTGGCGCACCTGCGTGCAGATGAGGAAATGACGGCGATATTCGCACCGCCGAGCGAGGTCGATCCCAAAACCGGCAAGCTCAAAGAAGGCTTTGTCCTTGCCAGAGAACGAGGCGAGTTGGCCCATGTCATCAATAAAGAAGTTGACTACGTCGATATTTCAACCAAGCAGATTGTCGGTGTTTCAGCTTCGCTCATCCCGTTTCTGGAGCACGACGATGCGAACCGCGCCCTTATGGGCTCGAACATGCAGCGACAAGCGGTCCCGTTGCTGAAGGCGGAACCGCCTTTGGTCGGCACCGGCATGGAAGCGGTAGTCGGCCGCAATTCCAGTATGGTTGTTCGAGCCAAGAGCAGCGGTGTCGTCACGGCGGTCGACGCCACCAGGGTGGTTATCAACCATACGGACGAATACGTTCTGGATAAATTCCTTGGCCTGAACGAAAGAACCTGTCTGAATCAGAAACCCACGGTTCAGCTCGGCGAGAAGGTAAAAGCCGGCCAGGTCATCGCGGACGGTGGCGGCACCGCCAATGGCGTGCTCGCGCTCGGCAAGAACATACTTGTGGGATTTGTCTCCTTTGACGGTTTTAACTTCGAGGACGCGATCATCGTCAGCGAAAGGCTCTGCAAGGACGACAGCTTTACGAGCATCCACATCGATGAATTTACGGCGGAAGTTCGCGAGACTCGTCTCGGCAAGGAAGAATTCACTCGCGACATTCCCAACGTCAGTGAAAGAGCGCTTCGGAACCTCGATGAATACGGCGTGATCTGCGAAGGGACGAGGGTCTGCCAGGGCGATATTCTTGTCGGCAAGGTGGTACCCAAGAGCAAAACGGAACTGACGCCCGAAGAAAAGCTGTTGCACGCCATATTCGGCAGAGCCGGCGAAGATGTGAAAAATGACTCGCTCGAACTGCCCAGCGGATATGAGGGCGTGGTAATAAAGACGGAGCGGTTCACCAGGCGCGGCGCCGGCACGGACGAACAGAAGAAAGCCGTGGCTGTTCAGGTAAAGGAATATGAGCGGCAGATGAGAGACAAGGAGTGCATGATATTCAGGCAGATGATCGATGCAATCCATGAGGGGTTGGACGTCAATATCGTCGATCCGTCCACACGTCAGAAAGTCGGTGCCAGCGCCGACGACGAGGTCGTTTACGAGCAGATAGAGAACTTCAATATCAAGTGGGTCAAACCTGCCGCTCTACGGGACGATGTGCAGAAAATCGTGGACAAGTTCTGGGCCAAGATTACTGAGATTCAGGAGGACAAGAAGCACCGGACCGAGAGTATGAAACATGGCGATGAACTGCCCAGCGGTGTGTTGCAGATGGTGAAGATTTACGTCGCGATCAAGAGGGAATTGTCCATCGGCGACAAGATGGCTGGACGGCACGGTAACAAGGGTGTTATCGCCAAGATCATGCCCGAGGAGGATATGCCGTTCATGGAAGACGGCACGCCTCTCGACATACTGTTGAATCCTCTCGGCGTTCCGAGCCGAATGAATGTAGGTCAGATTCTCGAAACGCATCTCGGCTGGGTGGCGAGAGTGTTGGGCTTCCATGCTATTACGCCGGTCTTCGACGGTGCCAGCGAAGATAATGTCCGGGAGCTGACCGTCGAGGCCAACGAACTTATGGCCAGGCGACAAGCCGAACTGGAACAGACGAAACAGGCGCCCCCGGCCAATGAGTTCTTCATAAATGTTGCGAACACGTTGAAGACTCAATTGTACGACGGCAGAACCGGCGAGCCGTTCGATCAAAGGGCGACCATAGGATATATCTACATGATGAAGCTGCACCATCTTGTGGACGACAAGATCCACGCCAGGGCAACCGGGCCTTACAGCCTGATTACACAGCAGCCGTTGGGCGGGAAGGCCAGGACGGGCGGACAGAGATTCGGAGAGATGGAAGTCTGGGCACTGGAAGGATACGGTGCCGCTTACGCGCTGCAGGAAATGCTCACCGTAAAAAGTGACGATGTCGAGGGACGAACAAAAATCTACGAATCAATGGTTAAGGGACAGAACACCCTCGAAGCCGGCACACCGCTGTCCTTTGATGTGCTGTGCAATGAGCTAAGAGGGTTGGGATTAAATATCCAGCTTGAGAAGAAACGGCTCGGAAGCGGCGCTCTGTAACAAAGGCTGTTGATCATCAAATTATCACGTATCGATTGTAAGGGGTCTTACAATGTTGGGAAGTATTTACGATCGCATTAACGATTACGGTTCGGTCAAGATTTCGCTGGCCAGTCCTAATGATATTCGCAGTTGGTCCTTCGGCGAAGTGCGAAAGCCTGAGACTATCAATTATCGCACGTATCGGCCGGAGAAGGACGGGTTGTTCTGCGAGCGGATATTCGGACCCGAACGGGACTGGGAATGCGCGTGCGGAAAATACAAAGGAACCAAGTTCAAGGGAATTATCTGCGACAGATGTGGGGTCAAAGTCACGCACAGTCGAGTACGAAGAAAACGAATGGGGCATATCAATCTGGCGGCGCCGGTGGTGCATATATGGTTTTTCAAGGCGATCCCCAATCGGCTCGGTAACCTCTTGGCCATGAAAAGCGCCGACCTCGAAAAGATTATATATTTCCAGGAATATGCCGTAACCGACCCCGGGCAGACGCCGTTGAAAGCGGGGCAATTGCTCACGGAAGAAGAGTACAGGGACGCCAACAACAAATACGGCAAGGCATTCAAGGCCTCCATGGGGGCCGAGGCCATTAGGAGCATTCTGGAGAATCTTGACCTGGAGGCAATCAGCGTCCAGCTCAGGCAGGCCATCATAAAGACAAGCAGCAAGCAGAAAATCAAAGATCTTACGAAACGGCTCAAGATTATCAACCAGATCACGAACAGTAAGAACAAGCCTCACTGGATGGTCATGGAAGTCATACCTGTGATTCCGCCGGATTTGCGGCCTCTGGTGTTGCTCGAAAGGGACAATTTTGCCACCAGCGATCTCAACGACCTCTACAGAAGGATCATAAATCGTAACAATCGCTTGAAGAAGCTGATGGACCTCAATGCTCCCGAAGTGATCATACGCAACGAGAAGCGAATGCTTCAGCAGGCGGTCGATTCGCTCATGGACAACGGCCGGTGCCGCAGGTCTGTGCTGGGAAGCAACAACCGGCCCTTGAAGTCGCTGACCGACATGATTAAGGGCAAGCAGGGCCGATTCAGAGAGAACCTGCTCGGCAAGCGCGTTGACTACTCGGCGCGGTCGGTAATCGTGGTAGGTCCTGATCTGAAACTCTATCAGTGTGGTTTGCCCAAGAAGATAGCTTTGGAGCTGTACCAGCCGTTCATCATCCGTAAACTGAAACAACACGGGCTGGCCGACACGATCAAGAGCGCCAAGAGAATGATCGAACGGCGTGACGACCAGGTCTGGGACATCCTGGAAGAAGTCATTCATCAGCATCCTGTTTTGCTGAACCGTGCGCCAACGCTTCACCGGATGGGTGTTCAGGCTTTTGAGCCGGTGCTCGTTGAGGGTAACGCCATTATGCTTCACCCGTTGGCGTGCAGAGGCTTCAACGCCGACTTCGACGGCGACCAGATGGCGGTCCATCTGCCTCTGAGCGTTGAGGCGCAGGCGGAAACCCATGTTCTTATGATGACGACCTCGAATATCTTTTCGCCGGCGAACGGCTCGCCGATGGTTGGTCCGTCTCAGGACATGGTTATGGGCAACTACTACCTGACCCATATGGCGGCGCGCGACGCCGCTGAAACTGAGGAACCGAGAGCGTTCCGGGATGCGTTTGAAGCAATAATGGCTTATGAAACGCGCAAGATCCATCTGCACAAAAGAATCAGGGTCAGACTCGGCAGTTCCAGGGTCATTACCGATACCGGCGAAATCCAGAATCCAACCCTTGTTGAAACTACGGTTGGCCGGTGTATTTTCAACGACATTCTTCCCTCGGGCATGCCGTTCTACAACGTAACGATGTCGCAGAGGAAGCTCAGCCAGGTCATAAGTGACTGTTTCGAGCTTAGGGGCTCAGCCGAAACAGTGGATCTGCTCGACAGAATAAAAAATGCGGGCTTCCGGTATGCCACACTGGCCGGCCTGAGTTTTGGCGTGACGGACCTGAAGATACCCGAAAGAAAGGCCGAGATTATTGAGGAGACCGAGAAGAAAGTCGCCAAGATCCGCAAGAATTACAATGACGGCGTTCTGACCGAGGGCGAAAGGTACAATCAGGTTATCGACGCGTGGACAAATGCCCGAGTGGCGGTAACCAACGAGATGATGCGAGGCCTCAAGAACGATACGAGAGAGAACGGCTTGCCGTATCTCAACCCGATTTACCTGATGAGCGATTCCGGAGCAAGAGGAAGCGTGGATCAGATTCAGCAGCTCGCGGGCATGAGAGCGCTGATGGCCAAGCCCAGCGGCGAGATTATCGAGACACCCATTAAGTCAAACTTCCGCGAGGGTCTGACCGTTCTTGAATACTTCAGTTCGACACACGGGGCGCGCAAGGGTCTGGCGGATACCGCCCTGAAGACGGCCAACTCCGGGTATCTGACCCGCAAACTGATCGACGTTGCCCAGAATCTGATAGTCATTGAACGCGATTGCCAGACTTTGCAGGGAATTACCAAAGGCACCGTTAGCAGGGGCGAACAGGTTGACGTTACCCTCTCTCAACTGATTATCGGCAGGACCGCCAGGGACAATATCCGCAATCCGATCACCGATGAAATGATCATACGCGAGAATGAGGTCATAAACGCCGACGCGGCGGCCAAGATCGAAGCTCTGGGTCTTGATGCCATCAGAGTCAGAAGCCCGCTGACTTGTGACAGCCCGATTGGGGTCTGTGCGAAATGTTGCGGCTGGGATATGAGCACCGGCCAGTTGGTGGAAGAAGGGACGGCTGTTGGGATCATTGCGGCACAGTCGATCGGCGAGCCGGGAACACAATTGACACTCAGGACGTTCCACACCGGCGGCGTGGCTTCCAGGGCCATTCTTGAAAGAGAGCAAAAAGCCACTCACGCGGGAAACGTTCAGTATCGCGACATTAATGCGGTCGAGATAGAGATGGAAGAGGGCAGAATGGCGACCGTGGCGCTTAAGCGCAACGGCGAAGTAGCCATTCTCGATACGAAGGACCGCGAGCTTGACAGGTTCAAAGTGCCGTACGGGGCCACCGTTTTGGTCAGTGACGGCAAGAAAGTCAAGGCGGGAACTTTATTGTTCAGTTGGGACCCGCACCGCACCCCGATTCTGGCGGAAGTCGCCGGCCTTATACGGTTCGTCGATATCATCGAAGGCGAGACAATTGGAATTGAAGAAGAGCGAAAAGGCCAGATCGGCAAGCCGATAGTGATTGAGCACAAGGGCGATAAGCATCCGCAGACTATTATCGAAGATGCCGACGGCAAGATACTCGATGTTCACTATCTGCCCGCGGGGGCCAGAATTGAGGTTGTCGAGGGTCAGCAGGTGCAGGCCGGCCAGTTGCTTGCTCATCAGCCCAGAGCAACCGGCGGCACGCAGGACATCACAGGGGGTCTGCCCAGAGTTACCGAGGTCTTCGAAGCACGCAAGCCCAAAGATCCTGCCGCAATGGCTGAAATCAGCGGGCGGGTCGAGTTGCGAAGCGATAAGCGCAAGGGCAAGATGACAATCACAATCAGAAGTGAATCCGGGATGGAAAAGGAACACCACGTCCCGCGTGACAGACATCTTAACGTTCATACCGGCGATTTCGCTGAGGCAGGCGATGCCCTGACGGACGGCCCATTGGTGCCGCATGATATTCTGCGAATTAAAGGCGAAGAAGCCCTTCAGCGGTATTTGACGACGGAAATACAAAATGTCTATCGTTCACAAAATGTCAACATCAACGACAAACACATTGAAATCATCTGTGCCCAAATGATGCGAAAGGTCGAAATCGAGTCTGTCGGCGACAGCTCATTCCTGCCGGGTGAGGTCGCTGATAAGTTTGTCTTCAAGAAAGAGAACGAGACACTTACAAACAGCGTCAAGATCACCGACGTCGGCGACGCCGCCGACCTGCAGGTCGGCCAGCTTATCAACAAGAAGGACCTGGCCAGCATGAATGAGAAGGTCGAGAGCATTGGCGGCCGTGGAGCCTCGGGCAAGAAGCCAAGGCCTGCAACTGCCAAGACATTGCTCCTGGGAATCACGAAGGCTTCGCTGTGGTCGGAGAGTTTCATCGCGGCGGCCAGCTTCCAGGAGACCACGAAAGTTCTGACGGAAGCGGCCCTGGCCGGCAAAACGGACGAACTTCACGGCCTGAAGGAAAACGTAATACTCGGACACCTGATACCGGCCGGAACGGCATTCAGGCCGCATCTGGAAATCAAGGTTAAGCACCTCGTTGAGGCGCCGCTGCCGAAAGAGTTTGAAGAGGCACAGGAAATCAAGGAAGCCAGAGAGGTCGAAGCAAAGGCCGATGCTGCTGTCAGGGAAGCCCTGGGAATCAACTGATTCGAAATCGAATTGCGGTAGCCGGCGACCGAGGAATGTTCGCTATCTCCATTCGGTTGCATTTGCGGCGACGGCTGAATGCGTGCGAACCGATGGCTTGTCTCATCCTTGCGGGGGGTATCCCTGGATTTGCCTGGCGAGTGCGGCTATGGCCTTGAGCTTCTGAACGTCCAGTGGTTCGCTTTCTCGTCTCAGAGGCCTTGGTTGTTTGGCCCCTTCTTCCGGTGTCTCATCGTCCTGATGTTCTTCCGCGACCATACGGTGGAGCCGTTTGTCGGTCTCATTTGACTCGGGGCCCTGCTGTCCGGCGAGTTCGCCGTCTTGTTCGTGCCCGCCTTCTAAGGCATGGGTTTCCCCGCCGGCCGGTGACAGCCCGACAGCCTGCTCGGCGTATTCTTCTATTTGTCCCCGCTGCTTGATGTGCCCCGGTTGTTCATCAACGGAGGGCAGCTCCGTGACCTTCAGCTTGAGGAGCGTGACGGTCGGTTTCGGCTGTGCAGCATCCTGCTCGCGTTCGGAGTGGGCAGGTGTCGATTCAATCATTTGTTCTATGGGGTGTTCCACCGTTTTTTCTTGCTGCTTATCATCGGCAAACGCTGATTCGGCTGTTTGCTGTCTGGGGTGCTGTTCATCATGCGCGTTCTTTCCGATTTCATTCTGGAGTTTTTCGTTGGCCGCCGTCAGTTCAGTTACCTTTTGAACGAAGCCTTCCTCCATATCCTTGTATCTGGCGATTGCGTCTTGCAGTTGCCTGAGTTGCTCATTCAGACTTTGCATGTGTCTTGCCACTATCTTTCGCTTTTGCCTTCCGCTGAACTGTGCGATTAGATCCAGACGGTGTTCCTTGATGTCCTCGATTGCATGCCGGCTCTGGTGATAGTCTGCCAATTTGATGCCGATTATGGGCGAGCGTTTTGAGGCGGCCCGATCTGCATATGCGTTCCTGGTCGCAGCATTCTTCTGGCGTCTCAAGATCCACAACAGCAGGACCATGGCGATTATGGCTATGGCGAGTAGCTCCCATTCCGCCCATTGGTGCTTGTAGTATAGCCACGAAAACGAGCGGTCAAGCCTGCGGATGAAGCTGTCTATAGTCATCTATGCTCTCCTCCGGAACATCGGCTAATCGCCAACCCCTTCGATTTCTGGTCTTTTTCTCGTGGCACATTATCCGAGTTAATTCAGGTTCGCACACCCACACCCACAACTGTTACAAGAGCAAGTGAGACCTCTGCGGCTTCGGCCCCCCTGTTGCCGAGGCTGGTTTGCCTGCGCAGGGCGCTCATGCTTCGCACTCGTACCTCTGCCGAGCTTTTGAGAGGACTCTCTTCTGGCGGAAAGCTCGATATGAACCATTAAGAAGCCTTCTCACCACATCTCCAGTTCCAATAATTCCAATATTATATCACTTTTGGTGGTTTTTGTCAAAGAAAAAAACACAAAATAGGCAAGAGGGCCAAGCTGGGATGGGGTGGCGCCGTCGGGTGTGGCCGTATTTCAGGTCGGGCGAGTGTTGTGGCTGCCGTTCAAGAGGGCCCGCCGCCTTGATAGTGGCGGCCAAGAGGCAGAGCGGGGGCATTTTTTTCAGTGTTTTTCAAAAAAATTTGCAATACATGCCTAAAAATGTCTTGGAATCCATGCGATCCGTATTAGAATAGGGGGCTGTCTTGTAGATGGCCGAACAAAATGTTGTTGTATTTTTATAATCAGGGATACTAATAATATGCCCACAATAAACCAGTTAGTAAGGCGGCCCCGGGCGAAATCGAAGGGTCGCAAGCGTGTATCTGATATAAGTGGTTCGCCGCAGAAGCGGGGCGTTTGCCTGATCGTAAGGACTCAGACGCCGAAGAAGCCGAATTCGGCTTTGCGTAAGATCGCCCGCGTGAGGCTGACGAACGGCAAAGAGGTTACAGCTTATATACCCGGCATTGACCACAACCTTCAGGAGCACAGTACGGTAATCATCCGTGGAGGCCGAGTCAGGGACCTGCCTGGTGTACGGTATCATATTGTCCGCGGCGTTCTCGACTGTGCGGGTGTGGCCAATCGAAAACAGGGCAGGAGTAAGTACGGCGCAAAGAAAGCGAAATAAGTCGCTTGCGAGGTAACCGGACGAACAGACGCCGGCTGCCGACGCTCTAATTGAGGAAGACAATGTCTAAGAAGTTTACCGCATCAAGTCAACAGCTTAAACCGGACCCGAAGTACGGCAGCAAACTGGCATCGAAGTTCATCAACTGTCTAATGTGGGACGGTGAGAAAAGCACTGCGCAGAGTGTTTTTTACGGTGCTATGGGTATTATTGAAGAGAGAGTCACGGACGCCAGCCCTCTCGAGGTTTTCGAGAAGGCGATAAACAAGGTCAAGCCCTTGCTTGAAGTTCGCAGCAAGCGTGTTGGCGGCGCCAGTTATCAGGTGCCGATGCAAGTCAATGCCAAACGCCAGCAGTCACTTGCCTTCAGGTGGATATTGGCCTCGGCGAGGGGCAAGAAAGGCAAGCCGATGTCCGAGCGTTTGGCCACCGAATTGATAGATGCCTATAACGAACGCGGCGGTGCTATGACCATGCGGGAGAACATTCACAGAATGGCTGAGGCTAATAAGGCGTTTGCCCACTTTGCCTGGTAGTAATCGTTGCTTATGACTGCCACGGTGCGTTTGTGAAAATGACCGTGGCAGTTTTTTTATACTGTCTTTCGTATTGTGGCTAGCATATTGCCGTCCCGGTGAAGGTGACGGCCGCCGGGACAAAGTACATAGCTTGCTTCTGTGTCGGCTAAGAGAATGGAACTATGTCCGGTACTCTGGGAAAAGTGCGCAACATCGGAATCATGGCTCATATCGACGCCGGTAAGACAACGGTGACCGAGCGCATACTCTACTATGCGGGCAAAACATACAAGATGGGGGAGGTACACAACGGCACCGCCGTTATGGACTTCATGGAGGAGGAACAGAAGAGGGGCATCACGATCACCTCGGCGGCCACGAAATGTCCCTGGAAGGGTTTCGGGATCAATCTTATCGATACACCGGGACACATTGATTTCACCGCCGAAGTTGAGAGGTCGCTGCGCGTTCTCGACGGCGCAGTAGCGGTCTTCGATGGCAGCGAAGGCGTACAGGCACAGAGCGAGACCGTCTGGAGGCAAGGGCAAACATACGGCCTGCCCTGCCTTTGTTTCGTGAACAAAATGGACAAAGTAGGTGCCGACTTTGAAATGTCCGTCGAGAGTATTCGCGACAAACTCGTCGCCAATCCCGTACCCGTGCAGATTCCCATTGGCGCCGACGATTCTTTCGCCGGGATTATTGACCTGCTGAAGATGCAGGCGGTTTTCTATCAGACCGAAAAGATGGGGGCGACTTTCGAGGAGGCTGAGATTCCCGCCGAGCTTGTGCAGGTCGCTCAGCAGCGAAGGAAGGAGATGATTGAGCTTGCAGCCGAGTATGACAGCGAGCTGATGGACTGTTACGTTCACGATATGCCGATAGAAGTCGAGATGATTACCAGGGCAATCAGAAAAGGGACCCTGAGCAACAAACTTCATCCGGTGTTTGTCGGTTCAGCGCTGAAGTATATCGGCATTCAACGGCTGCTCGACGGAGTCGTGGCGTATTTGCCATCTCCGCTCGACAGGGAGGTTCTGACCGGGCACAAACCTGGCGATAAGGACAAGAAGATCTCAATCAAGTGCGACCCCAATGGAAGCCTGGTGGCGCTTGCATTCAAGATTACCAGCGACTCCCACGGTGATTTGAGCTTTCTGCGGATTTACCAGGGCACGCTGAAATCAGGCACCAGGGTCCTGAATGCAAATAGCAGCCGCAGGGAGAACATCACCAGGATATTCGAGATGCACGCCAACGAGCGCAAATCCCTCGATTCCACGAGCGCCGGGGATATCGTCGCAGTCGTTGGATTGAAACAAACGCTCACGGGCGAAACGATTTGCGACCCTAAGAAGCCGGTCTGTCTGCCGAACATTACATTCCCGCAGACGGTGATGAATATGTCGATCGAGCCCAGAAGCGCCGCGGAGAAGGCAAAACTGGCGGATGCTCTGGCCTCCCTAAGACGCGAAGATCCTACATTTGAGTGCAAGACCGATGCCGACACGGGCGAGACAATCATTAGCGGCATGGGCGAACTGCACCTGGAAATACTACAGCACAAACTGATACGAGACAGAGGGGTGAATGTCAGGGTCGGCAAACCGCGGGTGGCGTACAAGGAGGCCATAACCAAACCGACACAGGCGGAAGGCAAGTTTATACGCCAGACGGGCGGTCATGGTCAATACGGCCATGTTGTTTTGCGGGTGGAGCCGCTTTTGACTGAGGACGGCCATTGGGACAACGAAATCGGATTCGAAAATATGGCTTCCGCCGACGCGGTGCCGAGAGAGTATGTCCCAGACGTGGAAAGGGGAAGCAGGGACGCCTTGGGATGTGGTGCTCTGTCGGGCTATCCTATTATAGGCATAAAAGTTACATTGATTGACGGCTCATTTCATTCTGTTGACTCTTCGGGGCTGGCTTTCGAGCAGGCTGCCGCTATTGCAATTGAAAAGGCCGTCAAGGACGCCGAACCTGTCCTTCTTGAGCCTGTGATGCGGTTGCAAATAGTGGTGCCGCAGGTCAGTTTTGGAGCCGTCCAGGGCAACCTGCTCGCTAAGAGGGGGGCGATCACAAATTGTCGGGTGCATGGGAATATGCAGGTTATCGACGCCAAAGTGCCTCTTGCCGAAATGTTCGGCTATTCCAGCGAGATCAGGAGTGCGACAGCGGGCAGGGGAACGTTTACGATGGAGCCGTTGAATTATGAGAAAGTGCCCGAGCAAATTGCCAGGAAGATTATATTTTAGAGATATTGAAATTTTTTGTATTTCGTGCAAAATTTTTGCCATATTTCGTTGACAGTGTTTGATTTGTGTGATAAGTTACCCGGTTTCAGCCGTGGCGAGCATCGTCAAGGACGACTTTGCGTAAACTTAGTTGGGCTGTGGCATGTCTGTGATTTTGTGGTCAGGGATGGCTTATTGACTTTTTAGGGGTGTTGTGGAAATGGGCCGTGTGTGGTTAGGGGAAACCGCCATGCTGGTTTCGCTCCAAACCCTTTAAGGAAGGCGAACTTGATATTTGATTGCTGAGCTGGACCGGTTGTCCGAATCGATAATCAAGTGTAATGCCTCTCCTGCCAGAATTCAAGTGTAAGACAGGTTTGATAAAGAGCAGAAAAACTGCAGACAAAAAACAGAATTATTTTGTGTTGTTCTTTTCCTTATAAGTTGATATGCTCCAAGGCCTTATGGGCTTGAAAGGGCGAATGCCCGAAGGATCGTCCTGGTTATAAGTGATGACGATATGCAAACGGGCGGTTCTGCCGGGAACTGGATTAGGGTCAGGGCTGCCGGCTTCGCAGGGGTAGATGTGCCTGGCGGGTTGTGGCTTGTTGGGTAGCGCAAAGGGAAATTATGGCTGCTGAAACCGAAAGAATAAGAATCAAAATGGAATCTTACGACCACAGGGCTCTCGATGCATCTGCGAAGGAGATAGTTGAGCACGCTCGCAAGACGAACGCCCGTGTCAGTGGTCCTGTACCGTTGCCTACGCGAATCGAAAGGTATACCGTTTTGAGAAGTCCTCATATTGACAAGAAATCACGTGAGCAGTTTGAGTTGAGGACTCACAAACGGTTAATTGACATTCACGAGGCCAACGCGAGAACGGTTGAGGTGCTGAACCGTCTGGTGGTGCCGGCAGGAGTCTTTGTGAGGATTAAGGCTTGATTTGTTAGACCTCAGGTCGGTGTTATCGTATCGAGAGATTAGAGCTGCGAAGATTATGGCTATGATATTGGGAAAAAAAGTTGGAATAACCCGGGTTTATGACGAATCGGGCAAGTTGGTTCCCGTCACTGTGATACAGGCCGGGCCCTGTGTGGTGACGCAGGAAAAAACTGTTAAGACCGATGGTTATAACGCCATTCAAATCGGTTTCGACGAAGTTAAGGCCTCTCGCAGGAGAAAGCCCGAAATCAAGCATGCCGAGAAAGCCGGTACGGTGCCGAAAAAATTCGTCAGAGAGATGCGACTTGCGGACGGCGCGGAATTGCCGGCCAAGCTCGGTGATTCAATCACCGTGGCGTCTTTTTCAGAAGAGAAGTTCGTTGATGTCACCGGCACCAGCAAGGGCAAAGGCTTTGCTGGTGTTATGAAACGTCATGGTTTTGGCGGATTCCCCGCCTCGCACGGTACGGAACGCAAGCACAGAGCGCCCGGCTCGATATCGAGTTATTCGAGCAACGCCGGTCACGGCCCGGGCCCAAAGAGGGGCAAGAGAATGGCGGGCCACATGGGTAATCGCCGAGTTACGACGAAAAACCATGTTCTCGTGGCCATAGACGAGGAGAAGAACCTCCTGGTTGTCAAAGGTGCTGTGCCGGGCCCGGCTGGCGGCTATTGCATTGTTCGTAGTGCCAAGAAGGGATAAATGAGTAGAGAACGGAAACCTGGAAATGATTGATTTGGCTGTTTATAACGCGGATGGAAAAGAGGTTGAGACCTTGAAGGTTGACGAGGCGGCTTTGGGCGGCTCCGTTAGGTACCCGTTGCTCAAGCAGGCTATAGTCATGTATCACGCCAACAAGCGCGTTGGCACGGCCGCGACCAAAGGTAGAAGCCAGGTGGAAGGCTCAGGCAAGAAACTGTTCCGGCAGAAAGGTACGGGAAATGCCCGCGTCGGCAATATCAGAACGGGCAAGCGCGTCGGCGGCGGTATGACCTTTGCCAAGAGCCCCAGAGATTTTCGCCAGCGCATGCCAAAGAAACAGAAGAGATTGGCCAGGGACTCGGCAATACTGGCAAAGCTTTTGGGCAACAATGTTGTAGTGATTGAAGAACTCCGTTTCGAAAAACCAAGAACCAGTGATTTTGCAGGCGTTCTGAATAATCTGAAAATCGACCGCAGTTGTCTGGTGACAACGGGTTCGGTTGACGCTAACCTGTGTAAATCCGCAGGCAATTTGCCAAAGGTGCGAGTGATGCCCGTGAGCCAGCTCAATGCCGGCGATATCTGCCGTTACCAGAAGATGCTGTTCACCAAAGAGGCTCTGCTGGCTGTTTTAGAAAAGGAACAGACAACGTAATATTTAACCGGTGTTGATGTGGACGACTATAATATCATAATTCGGCCTTTAATCACTGAGCAGGGTATGCACTTCGCGAATCAAAAGGGTGCGTACAGCTTTCAAGTCAACAAAAAGGCGAACAAGGCGCAGATAAGAAACGCGGTCGAGAGGATATACAACGTCAAGGTACAAAAGGTTAGAACGGCTAACCGAAAAGGCAAGTACCGGCGCAGGGGCAGGACAACCGGCGTGACGCCGAGCTGGAAAAAGGCGGTTGTCTTTCTGGACCCTGACTTCCATATAGATTTGTTCTAAACGCGACGCACTAAGTACGAGATACGAGATTATGGGTATTCGAATATATAGACCAACAAGTGCCGGACGAAGAAACAGCTCTGTTAATGATTACGCCGAGCTGACAACGACACGGCCTGAAAAGTCGCTCTGTAAGCGCATAAAAAAGAGCGGCGGAAGGAATCATAGCGGCATTACCACCACTCGATTCAGAGGGGGCGGCGCCAGGAAGATCTACCGTGCCATTGATTTCAAACGCGATAAGGACGGCGTGCCCGCGAAGGTGGCTACGGTCGAATATGATCCCAACCGGCATTGCTTTATATCTCTGCTGAACTATGCTGACGGTGAAAAGAGATATATACTGGCACCATTCGGCGTAAAGGTCGGGGAGTATGTGGAGAGCGGCGCGTCCTGTGAGCCGAAAACGGGCAATGCCATGCCGCTTTCGGCAATTCCCGCCGGCCTTGAGATTCACAATGTCGAAATGAGAGCTGGCCAGGGCGGAAAGCTCGTCAGGGGGGCCGGCAACGTGGCGCGAATTGTAGCAAAGGAAGGTGACTGGGTCACCATCGTTCTGCCGAGCGGCGAAATGCGGATGATTCGCAAAGAGTGCCGGGCGACGATTGGCCGGCTGAGCAACCCGGACCATCAGAACGTGCGGATTGGCAAGGCCGGTCGCAAGCGCCACATGGGGCGAAGGCCCCATGTGAGAGGAAAGGCAATGAATCCCGTTGCTCATCCGATGGGCGGTGGAGAAGGCAGAGCGAACGGCGGACGGCATCCCTGCTCGCCCACCGGCGTGCCCGCCAAGGGTGGAAAGACAAGAAATCCGCGGAAACCGAGTAACAACAGGATTATTCGAAGACGAAAAAGTGGACGTTTTCAAATTAGATCGTAGAAGGCACAAGCAGTTGCATGTTTGATTTAGTCGTGCGAAAAACGCACATGATGAGAGATACGAGAAATGGGAAGATCTCTAAAAAAAGGACCATACGTTGACGAGAAGCTTTTTGTCAAGGTCAACAAACAGAATGCTTCAGGCTCTCGCGAGCCAATAAAGACGTGGGCGAGAAATTGTACGATAGTGCCGGAGTTTGTCGGTTTTACATTTCTTGTACACAACGGCAAGATGTTTCATAAGGTGTTTATCACCGAGGATATGGTGGGGCACAAGTTGGGTGAGTTCTCTCCTACAAGGATGTTTAAGGGCCACTCGAGCAAGAAGATAAAGTAGTGGAATGTGGTATTTTTGTAATTCTGAACGTGGTTAGAAGATAAGGGTCAGAACAATTTCCCTGCTTCGTTGCGTTTAGAGCGACACGAGGTAGTAATAGCCATTATGTTAAGTGCTGAGAAACTAACAGAGCTTTGCCGCGAACGGAAGATAGGAGTAGATGAGTTGGCCGATCATCTTGCAAGAGGAGGTTTTGACAGGCAGAAGGCGGTCGGTGCCGTGAGGAACTGGCAAAAGGGCCTTTTCAAGCCTGAGCCCCGTTCGGAGGATATTCGCCGCCTTGCAACAGCTTTGTCGGCTAAGCCGAATGATCTGGCTGACTGGCGCTCTTCCTATCGCTATGCCCCGATTTCCGCTCAAAAAGCGCGATTGGTTACACAATTGATCGCCGGCCGAAGCGTTCAGGATGCGATGGATACGTTGAAATTCACGAGGAAACGCGCTGCAACGATGATCGACAAGGTTCTCAGAAGTGCGATTGCCGATGCGGACGAGCAGCAGGCTGATGCCGATGGTCTCTACGTAAGCTGCGCTCGTGTTGACGACGCGGGAATCCGTATCGGCACGAAGAGGTGGATGGCAAAGGATAGAGGCAGAGCGCATCCGATTCGCAAGAAGGCCTGCCATATACACATAACGGTAACGCAAGCGTAAAAGGCAGTACGAGATAGAAGATTATGGGTCAGAAAGTATCGCCAATAGGTTTCAGAACAGGGATAACACTCGGTTGGCAGAGCACATGGTTTGCTCCGAAGGCCAACTACGGTGAGTTTCTTGTCGAGGACCAGAAGATTCGTCGCTATATCGATAACAGATTCAACCGTCGTATGCCTAAAGGTGCGGTCGCGAAGACTGAAATCATACGGACTCGCAACGAGGTGAAGGTGACGTTGCACAGCGCCCGGCCCGGCGTGGTGATCGGTCCCAGGGGCGGCGAGGTGGACAAGTTGAGGGAAGAGCTTGAGGCGTTGACGGGTCGAAAGATTAATGTCAATGTTATCGAGATAAAAGAGCCTGATCTTAATGCCAATTTGGTGGGTCAGGCAATTGCCGAGCAACTAGGTAAGAGAGCCTCGTTCAGGCGCATGATGAAGCAGTATTGCGAAGCGGCGATGAACGCCGGCGCTAAGGGCGTCAAGATCATCTGTTCGGGCCGGCTGGCAGGTTCGGAAATGGCCCGGAGGGAAACGCAGAAGCTCGGCAGTATCCCGCTGCATACGCTGGACGCAAATGTTGATTACGCGACGTCGACTGCTATGACGACATATGGAACAGTCGGCATTAAGGTGTGGATTTACAAGGGCAAATTTGGCGAGGAGACAGTTCAAAGCAATTATCGTCCGCGTCGTCGTCCGCCAAGACGTATCGGGCCGGGGATGAGGGGCCAGGATGGTCCGGGGTCTTCTCAGAGAGCGGAGAGAAGCGGCGGCCGTGAAGCTAATGTTGCGCCGGCACAGGCAGGGCCTGCAGCAGGCGAATCGAGCAACGCGGAAACGAATTGAAAACGGGCATTTTCGCTGACGAAAGTTTCTTGAGTACAGTTTTTACAAAGGTCGAAAAAAATGGCAATGATGCCGAAAAGAGTCAAGCACCGTAAGAGCCAACGCGGCAAGATGAAAGGCAACGCGTCTCGAAGCAACTTTGTCGCGTTTGGCGAATACGGGCTGCAGGCTTTGGAAAGTAGCTGGATAACCGCGCGGCACATTGAAGCCGGCCGAGTTGCGGCAACTCATTTCTTGCATCGTGAAGGCAAAGTCTATATAAGGTTGTTTCCGCACAAACCGGTAAGTTCCAAGCCGTTGGAAACACGAATGGGCAAGGGCAAGGGCGAGCCTGAATTTTGGGTTGCGAGAGTCAGGCCCGGGCAGGTTTGCTTTGAAATCGGCGGTGTGGATGAAGACGTGGCAAAGCAGGCTCTGGTCAGGGTCGCGCATAAAATGCCTATCAGATGCAGGTTTATTAAGCGAAGGCATTCGCTGTAAGTGGGAACATTGAGATGAAAGCGCAGCATTACCGAGAAATGAGTCCTGACGAGCTTGACGGCAAACTTGAAGAGATGGAGAGGCATTTGTTCGATTTGCGCTCTCAGGCGGTGACTGAGAAACTGGAGAACTCCAAGGCCGTAACTAATGTGAGGCGTGATATTGCCAGGATTAAAACCATAATACACCAGAGTAAATGACGGATTGGTCTATAGGTTGTTGTTGACCGGAAAATTAGATATGCAGGATCGAAAATTAAGAACGTTAACCGGTGTGGTCATAAGCAATAGCGGCAACAAGAGCGTCAGAGTCGCTATTGATTACAAGGTCAAACATCCCAAGTACGGCAAGTACATGAAGCGCAGAACAAAACTGGCCGTGCACGACGAACATAATCACAGTGCTGTTGGTGATGTTATTGAAATTGCTGAATGCAGGCCTCGCAGCAAAACCAAGAATTGGCGCCTTGTGAAGGTTGTACAAAAAGCAAGCCAGGCATGAATTGAGATAAGGGACAATGATTCAGCAGGAAACAATGTTGGATATAGCCGACAACTCGGGTGTCAAGTCGGCCTTGTGTATTAAGGTTCTTGGCAAATGCGGGTCCCGAGGCAAGTTCACCAGGCCCGTTGCCGGCGTGGGAGATATCGTCTGTGTTGCGATAAAGAATTCTTTGCCGAGCTGCCAACTGGACGACAAAAAGGTGCACAAATGCGTCATTATCCGCACTAAGTGCCCTGTTCGGCGTTCGGACGGCAGCTATGTGCGATTTGACAGCAATGCCGCAGTGATGATTGACGGTGACGGCAATCCGATCGGGACAAGAATCTTCGGTGCGGTGGCACGTGAGCTTCGCGAGAAGAACTATATGAAAATCATCTCGTTGGCAGGTGAGGTAGTGTAAACAAAGGAATGCGTTTCGCGGCGCTTTAAGCGGGATGCGATTGTTCGAGATAGGATCTGATGGCTCTGCACATAAAAAAAGGTGACATAGTACAAATCATAACCGGCGATCACAAGGGCGCCACCGGCAGGGTGTTGCGTGTGATGCCGAGCAAGAACAGTGTAGTGGTTCAAGGCCACAATATAGCCAAGAAACACGTCCGGCCTTCGCGCAAGAATCCACAGGGAGGACGGATCAACGTTGAGCGGCCGATTCACATAAGCAATGTTTTGCCGGTGAGCCCGAAAAGCTCGAAAGGCACCAGGGTTCGTTTCGAGGTGACCGAAAAAGGCGTCAAGAAACGCGTGGCTGCCGACGGTACTGAAATCGGCATTGTTAGAAAGGCAAAATAGGTTCGTGGTGGGCGGCTGCCCGGTTTGCCGTGCGGCTGCAGGATGAGATATGGTACGTTTGAAAGATTTGTATAACTCGAAGGTAGCCCCGGAACTGAAAAAAGAGTTCAGTTACAAAAATCCTATGGCTGTCCCGCGGATGCAGAAGGTTGTTATCTCGATGGGTGTGGGCAAAGCGGCACTGGACAAGAAGTACCTGGAACCGGCCAAGAAGGACTTGACGATGATTTCGGGCCAGATGCCTGCGGTCTGCACCGCGAAGAAAAGCGTCTCGAATTTCAAGGTTCGTGAAGGGATGAAAACCGGTTTGAAGGTCACTCTTCGCGGCGTGAGAATGTATGAATTCATGGATCGACTCATCAATCTTGCAATCCCGCGCGTTAGAGACTTTCGCGGACTAAACGAAAAAGGCTTCGACGGCAGGGGCAATTATTCGATGGGTTTGACCGAACAGAGTGTTTTTCCCGAAATCAACGCTGCTAAGATTGAGTTTCAGCAGGGTATGAATATAACGTTTGTGACGACGGCCAGAAGCGACGATGAAGCGAGGAAGCTGCTTGAGCTGTTTGGTATGCCGTTCAAGAGGCCCGAATAGTAGGGCTAGGGGCAGGAAAAGAATTTGGAGCGTGTGAATGTCAACTAAAGCGCTGGAAAACAAGGCAGAGAAGAAACAGAAATTTCGTGTCAGGCAGTATACACGTTGCCAGTTGTGCGGCAGGAGCAGGGCGGTTTACCGCAAGTTCAAGATCTGTCGAATCTGCTTTAGAACTTTGGCGAATGAAGGAAAAATACCGGGCGTAAGAAAAGCCAGTTGGTAGAGAGCGATATGCACGGAGTGCAGACTGTAACTTGAAAACAACGGTTTACGACATACGAGATAAGAAATTATGAGTTTGAGTGACCCTATAGCTGATATGCTGACGAGAATTCGCAATGCCGCGCGAGCGGACAAGGCCCAGGCTAATATCAAGGCTTCAAAAATCTGCGAAGGCATTGCTGCCGTTTTGAAAAAGGAAGGCTACATCGAGAATTACGACCGCATTGACGACGGCAAACAGGGTGTGTTGAGGATTACACTGAAGTATGACTTGGACGGGCGATCTATCATAGACGAAGTCACGAGGACAAGTAAGCCCGGCCGCAGGGTATATTCGCCCGTTGATAAGCTGCCTGTTGTGCTGGGCGGCATGGGTATAGCGATCGTTTCGACAAGTAAAGGCGTAATGAGTGATAGAAGCTGCCGTGAAGCCAAAGTCGGCGGCGAGATACTTTGTGTGGTTAGCTAATGAGTCGCATCGGAAATAAAACTATAGTTATCCCCCAGGGCGTCAAGCTGGAGCTTAAGGGGCAGCGTATAAAGGTCTCAGGTCCGCTCGGCCAGCTCGAGATGGATTGTCATCCGAGAATAAAAGTAAGGGTTGACGATTCGGCCGGGGAGATATTCGTTGAGAATGATCGCCCTCAGGACCGCCAGAACAAACAACTTCATGGTACCATGCGCGCCCTGATTGCCAATATGGTCACGGGTGTCAGCAAGGGCTTTGAAAGAAAGCTGGAGATCTACGGTACCGGCTATAGCGTCAAAGAGCAGGGCGATAAGCTGCTCTTTCAGGTCGGCTTCTGCCATCCTGTAGACCGTACAGTACCGAAGGGCGTGAAAGTAGTCATCGAAACCGGTGCGACCAGAGGCAATGATGTTCCTGCAAAGTTTACGCTCTCGTCGATAGACAAGGCTGTTCTGGGGCAGGTTGCTGCAGATATACGAAAAATAAGGCCGCCCGAGCCTTATAAAGGAAAGGGCATCCGTTATGCCGATGAGCAAGTGCGACATAAAGCTGGCAAGGCATTTGCTTCGGGCGCTGCGTAGGCATTTCGAATCGATAATTTGGGAATCTAAGAATTGAGCACTGATAGATTAAGACAAGCCGCACTCAGGCGCAAGTATCACGTTCGCAAGAAGGTTTCCGGGACGCCGGACAGGCCCCGCTTGTCGGTGTTTCGTTCGAACAGACATATTTACGCTCAGGTTATAGACGATACCGCCGGAGCGACGCTCGCGTCGGCAAGTACAAAGACAAAAAGTCTGCGAGACCAGGTCCCCAACGGTGGCGGCATTAAAGCTGCGCAAGTCGTGGGAGAAGCAATCGCGAAGCAGGCGCTCGGTGTCGGCATCAAGTGTGTTTGCTTTGACAGAAATCGATATAGATTTCATGGCCGAGTCAAGGCCCTGGCTGAGGCAGCAAGGCAAGCCGGGCTGGTTTTTTGAGAAGAATAACGATAGAGCTTGGAGAAAAAATTGGCAGTGGAACCTGTTAAACCCGTTACAAGTGTGAGCCTGGAAGGAAGTTCGGCGCCTTTAGTGCGAATTCCCGGCGGGATTAGAGCATCGGACCCGGAAGATAGACCCCTGGAAGACACGGTTGTGAAAATATATCGCTGTTCCAAAGTGGTCAAGGGTGGTCGGCGATTCAGCTTTGCGGCATTAGTTGTGGTTGGCGACCGCACGAGTACTGTGGGTGTCGGTTATGGCAAGGCTAATGAGGTCCCGCGGGCGGTCGAGAAGGGTGTCAAGGATGCGAAGAAAGCGTTGCATAGGGTAGCTTTGGCGGGGCGAACGATTCCACACAAGGTCAATGGCAAGTACGGAGCCACGAAGATAGCATTGGTTCCGGCTAGCCCGGGCACGGGAGTTATCGCCAGTTCCAGTGCCAGAGCCGTGCTTGAATACGCCGGCGTGCAGGATGTTCTTACGAAAGTTTATGGAAGCACTTCTGCTAAGAATGTTGTAAAAGCCACACTGGACGGATTGTTGAGATTACGCAACAAGGAAATGGTTGAATCTCTTCGCGGTGTGGCCGTTAACGTCTAACAATTGCCGATTGATATTTGGGTGATTTGAATGTTAAATCATGAAATAACTTCTATTGCAGGCAGACATACACGTCGCCGCCGTGTTGGCCGGGGCACCGGCAGCGGCCATGGCAAAACCAGTGGTCGAGGCCACAAAGGTGCGGGTAGCAGAGCGGGTGCGAAGTCGATCTCGCTGAGCGAGGGCGGACAAATGCCGCTGTTTCGCCGGTTGCCTAAGCGCGGCTTTAACAATAAGAATTTTGCAATGCGCTATGAAATTGTCAATGTCTGGCAACTGGAAATGTTTGAGGACGGGGCCTCTATCGGTCTGGGACAACTGTCTGACGCCGGACTGATTGACAGCGACAAAAGCACAGTGAAGATTCTCGCAAAGGGAGATCTGACGAAAAGACTCCAGGTTACTGCCCACAAGTTCAGTAAGGCCGCCGAGCAGAAGATATCCGCTATCGGCGGCACGGCAGAGGTAATATGATCGTCGTTCGTGCGTCGTAACATGCGAAAAGGAACGCAAAACAGAAAATGCGAGACATGAAATAATGCTTGGAACAGTAGTCAACATATTCAGGGTTCAGGATCTGCGCAACAAGATCATTTTTACTGTGGCGCTGCTGGTAATTTACAGGATAGGATTCCACATTTCCGTTCCCGGCTTTGACTTCAAAGCCGTTGCCGAAGCCACAACGCAGTCGGAGACTCCGCTGGGCAGGGCCGCCGAAATGATGCAAATGTTCACTGGCGGCAGGCTGGACCAAAGCAGTTTGTTCGGACTTGGAATCATGCCCTATATTACGGCGTCTATTATTCTGATGCTCCTGGGGGAAGTCGTTCCGGCGCTGAAGAAGTTGCGCCAGGAAGGCCAAACCGGCCACAAGAAAATACAGGAGTACACGCGGTATTTGACCGTGCTGATATGCGTCATTCAATCGATAATGTTTATGAAGCTGCTGGGCGGGCAGGGCATGATCTATGCCGGTATGGAACGTCGGGCCTTGATAATGGGCGTTGTCGGCATGTCGGCGGGCACTATCTTCCTGATGTGGCTGGGCGAGCAGATAGACGAATATGGCATAGGAAACGGCATTAGTTTGATAATCATGGCCGGCATTGTCTCCAGAATGCCGTGGGCAGTCCAGACGCTTTGGCAGAACGTCGATTTCAAGGTGGGTGCCTCAGCCGGCAGTGTCGGGCCTGCAAAGATATTATTCCTCTTGGCGGCGTTCGTTTTCGTTGTTGCCGGAGCGATATTGATAACGCAGGGCCAGCGGCGAATACCTATCCAGCAAGCAAAGCAGATGCGCGGCCGCAGAATGTACGGCGGCCAGAGACACTACCTGCCGCTTCGCGTCAATCACGGCGGGGTTATGCCCATAATCTTCGCATCGAGCTTCATGATGTTTCCGCCAATCATAATCGGCCAGCTTCTGCAAGTTGAACGCCTGAACAGTTCGGCAATCCTGCAGACTCTGTACGACGCTCTGAGCTTCCGTGCTTATACGTACAACGTCCTGTATATGCTGTTGATATTCCTGTTTGCGTATTTCTGGGTGACGGTTCAGTTTCAGCCCAAGGAAATGGCCAAAAACCTGCGTGATTCGGGAAGTTTCATACCCGGGCTTCGCCCCGGGCGTCGAACTGCGGAATATCTGGAAACGGTGATGACCAGAATCACCTACTTCGGCGCTTCGTTTTTGGCAATTATTGCGGTTGTTCCATCCCTTATTATCGTCTTGCTTGGCATTGAACCGACTGTGGCACATTTTCTGGGTGGTACGGGTTTGTTGATAGTCGTCAGCGTCTCGCTCGATCTCGTGCAGAAAATCGAAGCTAACCTCCTGATGCGCAGCTATGAAGGCTTCAGCGGTGCCGGCAGGATAAAAGGAGCGTATGCATGAGGATAGTATTGTTAGGTGCTCCGGGTGCAGGTAAGGGAACGCAGTGCAAGAACATTGTAGCTCAATACAGTCTGCTTCATCTGTCGAGCGGAGATATCCTGCGACGGGAACGAGCTGCCGGTACGGAATTGGGGAAAGAAGCCCAGAGCTATATGGATTCAGGGGCCTTGGTACCCGACGGAATCATAATAGAGATGATGGCGACAGCGATAGAAGAAGCTCCGGCCGCCGGCTTCGTGCTGGATGGCTTTCCAAGAACGGTCAACCAGGCCATAGCACTTGACGAAGCGTTGGATGAAAGATCGCAGAATATAGATGCCGTCTTGAATCTCGAGGTGGATGACAGGGTAATAGAAGCGAGAATGACCGGAAGAAGAAGTTGTCCTCAGTGTGGAGCAGTTTACCATATTGAGAATCTGAAACCAAAAACTGAAGGTATATGCGATGAAGACGGCAGAGAGCTGGTCCAAAGGCCTGATGACAACCCGGATGTGGTGGCCAATCGTCTTGAAACCTACCACCGGCAGACAGAGCCGTTGGTTGACTACTACAGGAACAACGGCACTGTTTATGACTTCGATGCCAACAGAGATGCCGACGAGGTGAAGGTTTCTGTGTTCGAGAAGCTGGACAACCTCGTTAAGGTTTGAGTGGTTGATGCTGTATCGGATCACGAGGTACGGGCGACGAGATACGAGATTAAATGGCTATAACGCTTCGAAGTCGAAGAGAAATTGAGTTGATGGGTAAGGCAGGTGCCGTTGTAGCAGATGTTCTTTCAAAACTAAAGGAGATCGCAGAGCCGGGCATGACTACCGGCCGGCTTGACGAGGTAGCGTTGCAGATGGTTGCCGATGCCGGAGCGAAGGCCCTGTTTAAGGGGGTTCGTGCTCCGATGTCGCGTATCCCGTTTCCAGGTGCGATTTGCGCCTCGGTAAACGATGAAGTCGTTCACGGGATTCCTTCTGAGAGCACGGAACTCAGTGATGGTGATATCCTGAGTATCGACTTTGGCGTTAGACTCAACGGCTATTGCGCCGACGCCGCTTTAACTGTTGCCATCGGTGAAGTCGCTGATGACCGGCGTCGACTGATTGACGTAACAAAGTGTGTTCTTAACATAGCAATTGAAAAATCTGCACCGACTGTCAGGTGGAGTCAGGTGGCTGCTGCAATGCAGCAATGTGCCGAATCCGCCGGTTTTTCAGTGGTGAAAGACTTTGTCGGGCACGGTATCGGCACGAAAATGCACGAAGAACCGAGGGTGCCGAACTTTGTCAGCAATGACTTGCTGTCGAACGATATAGTGTTGGCCGAAGGGATGGTTTTGGCCGTCGAGCCAATGATTAACGCCGGCTCCAGTGCCGTCAGGACTCTCAGGAACGGATGGACTGTGGTGACGAGAGACGGGAAATGTTCGGCACATTTTGAACACACTATCGCAATAGTGGAAGATGGGTGTGAAGTCCTGACCAGAAAACAAGTGTAAAGAGTGGCTCGAACGAATAAAAGGTTGTGAGTTGCGAAACAGGAAGAAATGGCAAAGAAGGACACAATAAGACTGCAAGCCAAAGTGACCGATGCTTTGCCGAATGCGATGTTCAAAGTGGAATTGGAGAACGGCCACAAGGTCTTGGCGCATGTTTCCGGCAAGATGCGCATGCATTTTATTCGGATTTTGCCGGGCGACACGGTCGTAGTTGAAATGTCGCCGTACGACTTAAACAGGGGCCGAATAGTGCTCCGGCATTAATAACGGCTTGTTTGCGGCAAACCGTTGCCGTATTCAGGCGCGAACCGTTAGCGTAAAAGCAGGTATGGTAAATGAAAGTAAGAAGTTCTGTAAAACGTATATGTGAAAACTGCAAGATTGTTCGCCGCAAAGGTGTTGTGCGGGTGATTTGTACTGACCCGCGACATAAACAGCGACAGGGATAGTCTTGTGTTGAAGACCAGACGTGAAGCCAGATACGAAAAGGAGCTGATATGCCGCGTATAGTCGGTGTTGATATTCCCAATGACAGGTCGATATGGATTGCATTGACCTACATTGCCGGTATAGGTAAATGCACCTCGAAGCAGATATTGAAGGAAGCCGGAATCGATACGAGCGCGAAAGCCGCCAAGCTTACCGAAGACGAGCTAAGTAAAATAACGCAGATTATCGACCGCAACTACATTGTAGAAGGTCAGCTTCGCAGGCAGGTTGCTCAGAACATCGCTCGGTTGCGCGATATAAACTGTTACAGAGGCACCCGCCACAGAAGGGGTCTGCCCGTTCGCGGACAGTGTACTCAGAGCAATGCACGCACACGCAAAGGCCCGAGAAAGACAGTTGCGGGCAAGAAGGGTGTGAAGGAAAGGTGATAAGGGCTTAGTTGTTTGCAATAGAAGAACAATACGAGAGAAATAATGGCAAAGAAGACAAAGCGAAAAGTAAGAAAGAATGTTGTCAGGGCTATTGTTCACATCAAGGCTACATTCAACAATACGTTGATTACCATTACGGATATGGACGGCAATGCGGTGAGTTCGGGCTCGTCCGGGTGCGTAGGTTTCAAGGGCTCGCGCAAGAGCACGCCTTTTGCCGCTCAACGGGCTGCACAACGCTGTGCAAGTGCCGCCATGCGTAACGGCGTACGCGAAGTTGAGATCAGAGTCAAGGGGCCCGGTTCGGGTCGCGAATCCGCCATTTCGGCACTGCAGCAGGCGGGATTGCGTATCTCATCGATAGAGGATGTTACGCCGTTGCCGCACAATGGCTGCAGGCCGCCAAAGAGAAGAAGAGTATAAGGTACCAATATCCAAGAGACTTTTCTGGAGATAGATAAAGAAGATGGGACGTTATTTAGGTTCATCTTGTAAACACTGCCGTCGCGAAGGAATGAAGCTTATGCTCAAGGGCATCAGGTGCGAGACGGCCAAGTGTCCGGTTGAGAAGAAGCAACGTAATCTGGCCCCAGGCATGCACGGATGGCGCAGAGGCAGGATAAGCGAATACGGCGTCAGACTGCGAGAAAAGCAGAAGATCAAAAGGTATTACGGACTCATGGAGCGGCAGTTTGTGCGATGTTTTCGCAGAGCCGAGCGGATGAAGGGCAATACCGGCGAGACACTACTGCAGTTGCTGGAGAGACGCTTGGACAATGTGGTATATAAACTGAATTTTGCGCCGTCACGCAAAGCTGCGAGACAGCTAGTTGCTCACGGCCATATATATGTAAACGGGCGCAAGGTGAACACCAGCGACTATACAACGAAAATAGGCGAGAAGATAACAGTAAAGAAATCTGAAAAGAGTCTCAAACATGTAAAGGAACAGTTGGATACCAACTCAAACTTTACAACACAGAACTGGTTGCAGTTGGCCCGGGAAAAACCCGAAGCTACTATTGTTGCATTGCCGACTCGAGAAGACGTTCAGATTCCCGTCGAGGAACAGTTGGTAGTTGAGTTCTGCTCGAGATAGAAACACAATAGGCTTAGGTTTTTTATTGGGGTCCTGCAAAATCTTTGTTTTCGGCGTTGAGTTTTGAGCAGGCCCAGTTAACTCAAAGATTTATAACTCAAAGCTAATATAGGAGACCTATATGCGAGTTACATGGCGTGGTTTGGAGTTGCCGACTCGTGTTGAACGAGACACGATGGTATCGAGTGATAAGTACGGTCGATTCTTTATCGAGCCTTTTGAGCGCGGTTTCGGTACTACGATCGGCAACAGCCTAAGACGCATACTGCTTTCCTCTCTGGAAGGCAGCGCTGTAACGTCCATCAAGATAGCGGGCGTCGACCATGAATTCAGCTCGATAAATGGGGTGATGGAGGATGTTACCGATATCGTTTTGAACGTTAAGAGTCTTGTGATCCGACTCCATGAGAAGGGGCCCAAGACAATGACCGTATCGGCAAGTAAGGCCGGCCCTGTAACGGCTGGCGATATTGTTGCCGACCCGGCCATCGAGGTAATCAACAAGGATCTGGTTCTGGCTACCCTGACGGAAAAAATGAAGTTCGAAATGGAAATGGTAGTCGATAACGGCCGTGGCTATATCCCGGCTTCCGAGCGAATCGCCGCAGGAGACAGATTCGATCAGGAAATCGGAAGGATAATGCTCGATACCGTGTATTCGCCGGTTACGAGAGTGCGTTATGTGACCGAAGATACCCGGGTAGGGCAGCGGACCAACTATGACAGGCTGATTCTGGAGATATGGACTAACGGAACAATCGCGCCCGAGATGGCGCTGGTCGAGGCCGCCAAGATCCTGCGAAAGCATGTCAACCCGTTCGTTCAGTATTTCAGGCTTGGGGAGGAGACCGTAGCCAGTTCCCAAATCGCGGAAGCAGAGCCGGAGGAACAGGCTATAGATGAGGAACAGGCCCAAAAATTGAATATGCCTATTCAGGAGTTGGAACTCTCTGTGAGGGCAAGCAACTGTCTCGAGTCGGCAAAAACCGAAACTGTCGGCCAGTTGGCGAGAATGACAGAAGGCGACTTGCTAAAGATACGCAGCTTCGGCAAGACTTCTCTGCGGGAAATCAAGAGGAAACTTGCCGACATTGGCCTGTCTTTAGGCATGACAGATGTATAGAAATAAGAGGAGTTCAGGTATATGCGTCACAGAGTAGCAGGGCGTCAGTTAAGTCGAACAAGAGAGCATCGTCTGGCTATGCGCCGAAATCTGGTTGCTTCGCTCATCGAGCACGAAACGATTTCGACCACGATAGAGAAAGCCAAAGAGGTGAAGCCTTTTGCGGAGAAATTGATTACCCTTGCCAAGCAGGGTACGTTGGCAGCCAGACGCCGGGCTATCTCGCTGCTTGGAAATAGAGATATCGTAGAGCATGAAGAGGGCGGCGCTGTTAGAAAAGGCACCGTGGTTGGAAAACTGTTCAGCGAAATCGGCCCCAGGTACCTTGACAGGCCGGGCGGCTATACGAGAATCATCCGGCTTTCTCTGCGAAGGCTTGGCGACAACGGCCAACTTGTCCTGCTGCAGCTTGTAGGTGCTGACGAGAGTTCGGTAAAGCAGACCAGAAAACGCTCGCGTAAGAAAGCAAAGGAAACCGTACTCGAAGGCCAGACGGTTGTTCGGGCCGAGGAGGCAGCCGTGGAGCTGCAAGAAACTACCGAAGCTCAGGACTCCGAAGACAAGAACAGCTGAGAACAGTAACCTGTGCATTGCAGGGTGAGGTTGCGATGAATGCAGACGACTGTCTCTTTTGCAAAATGGTAGCTGGAAAAATACCGGTTACAAAGATTTACGAAGACGACGTCGTTCTTGCTTTTTTGGATATAGGCCCTATAAGCGACGGCCATACTCTGGTGATTCCAAAGCAGCACTTTGAAAAATTGCATGCTTGTCCGGCTGCGCTTTTAGGTCAGGTCTCATCGCGTCTCGGCAGAATTGCAGGCGCTGTTGCAGCGGCGATGAGTTCCGACGGCTATAATATATTGTGCAACAACGGCGGAGCGGCCGGCCAGCTCATCGGGCACTTGCATTTTCACATTATCCCTCGCATAGCCGGCGACGGCGTGTTCAACCGCTGGCCATCTTACAAGTATGAAGAGGGGAAGGCCGAGGTTATTGCTGGCGAGATTCGCCGGAATTTGTAGTTTTATATAGTTATTTTGTTGTTGATGAGCTATACTTTTTGTGGTATTTTAGCTTTTATGGTGTTGAGTAGCGTCTCGCTGTTCTCTGTAGTTTGAAAAGTAGAAAATATGTGTTAATGATCGCGGGGTAGAGCAGTCTGGTAGCTCGTCGGGCCCATAACCCGGAGGTCGGAGGTTCGAATCCTCCCCCCGCTATTGCCCTTTAAAGATAACTTTTTAGTAACTTTATATTTACTAAGGAGTTATCTCTTTTTTTTATGAGGTCGATTTTACCCGTTACGAACCTGAGACCTTGCCCAATTTAACAGGTCGTAGGTATGAAACGAACCTGTCCATCCGAAAAACTCCGTCCCTTTTGTCAATAAAAGACTTATGCGCACTTGCCACAGGTAGCTAATTGTATTATCCTTGTGGCATGAACACGATAAAAAACCTTATAACGAACCTATATCATCATCTTGTTTGTGCTTGTGAAATGTTTCGCTACGGCATGAGTTTTCTGCAGGCTATCCTTTGTTCCAGGGCAGTGCTGGCGGCCAGACTGCTGACAGCAGAGAGCCAAGTATCTGTCTGTAAGCAGCGAATCCTTGAGAAAAATGACCCTCACCCAAGATTTACTGCCGGTTTTCGCCTCTTGTGGGTCATAATCTCAAAGTTATTGGACAAGTGGG